>JBJFGP010000109.1:0-16662 GCA_051892815.1 Kiritimatiellia bacterium | reverse complement strand
GCTTTTGGTTCGTCGCCTACACCGACCCCGACTACCCCGAACGCCTCAAAGAGCACCTCGCCAGCCCCACCGGCAGAGGCGAAAGCAAAGCCCCGCCCCTGCTCTACTGCCTGGGCAACCCCAACCTGCTCGACGCCGGCGGAATCGCCTTCGTCGGCTCCCGCGACCTGAACCCCTTCGCCGAAGAAGCCATCCAACAAATCGTCCCCCACTGCGTCCAGCTCGGACACCGCATCGTATCCGGCTGCGCCCGCGGCGCCGACCAGACCGCCATGCGCGCCGGTCTCGACGCCGGCGGCGAAGTCATCGGCGCCATCCCCTGCTGGAGAGCCCGCCGCCGCCTCGCCATCGACCAATTCCGCGAAGGCCTCGAAACCCATAGGCTCCTGCTCCTCTCCGCCCACGACCCGGACGAAGACCCCTTCAGCTACGGCCGCGTCGCCATGGAGCGAAACGCCTACATCTACGCCCTTGCCGACGCCGCCTTCGTCGCCCAATCCGCCCTCTCCCGACCCGGCAGAAGTTCCGGCACCTACGAAGGCGCCATCAACGAACTCAAGCACCCCGCGCCCAGGCCCCTCTTCGTCCTCCGCCACCCCGATCCTCAAGCCTCCCCCGGCGGAGAAGACCTCCTGAGCCAGGGCGCCCTAGAGTGGAACCTGGGCCTGTCCTGCCAACAAAACCTCGACCAGGCAGCCGCCCGCCAAGAGACCTGCCAACCGCCCCCCGACCAGCCTTCCTTCGACTTCGACTGACCCCCGCGAGCCAACCGAATTCTCCCCTTCCCGCGCCGCCCGCGCTGGACACCGCGCCGACCTTTTGCTATAATTCGTTCTTTCCTCTCTGTCAGGTGTATGGCAGAGACTTCGCATCACGGCAATCCACCCTCCGACATGAACCGAAGAGCCTTCCTCCAGTCCAGCCTGCTGACCGGCCTTGCCGCCGCAAGCCCCTGCATGGGGGAACCTGCTGAGCCGCCTATCCGCATCGGATTGGTAGGTTGCGGGCGGATGGGTACCTTCGACCTCTCCATCGTCGCGCAACTCGTCGGCACCCAAATCACTGCAGTCTGCGATGTCGATCTCAAGCGCGCCCGCCGCGCCGCCCAGAAAATCTCCGACGAGTGCGACATCGGCGGAAGGGCCCTGGAGACGCCGCAGGTCTTCGGCACGCTCGAAGCGTTCCTCAAGGACGGTCGTACCGACGCCGTCATCGTGGCCGTGCCCGACTTCCAGCACGGCTACTGCGCTGCCGCCTGCGCGCTGGCGGGCAAGGATCTTTACATTGAGAAGCCTTTGGCCTACACGCTTGAGGAGGGACAAACCCTCGTGCGGCTCGTCCGCGAACGGAAGCTGGTCGTGCAAGTCGGCTCCCAGCAGCGTTCGTTGCGGCAGTTCCGGCAGGCGGTCAATTTGGTGCGCGCGGGGCGACTAGGAAAGTTGCGGGAGATTCGCATCGGGCTGCCGGTGGACAAGCCGGGAGGGCGGGCGGATGAGATGCCGGTTCCGGCGGGTTTCGACTACGACCGCTGGCTCGGGCCGTTGCAGCCGGTGCCTTACACGGAAGACCGCTGCCACCCTCGGCACGAGCTTGGGAGGCCGGGCTGGATGCGCTGGGAAGCGGCCGATTTGGGTATGATTGCGAACTGGGGGGCGCACCATATCGACATTGCGCAGTGGGCGATGGGTTGTGGCGAGCCGGTGCGTGCGGAGGGGAAGGCGGAGTTTCTGCGAGGGGGGCTGTGGAATGTGCACGGGGCGTTCGAGTCGGTGCTGACTTACGCCAACGGAATCAAGGTTCGGGTGGAGGACAAGTTTCTCAACGGGATTCTTTTTTCGGGGGAACGGGGGTGGCTGTTTGCCAGTCGGGACAACTGCCGGCTGAAGGGCGGCGAGGGGTTCGGGTCTCGAAAGGTTTTGAAGGCGCTGGATGCCAGTTCGCCGGAGATTCTCAAGCCGTTGGCGGAGGGGGAGGCTGCGTTCGGGCCGTGCGAGTTTTCGCACCAGGAGGATTGGCTTTCGGCGATTCGTCTGCGGCGGGATCCGATTGCGGCCATTGAGGCGGGGAATGCGGCGAACACGGCGTGCGTGTTGGCTTGGGCGGCGCTCAAGAGCGGGCAGGCGGTGGGGTGGGATCCGGCCGCGAGGCGGATTGTGGGGAATGCGCGTGCGGAGGAGTTGACGGCGTACCGTCCGCGCGAGCCGTATTCGATCAGGACGCTGTTGGGTAGCAAGGTCTAGGAGCGGGAGATGCGCACGATTGGGTTGCTGGCATTGGCGGGAGTGGCGCTGGGAGGTTGCTTTCTTTCGGGGTCGGGGGTTGGCGGGAACGACGGGCTTCCGGCGGATCCGATGGCGGAGGCGGCGCGCACGCTCCAGCCTCGCGAGCCGGCTCCGCTGGTGCGGCTGGTGACTTTGGATCCGGGCCATTTCCACGCCTATCTGGTCCAGAAGCGGATGCTCGAGGGGGTCTCGCCGGAGGTGGCCGTCTACGCCCCGCAAGGGCCGGAACTGGAGGCGCATCTGGCGGCCATCCGGCAGTTCAACTCGCGCACGGATTCGCCGACGCGGTGGAATGAGCGGGTCTTCGCGGGCGAGACCTATCTGGAGCGCTGCCTGCGCGAGAAGCGGGGCAACACGCTGGTGCTGGCGGGGGACAATTCGCGCAAGGCCGACTACATCCTCCAGGGCGTCAAGGCTGGCTTCAATGTCCACACCGACAAGCCCATCGCGCTCGACGCCGCCTCCTACGCGAAACTCACCAACGCCATGGCCATCGCCCGCGAGAAGGGGCTGATCCTGCGCGACATCATGACCGAGCGCTACGAAATCACCACCATCCTCCAAGGCCTCCTGGCGCGCTTCCCGGAAGTCTACGGCGAGCAGCTCCCGGGCACGCCCGACGACCCCGCCGTCACCAAAGAATCCGTCCACCACTTCTGCAAGCACGTCGCCGGCAAACCCCTTCGCCGCCCGGCCTGGTACTACGACGTGACCCGCCAAGGCGAAGGCATCGTCGACGTCACCACCCACCTGGTCGACCTGGTGCAGTACGAACTCTTCCCCGGCGCCTCCCTCCAGCCCGCCGACGTCCGCCTCTGCCGCGCCGCCAAGTGGCCCACCCGCATCACCCGCGACCAGTTCAAGAAGTCCACCGGGCTCGACGACTTTCCCCTCTTCCTCGACCCCGTGCGCACCCCCGGCCGCGACGCCATCGACGTGATGGCCAACGGCGAGTTCACCTACAGCCTGCGCGGCATCCACGCCAAAATCTCCGTCGTCTGGGACTTCGAGCCCCCCGAAGGCGGCGGCGACACCCACTACTCCCAAATGCGCGGCTCCAAAGCCACCTTGCTCATCCGCCAGGGAAAGGTTGAAAACTACCGCCCCGAACTCTACGTACTCCCCACCGGAAAGGTGCCCACCTCCGAGACCCGAAGGTGCCTAGAAAAGGCCCTCAGAGCTATCAACCAACGCTACCCGGGCGTGGCTATGAAACCCCTCCCCGAAGGCTTCCAGATCCTCATCCCCGAAACCTACCGCAACGGCCATGAGGCGCACTTCGCCCAAGCCACCGAACAGTTCATCCGCTACCTCCGCGCCGGCACCATGCCCCCGTGGGAAAGCGACTTCATCCGCACCAAATACCACACCCTCGTCCAGGCAAAAGCCCTCGCCGACGCCGCCCCCGCAACCCGCCCCGCCGACCCCGAGACAAAATGATTCCAGCCCTCGCCCTGACCATCACCGCCGCCATCGCCCTCGCCACCCTCTTCATCCTCCCCTACCACATCATCGACCGGCGGCGCCGCCGCGAAGCCCGCCGCTTCGACCAGGACTGGGACGACGAAGTGCGCACCCGCCGCGCCCGCCCCTAGCCCCGAGACTCAACACGGAGAACCCATAAAATGACCCTCGAAACCGCACAGAAACTCCTCCGCGAAAACGGCCAGGAACAGATCCTCCGCTTCTGGGATCGCCTCGGCGCGGACGAACAAAACGCCCTCCTGGCGCAGATTGAAACCTTCGACTTCGCCGCCATCAACCGCATGCGCGCCCTCCTCAAGGCCGCCCCCCAAGATGCCCCCCGCCAAGAGTGCCCCCCGGCACCCGTCGAGGAACTTTCCGGCACCGCACGCGCCCAGGCCGCCGCCCGCGGACGAGACCTCATCAAAGCCGGCCGCGCCGGCGTCCTGCTCGTAGCCGGCGGACAAGGTTCAAGGCTCGGATTCGACGGCCCCAAGGGCGCCTATCCCGTCGGCCCCATCAAAGACCGCACCCTCTTTTTCTACCACGCCCGCAAGATTCTCGCGCTCGACAAGGCCTACGGCGTGCGCATTCCTTTCTACATCATGACGAGCGAGACCAACGACGAGGCAACGCGCGAACACTTCCGGCAGAATGGCTTCTTCGGCCTTCCGGAAGCGGATGTTTTCTTCTTCGTGCAAGGCATGTGGCCGGCGCTCGACCCCGAAGGAAAGATTATCCTCGATAGGCCCGGGCACGTCTTCATGTCGCCCGACGGCCACGGCGGAACGCTCTCGGCATTGGCGGCCTCGGGTGCCATCGAGGACATGGAGAAGCGGGGTGTGGACACGCTCTTTTTCTTCCAGGTGGACAACCCGATGGTGGAAATCTGCGACCCGGCTTTCTTGGGCTTGCACGACCTGAGGGGTGCAGACATTTCGATCAAGGTCTGCGCCAAGCGCGAGCCGTCGGAAGGGCTTGGAATCGTGGTCAAGCGTGCCGACGGGCGCTACGGGATGGTGGAGTATTCGGAGCTGACGCCTGAGCAGATGAACCGCCGGACGATATCGGGGGCGCTCTACTATCGTTTCGGCAGCGTGGCGATCCATGTCTTTTCGAGGGAGTTCCTCAAGCGTGAGGCGCTCGGGGAGATGCCGCTGCACATTGCGCGCAAGAAGATACCTTTCTGCGCGGAGGACGGGTCGACCGTGAAGCCGGACAAGCCCAACGCCTGCAAGTTCGAGAAGTTCATCTTCGACGTCCTCCCCGACGCCCGGACGGTGGTCAATTTGGCGTTCGACCGCAACGAGGAGTTCTCGCCGGTGAAGAACGCCGAGGGGAAGGACTCTCCGGAGTCGTGCCGCATGGATCTGATGGCCAAGTGGATGCGGCGGCTACGGGAGGCTTCGCGGGAACTTCCGCCGATGCCGTTCGGTATCGACCCCGTCCATCCGCTGACGCCGGAGCGGGACTGACTTGGGCGCGAAGGGGGGCGGCGGGTGGACACCTTGCGCCCCCTTTCCTTGACACCAAAACGCAGGAAAGGTTGACAGCGATGGGACGAAAAGGTTGGCTGGTGCTGGGCGCGTTGGTGCTGACGCTCGCGGCTTGGGCGAAGGAGGGGGCGTATCTGGTCTATCCCGGCGACCGCGACATTTGGATGGGGCTCGGGGTGCAGGCGCGGCGCATCGAACGGGGCCAGCCGTGGGCGCCCTTCTGGCCGGCGTACGGCCACTACCCCGTGGTGGTCTTCTCCAAGCAACTTGTCCTGGAGCGCCCAGCGACCGTCCGCCTCGAAGCCGAAGGGGTCTGCCGCGCCACGACCCTCTATCTCACCCTCGACCGCGCGCCCGACGGCACCATCACTGTCCCAGCCGGGACCAACCGCCTGAGCGTGACCGTCTTCAACTCCCAGACGCCGCCCTGCCTCAAGGTATCCGGCGACGAGGTCTGGAGCGACGCCTCCTGGGAGGTCTCCCTGCAGGACAAACGCACCGTCAGAGCCGAAGTTCTCGACGCCCCCGCCTCCCGCTTCCCCATGCGCCGCACGCCCATCAAACCCGCGCGCACCATCCGCCAGGGCGACGCCCTGCTGGTCGACTTCGGCCGCGAGACCTTCGGCTTCGCGACCCTCCACGGCATCGCCAAAGCCGGCCGCGCCCGCCTTGTCTTCGCCGAGTCCGAAGCCGAAGCCCGCGACAAGGACGGCGCCGACATCTGGCTCGATCTCGACCTTCCCCAATGCGACGCCTATCCACTCCCCGAATCCCGCGGCTTTCGCTGGATCGCCGTCCACCCCCTCGAACCCGGCGTCCAAGTCCAATCCATCTCCGCCGAAGAAGAGAGCCTAGGACTGACCTGCAGAGGTGCCTTCGAGTGCGACGATATCCTACTCAACCGCATCTGGCAGACCAGCGTACGAACCCTCGAACTCACCGCCCGAGAGTTCTTCCTCGACGGCATCAAGCGCGACCGCTGGGTCTGGTCGGGAGACGCCGCCCAAAGCTACTTGATGAACTACTACACCTTTTTCGACGCCCCCATCGTCCGCCGCACGTCCAACCTCCTGCGCGGTAAAGACCCCGTCCTGGCCCACCTCAACACCATCCTCGACTACTCCCTCTTCTGGTTCACCGCCCTCGACGACTACTACCTCTTCACCGGCGACGGCGACTACCTCGCCCAAGTCTACCCCCGCATGCAGACCCTGATGGCGTACTGCCAGCAGCAAGTCCGCCCCGACGGCTTCCTCTACGACAAGCCCGGAGACTGGGTCTTCATCGACTGGGCGCCAGGCCCCATGAGCAAAAACGGCGGCGCCGCCTCCTTCGTCCAAATCCTCTTCGCCAAAGCCCTCCGCGTGATGGCATCCGCCGCACGCCGCGCCGGAGACCTGCCCGCCGCCGAGCGCTACCAAAGCCAATCCGACACCCTGCGCAAACGCATCCGCGAGGTCTACTATAACGCGGAGAAGTCCGGTCTGATGCACTTCCTCAAGCCCGACGGCAGCGTATCCGAATTCAACCGCTATGCCAACATGTTCGCCCTTTTCGACGGCTACTTCACACCCGAAGAGCAGGACAGAATCGCCCAGAAGGTGCTCCTCAACCCTGCCGTGATGCCCATACACACGCCCTACATGCGCTTCTACGAACTCGAAGCCCTCTGCGCCATCGGCCGCCACCGCGACGTCCTTCGAGAGATGCGCGACTACTGGGGCGGCATGCTCGAACTCGGCGCCACCACCTTCTGGGAGGCCTACAACCCCAAGGAGCGCGGAAACGAGCATCTGGCCATGTACGGCCGGCCTTACGGCCGCAGCCATTGCCACGCCTGGGGCGCCGGCCCGGTCTACCTTCTCGGGCGCTACTTCCTGGGTGTCGCGCCAACCGCGCCCGGCTACGCGACCTATGAGGTCCGACCCAACCTCGGCGGCCTCAAGTGGATGAAGGGCAAAGTCCCCACACCCCACGGCGAAATCACCGTCGAACACACCGGCAAGACCCTCACCGTCATACCCGCGCCGCGCGGACAAGGCACCCTCGTCATCTCCTGGCCGCACGCGCCGCAGACCGACGGCCCCGCGCCTGTCAAGGGTCCCGACGGCGCCTACCGCATCCCCCTCGCGCCCGGCAAGCCCCTCACCTTGCGCTAAAGACCCAGCCCCCTTCCCGTCAGGCAGCCGGGCCGGAACCTGGACACCTCCCGGGGGCGTTCCCAGCCACCCGCCGGCCCCATTCCAACGCACCAATTCCCGCCGGAGACGGCCCGTGCGAAAAACGCCCGCGCGCCACCTCCGGCTTTGCTTTTCGACCCCGAAAATGGTATACTAAGCCCCGTACCACACCCCGGAGAACCCCATGGCCGAAAAGAAGCCCGCACCAGCACCTTCCCAGCTCGACGCCGTCCTTGCCCAGATTCGCAAAGAGTTCGGCGAGACCGCCATTATGAAGATGAGCGACAAGGCCGCGCAGAACATCCCCGTCGTCAGCACCGGAGCCTTTTCCCTCGATCTGGCCCTCGGCGTCGGCGGACTCCCCCGCGGCCGCATCGTCGAAATCTACGGCCCCGAATCCTCCGGCAAAACCACCCTCACCCTCCATGTCGTGGCCAACATCCAGAAGGCCGGAGGTCAAGCCGCCTTCATCGACGCCGAGCACGCCCTCGACCCCACCTACGCCGCCAAACTCGGCGTCGACGTCAACAACCTCCTCGTCGCCCAGCCAGCCTCCGGCGAAGAAGCCCTCACCATCGCCGAACAGCTCGTCAGAAGCCACGCCCTCGACCTCATCGTCGTCGACTCCGTCGCCGCCCTCACACCCCAGGCCGAGATTGACGGCGATATGGGAGACGCCCATGTCGGCCTCCAGGCCCGCCTCATGTCCCAGGCCCTGCGCAAACTCACGGCCGCCATCGCCCAGACCAAGACCCTTTGCATCTTCACCAACCAAATCCGCGAAAAAATCGGCGTCATGTTCGGCAACCCCGAGACGACACCCGGCGGACGCGCCCTCAAATTCTACGCCTCCGTCCGCCTCCACGTTGCCCGCGTCGGCACCATCAAAGAGACCTCCGGCGGCATCATCGGCAACCGCACCCGCGTCAAAGTCGTCAAAAACAAAGTCGCCCCCCCCTTCACCGAAGCCGAGTTCGACATCATCTACTCCAAAGGCATCTCCTGGGAAGGCTCCGTCATCGAAGCCGGCCTATCCGCCCAGGTCATCGCCAAGCGCGGCTCCTGGCTCTCCTTCGAATCCGAACAGATCGGCCAAGGCTCCGTCGCCGCCGCCGACTACCTCTCCAAACACCCCGAAACCGCCAACCGCATCATCGCCGCCATACTCAAGGCCAAGGGCGTCACCCTCCCAGGCTACCCCGCGGCGGAAACCAACCCCGACAAACCCGTCTCTGACAAGACACAGGAGTAAACAAACCCACCATGTCCGGAATCTTCAAAGCATACGACATCCGCGGCGTCTACGGCAAAGACCTCACCGACGAACTCGCCTACCGCATCGGCCGCGCCTATGTCACATTCGCCAAATGCCGCAAGATCGTCGTCGCCCGCGACATACGCCCCCACAGCGAACCGCTCTTCCAGAACTTCGTCAAGGGCGCAACCGAGCAGGGCGCGGATGTCATCGACCTGGGCCACGCCTCGACCCCGATGTCCTACTTCGCCAACGCCCACTGCGGCGCCGACGGCGGTGTGATGATCACCGCTTCGCACAACCCCGGCGAGTGGAACGGTTTCAAGCTCTGCCGCGCCAACGCCGTGCCCATCTCCGGCGCGAGCGGCATCATGGAGATCCAGCAGATAGTCGAAAGCGGCGCCTTTGCTGCGCTCCCCCCGCAGCCGGGGAAGGTTGAAGCGCTCGACATTCTGCCCGCCTACAAGGCCCATGTGCAGACCTTCGCGCACCTCAAGCGCCCGCTCCATTTGGCCATCGACTTTGCCAACGGCATGGGCATTTGGGAGGCTCAGACGCTCGTCGGCACGGGCGTGACCTGGGACGGTCTCTACGAGACGCCCGACGGCCGCTTT
Organism: Kiritimatiellia bacterium; assembly: GCA_051892815.1. GTDB lineage: Bacteria > Verrucomicrobiota > Kiritimatiellia > RFP12 > DVOR01 > JAXFQS01. Next base: position 7,371 of record JBJFGP010000109.1, on the reverse strand, counting down.
CCCAACCACGAGGCCAATCCGCTCAAGACCGAGACCCTCGCGGATTTGCAGAAGCTGATCCGGGAGAATCCCGGCAAGTACGCCTTCGGGGTGGCTTTCGACGGGGACTCGGACAGGGCCGGATTCGTCGACGAGAAGGGCGAGATTGTGGCGATGGACTTGGCTACCGCGCTGATTGCTCAGGACATTCTTGCCACGCGCAAGGGGGTAATCTTCTACGACCTTCGTTCGAGCCGCGTGGTCAAGGAGGTTATCGAGGCCGCGGGCGGAACGCCGATGATGAGCCGCGTGGGTCACGCCTTCATCAAGGCCCAGATGCGGGAGCACGATGCGCTCTTTGCGGGCGAACTCTCGGGGCACTACTATTTCAAGGACAATTCGACGGCGGAATCTGCGGCGATGGCGGCCTTGGCGCTTGCGAATATGGTGTCGAACTCGGGGAAAACGCTCTCGGAGTTGGTCGCGCCGCTGCGCAAATACTACCCGTCCGGAGAGATCAACAGCAGGGTCTCCGGAGACCCGAAGCTGGTGCTGGAGAAGATCAAGTCGCTCTACGGTCCGAAGGGAAATTGTTTCGAGCTCGACGGCGTGAGCGTGGAGTTCGGCGAGTGGTGGTTCAATGTGCGCTGCTCGAATACCGAGCCGCGCGTCCGCCTCAACCTGGAGGCTACCTCCCGGGCGGAAATGGAGCGCCGCCGCGACGAACTGCTCTCGCTGATTCGCGCCTAGCGCACGATTGATTCGGCCGGAGTCGCTGGGCGGCTCCGGCCTTTTTTGGTTGCCGAGAAGGGAAGGAGTTGCCGGATGGAATCGGGCAGACTGTTTGAATTGGACGAGGGGAAGTGCATCGCCTGCGGGCTCTGCGTGAAAGAGTGCGCCTTCAAGGCCTTGAGGCGCGGCGAGGACGGGCGTCCGAACCTGCCCGACGAGTCGAAATGCATGCGCTGCCAGCACTGCCTGGCGGTTTGCCCCAAGGGCGCCATCGTCTTCGACGGACGCCGGCCGGAAGATTCCGTGCCCCTCGCCGGGCTGGAATTGCCGACGGCGGCAGCGACGGAGAACTGGATGCGCACGCGGCGCAGCATCCGCCACTTCCGCCAGGAAGATGTCGACCGCGACCTGCTCAGGCGCATCCTCCTGGCCCTGGGCAACACCCCCACCGGCTGCAACGCCCGCGGCCTGACCTTCACCTGCTATCCCGACCGGGCCTCGATGGACGCCTTCCGGCAGCGCTTCCTGAATGCCGTGGCCGCCCACCGCGACGGGACCAAAGTGCTTCCCCGCTGGCTCGCGGCCCCCGCCATTCGCATGCGGCGGGGCGGAGAGGATCTCTTCTTCCGCGGCGCGCCGGGGATGCTGATTGTCTCCTCCGACGAGCAGAACCCCGAGGTGACGACCCCAAACGAAGATGTCGCCGCCGCCATTTGCGCATTCGAACTGCTGGCCAACGCCCACGGCCTGGGGACCTGCTGGTGCGGCTTTCTCCGGCTCGTGCAGTCGGCCGTGCCGGAACTGCTGGAGGCGACCTCCGGAATCCGCCGCACGACCCCCTTCTACGCGATGCTCTTCGGCCTTCCCGCCGTGCGCTACGCCCGTGGCGTCCAGCGCGACGCCTACGCGAAAATCGTCTGGCAATAGCCCCGCCGGTTGACACCTCCGCCCCCCGAGCCTGCCCATCTTGCCGCGGCGAAGGTGCCTAGGCGCAGGAGCGTTCGGTGGCTAGGGGCGGGGGCGGGAGGTGGGCAGCGTCGCGCTCAGGCGTGGGGAAGGTGACGGGAACATCTTCATTACGCCTGCCGGCAGTTGACAAGACTCTCGACAGGCGCTTCATACTGATACCAAGTTTCCGGGGACTGACCGCCCAGTCACTGCTATTCAGCAGGGCGAGGCACAATTTTAATGGGGCGAGGCTTCCCCACCTCTTCGGCTCGGTGGGAGCAGTCTAAGGAAGCGAGTGGGGATTTCCGTCGCTCACCTTCAGAACGTGCTTGTTGCAAGAGCCTCGGTGAGGTGTCGACATCGGTAGCGGACCTTTTACGGACAATGGGCGTATCCGTCTTGTCGCCTTGACAGATTCGCTGGTTTGGTCTGGAACAGATGCCCAGTCGAACGAGTTCAATTAGAACTCGTACTTTGGCCTATTACCGCCGGCCTGGGAACGGGAGACACTGGGGATACCATCCCCTTGCGCCTCCACTTCTTTATTGTTCGTTGTTGCTCTCCATTGGGTGACACTGGGGGCCGATGCCGCCGCGCGGGCTGCTTTCGCGAATGTCGAATACCGCGGGTTTCTGTTCAAGACGATAATCGTGCGTTTGACGCGCGTGAGTGCCGTATAGACTAGGCTGTCGATATTACTCCAGCCGGCCTCCGTCTCTAGTGGAGTGACGAGGATGACATTCTGCAGTTCCCAGCCTTTGAAACTGTGGATGGTGCATAACTTCAAGCGAGCGTCCTCCATCCAAAAAGCCTTTTTGTTGGAACGGTGCCCCTCCCCCACATCGATTACGTGATTCACCCGTACCTGTTCCTTGCGGAACCTCTCTAACACCTCCACCCCCATCTTGTGGGTCGGCACCAGAATCACAATGTCTGACGGTTTTTGCCCCGATTTCACAAGTGCCTGAACTTGCTTCCAAATGGTTGTCACCACAGCCGCATCTGGTTTCGCGTCTGAAGGGGATAACTCCAGCCACCCGATATGCTCCGTCGAGATCAGTTCGTCGGGGAACTTCCGCCGTGCAACTTGAGGAATGTCGCTTCTCAAGGCAAATCTGTCTGCAAATGCCTTCGCAAATGCGGCCAACTTCGGCGGTTGCCGAATGCTGACCGTCAAGTCAATATAGTCGCCAAACTTCTCCAGCCCCCGGCGTGTCACGCGCTTGTCCAGCCAGGATAGGTCACGCCTGTAGATATTCTGCCGCTTGTCGCAGCAAACGACCACCTCATCCCGCTTGGATAGGAAATAGGTATTCAGCAGGTCGTACCAGTTGTAGACATAATCCTGCCCTTCGTCAATCAAGATGGCATCGTACTTCTCAACCTCACGTTCGTGCCGCTCGATTACACGCGCAACCATCTGGGGCACGATTTCCTCATAGTATCTTTTGCGATTTTCCTCGTTCCTGGTGTTTGGACGGGACTCCCAAGGGAGAAACCTCCAGCAGAACCCATGGAAGTGGTCGAATGTGATCTGCTCCCAGGAGAAGGTAAAAGGGGCGCGCGCCACCATATCCTTGATATAGTGCCAAAGCGTAATATTGAATGTCAGAATGAGCACCCGCTTCTCTTGCGAGGCCAGCTTGGCCGCCCGATAGGCCAACGCCTGTGTTTTGCCGCTTCCCGCGACCCCTCGAATACGGAAGTGGCCGGGCGTTGGCTCTGCGAGTTTCACCTGATTGCCCCTCAACTTGAGCACGGTACCCTGTTCCATTCGATGAATCGGGGGGTTCAGCCAGAACAACAGGTCCGGAGTCCATTTCGGATCCCAATTATGAGACCTTGGCAATAGTTCGCGCCAATCCCATTGATCCACATCGTATCCCAAAAGGGAAGTGTATCTCTCGCCCTTCTTTGTGCATTTGGAGCCCCCATCCAATTTGGAGCAAACTACACTGGTTTTCGCCCGGTGACAATAGACGGCCGTTTTGATGAGCCAATAGTTTCCACCCCCATCATCTGCAGCTTCCCCAAGCATTGGGGATAGCTGCTCGATCACCACCTTTTTGTAATGTTCAACCGGTCGCTGCGGCCACGCGACCTGCCGTTTGTCTCCATTCTCAAGCTGTTCATACAGGTTAGCCCCCTCTTCACTCTCCCTATCGACCTCAGACTGATACCGCCGAAGATCCCAATCATTCACCTCAAAAATAACCGCACCGGCAGAAGGATTGAACGCCACGACCGGCGGACGCAAATCATTCAAAAACGGGCGGACAAAAATCAGCCAACCGTCATAGTCTGCCAAAGCATCATCGCCCTCTTGCCAGGAATCATCCCTGGGCAGGCAGCGGTCCAGATTCCGAATCAGGGCCTTCTCTCCCTCGGTCAAAGGCTTGCGCAAATCCTCCAGTTGAGACCAACTCGGAATGACTCTATTGCTCTTCTCGTCAAAGTCCACGGCACTTCTCCATTTTGATTGGCTATCCATTGGATAAGATCCATTCGCCAACTGGATTTCCGGCTAAAATTAAAGAGCCGGGAGTAATTCTTGTTTTCCATGTCGCGGGAATCCTTGTCAGCGCCATTAGTGCATTTGCCGGGCGCTGGAACAATTATTTTGCGAAAGGGCGCGATACGGTTTTTCTCCCCACCCGGAGGCGTCCGGAGCGGCAGCAAAGGCAAGGCAGGAGTGCGGCAAGCAGGTGCGCGCCGACGGAGGCTGATGGTGCCTAGGCGCGGGAGCGTTCGGTGGCTAGGGGCGGGGGCGGGAGGTGGGCACCGGCGCGCTCAGGCGTGGAGGCGGATGATGCGCTGGTTGCTCGAACCGCGGAAGGCCAATGAGGGGTCTTTGAGGCGTTCGATGAAGGGACCGTCGACCAGAACATCGGTCAGGGCCAGGAGTTCGTCGGTCGCTTCGGTGCGCCAGCGGGAGGGGGATTGGAGGTCGCACTCGAGTTCGCAGCCGGTGTAGACCCAGAGTGTCCGGGTGCGGCCGTAGCGGGTGCGGAAGGTGCGCACGAAGGGCAGGAGCGCGCGCTGGTTGGAGGGCTCCATCGGCTCGCCCCCAAGCAGGGTCAGGCCGGCTATGTGCGCGGGCGATAGGGCGTCGAGCACGAGGGTTTGGGCGGCTTCGTCGAAGGGCTTGCCGGCGGCGAAGTCCCACTGCTCCGGATTGAAGCATCCGGGGCAGTGGTGGGTGCAGCCGGTGACGAAGAGGGAGACTCGGACGCCTTCGCCGTTGGCGATGTCGCAAGTCCTGATTTGGGCGTAGTTCACGAGACGTGCAGGACGCGCTCTTTGATCTCCTGGGTGCGGCCTTGGTTCCAGAATTGGGAGCCGATGTAGCCGCAGGTGCGGCGCGCGACGTTGAGTTTGGTCTCGTCGGTATTGCCGCACTTGGGGCAGCGCCAGAGGAGTTTCCCGGCGGGGTCTTTGACGATTTCCATCTCGCCGTCGAAGCCGCAGACTTGGCAGTAGTCGCTCTTGGTGTTGAGCTCAGCGTACATGATATTGTCGTAGATGAACTGCATGATGGAGAGGACGGCCGGGATGTTGTTCTGCATGTTCGGGACCTCGACATAGGAGATCGCGCCGCCCGGGGAGAGTTTCTGGAATTTGGCCTCTATGGAGAGCTTCGTGAAGGCGTCGACCGGCTCGGTGACGTGAATGTGGTAGGAGTTGGTGATGTAGTTGCGGTCGGTGATGTTTTTGATGATTCCGAAGCGCTTCTGGAGGCACTTGGCGAACTTGTAGGTGGTGGATTCGAGCGGGGTGCCGTAGAGCGAATAGTCGATGTTCTCGGCCTGCTTCCACTTGGCGGTGTACTCGTTGAGCTTGCGCATCACTTCGAGCCCGAATGCCTCGCCCTCGGGTTCGGTGAGTTTCTTGCCGTTCATCGCCAGCACGCACTCCCAGAGGCCCGCATAGCCCAGCGAGAGGGTCGAGTACCCGCCGTGGAGATACTTGTCGATCTTCTCGCCTTTGCCGAGCCGGGTGAGCGCGCCGTATTGCCACAAGATCGGCGCCGCGTCGGAGAGCGTCCCCGAGAGGCGTTCGTGCCGGCTCTGCAGGGCGCGGTGGCACAACTCCATGCGTTCGTCGAAGATTTGCCAGAAGCGGGTTTCGTCCCCGTGCGCCGAGAGCGCGATATCGGGCAGATTGACCGTCACGACGCCCTGGTTGAAGCGCCCGTAGTACTTGGCCTTGCCGTTCTCGTCGACATACGGCGTGAGGAAGGAGCGGCACCCCATGCAGGTGTAGCAGTGCCCGTCGCCCTTCTTGTCAACCTTGTATTCAAGCATCTTCTTCTCGGAGATATAGTCCGGCACCATCCGCTTGGCCGTGCAGCGCGCCGCCAGCTCGGTGAGGTACCAGTAGGGCGTGCCCTCGCGAACATTCTGCTCCTCGAGCACATAGATGAGTTTCGGGAACGCCGGGGTGATGTAGACCCCCTGCTCATTCTTGACCCCCGTGATACGCTCGCGGAGGACTTCCTCGATGATGAGCGCCAAATCCGCGCGCTCCCGCTCGTCCTTCGCCTCCCCGAGATACATGAAGACCGTCACGAACGGCGCCTGCCCGTTGGTGGTCATCAGCGTGACGACCTGGTACTGAATCGTCTGGACACCCTTCTGAATCTCCTTGCGCACACGGCGCTCCACAATCTGGGAGAACGCCTTCTCGTCCGGCTTGAGCCCCGTCTCCGCGCACTCCTCCCGCAATTCGCGCGCAATCGCCTGCCGCGAAACCTCGACAAACGGCGCCAAATGCGTCAACGAAATCGACTGCCCGCCATACTGGTTCGACGCCACCTGCGCGATAATCTGCGTCGCGATATTGCACGCCGTCGAGAAACTCTTCGGCTTCTCAATCATCGTTCCCGAAATGACCGTGCCATTCTGCAGCATATCCTCCAGATTGACCAAATCGCAATTATGCATATGCTGCGCGAAATAGTCCATATCGTGGAAATGGATCATCCCATCCCGATGCGCCTGCACCACATCCTGCGGCAACAGCAGACGGCTCGAGACATCCTTCGAGACCTCCCCCGCCATATAATCCCGCTGCACCGAATTGATCGTCGGATTCTTGTTCGAATTCTCCTGCTTGACATCCTCGTTGTTGCACTCGATCAGCGACAGAATCTGCTGATCCGTCGTATTGGCCTTGCGCGCCAACGCCCGCTGATAACGGTAGACAATATACTTCTTCGCAATCTCCGGCGAGCCCATCTCCATGATCTTATTCTCGACCACATCCTGGATCTCCTCCACCGTCATCGCCCGGTCCCGCGCCTCGCAGACACCCGCCACCTCCTCCGCAATCAACCGAATCCGCCCCTCCGACAACGCATTGCGGTAATCCACCGCCTGCGACGCCTTCCGAATCGCATTGGCAATCTTCGAAATATCAAACGGCACCTCCTGCCCACTGCGCTTGATAATACTCATCACCTTCATCGCCAAAACCACCTTTCCTTGAACACAAACACAAAATCAACGCACCACAACTCATAGTGGCCAACACCCACATACTACACCAAATATTGCGCCATTGCAAGCCCATAACACCCACCCCACCCAAAAATATCCCCCACACCCCACAACCCCCTCATCCACAACCACTTCCCCCAACCGATATATTTCTCCCCATCCCCATCCTGCCCCCCAAACACCCCCAAGGCATACCGACTAACCAAGAGAAGAA
>JBJFGP010000108.1:0-16722 GCA_051892815.1 Kiritimatiellia bacterium | reverse complement strand
CAACATTGGAAGCAGTCGGAAATCGAACGCGTAGTAATCCCGCTCTTGCCGTTCAAGCTGCAAAAAGAACTCGCGGCAAAAGTCCAATCAAGTTTCGCCCTCCGCGCCGAATCCAAGCGACTCCTCGAAAAGGCAAAAATCATGGTCGAAACCGCGATTGAGCAAGGCGAAGAAACAGGACTGGCGATTGCAGAAAATGAGGTGCCTCATGTCCAATAATACATTTGCGTCAACAAAAGAAGCCTGGAAGCGGCTTGCCGACATAGATTATTTTGGTATGTATGTAAAAGCATACATACCATTCAACGCGTGGATGAATCTTGATTTTTCAGCGATTCAGACCGTGCAAAGATTAATACAATCAAACGCAGCTCAAATGTTTTTCGGAACAAGATTGTTGCCCTGCTACAAGACGACAATCAAGATGGGGTGGATTTTCGGGCTCGCCTTGGTGAACTTCACAATGCGTTGGAACAAGCGCAAATACATAATCAGGGGCGAGTAGTTTCTTTTCGTGCAATATGTTTCAAGAACGAAGGAAGTCATGTTGGTGATCGAGAAAAACGAGGTATCCATTTCCATGTGCAATGTGGTGATACGAAACATCCATTTGAAGGGAAGACAATACTGTCCATAAAGGGGCACAAGCGATCCGGCGAAGAAGTGACGCATTTTTTCAAAGAGTTTAGCGAGTATGAATACGACCCGAAAAAAGTCTCAGATAATTTGCCTCAGTTGAAGAAGGAGGCAGGGCGCCAAGAGATTTTGTTTTTGTATCGATCTGTGGCACCATTGCTTGTAAAGGATCTTGTAACTGGTAAGCCGAATAAAGAGGGAAAAGAAAACACGGCAATCGAATGTGGGCGCTTTTACTTCGTGCCCGAGGCAGTGTACGTAGCTCAGGGCTTGATAGAGGTGCTGTATAATCTACGCAATGCATTGTTCCATGGAGAAATTATCCCAAATGCTGACGCAAACAAGGTGTATGGAGCAGCCTATCACATTTTGCGCAGTGTAATTGAGTGTTTATAAGGAAGGAGCCATAAAATGGCAACGCAAATAACTAGTGAACTTGAAGGTGTGGTTGTATTGATTCGTGATTTCAAGTCAAAACCGCTGATGCCACTTTTTGAAGCATTAGTGAATTCCATTCAAGCGATTGAAGATCGTTTTCAAGGAAGGTATGAAAAGGGTGAAGTCAAAGTCGTCATCAAAAGAGCTGCACAGCAAGAGTTTGATTTTAAGGACGGAACTCGTCGTGAGCCCATGATATTGGGTTTTCAAGTTATAGATAATGGAATAGGCTTTACGGATGAGAATTTGGCGTCATTTAAACTTATGGCTTCTAAGCAGAAAGCTGCTAGGGGTGGAAAAGGTATAGGTCGGTTTACTTGGTTAAAAGCATTCGAAAATGTGACGATCTCAAGCGTGTATGTAGATTCTAATGAAAAGAAGAAAAGACGAGAGATTGAATTTTCGTTGCGGCAGGGCATAAAAGATTCTGTACCTATTGAAGTGGATGAAAACACGCCGATTCAGACGACCATCTCGTTGAATAAGTTTAAGCCTGTTTATCGGGATTTGCCAACTGCCTATCCAACGACAGAAAAGATAGCACAAAGGATTTTGGAGCATTGTTTAGTTGCCTTTCTCGCAAATAAAGTGCCTAACATCATAGTGGTGGACGATATTGACAAGAATCCGTGTTCTCTTGCGAAAATGTTTGATGGCGATATTAGGCCGCAGATTACGGAAGAGAAAATTGACATCGAAAAAGAGCATTTCACTTTGACGCAGTTGAAACTTTATGGAACTAATGCTCAGATGCATCGTATGGCGTTTTGCGCAGATTCGCGCGAAGTCACAACTTGTGATATAGGGAAAAAGTTGGGCACAACGATTCAGTTCGATGAAAACGGAAAGAAGTTCGTCTATGCGGTTTACGTGACCGGGGCGTATTTAGATTCGCACGTGTTACCGACAAGGGATGATTTTTCTATTCAGGAAGAGTCGTCGATGATAGATCTTGAGGCGCCTATCGGCCGTCGCCCCATTGAAGATGCCATTGTTACGCATGCGCGACGATACTTGAAGCCGTATCTGGATTCTTTGCAAGCGAGACGTAAAGAACGAGTTGAAGGATATGTGGCACAAAAGAATCCAGCATTAAGGGCTGTTGTTAAATACTGCCCTCAGGTGTTGGACGACATAGATCCGAATTCATCTGACGAGAAGATAGACGAAGTGCTATATCGCCATAAGGGCAAGGCGGAATTTGAAATCAGGCAGAGCAGTGAGAAGTTGTTGAAAACGCAATTGGAATCGTTCAAGGGAAGTGAAGCGAGCATAAAAGAGTTGACAGCGAAGTATGATGATTTTCAGAAAGACAACCTTGCGGCATACGTTACGTATAGGAAGTTTGTCATAGAACTGTTCAAAAAGAAGATTGAATCAAGGCCGGACGGGAGTTATGTGGACGAGAAGATCTTGCATGACATAATTTTTCCGATGCGGACCGATTCGGATAGCATTGGCTTTGATAATCATAATCTTTGGCTTATTGATGACCGGTTGGCGTTTCATGCGTGTGCTATGTCGGATAAAGAAATCCGCGAGTTTATGAAAAGTGCTTCGGCTGAAAGGCCAGACATTGTAGCATTTGCAGATGTAGATCCAGACACGCGCATTGCAAGGACTGTTTCGATAATAGAGTTTAAGAAGCCTAACCGTGCAAATTACAGAGACGAGAAACCGCCAGAACAAGTACAGAGAATGTTTCGTCAAATACGAGAAAGTAAGCATCTCTTGGTTGATCATGGCCGGCCTATTCGCATTTCGCAAGAAGATACGCAATTCTTGTGCTATGCCATTTGTGATTTTACGAAACCCATTCTTGAGTGGGCTGAAGAGAATGATTATGCTAAAGTTCATGGCGGGTTTGCGTACTACTACTACAATCGGAATTTAAATGCGAGTATATACTTGGTCAATCTCGATCAGATTGCTATTGATGCCAGGAAACGGAATTTTGCGTTCTTTGATAAATTGGGGATAAAATGTGGATAGCAGTATACCGCAGCCCATCAACAATATAACAGAATAGCGCTGATAGAAGCGATAAGTAGAAAGGATATCCTACATGATACCATCTGTTTTTATTAGCTCAACAGTTAGTGATTTGCGACTTGTTAGAGATGCCGTTAGAGCTACGGTTGAAGCGATAGGCTATAGGCCGATCATGAGCGAATATGGCGATATTGGATATATGGGCGGGAGGACTGCGGAAGAGGCTTGTTATAAGACGATTCCCGAGTGCCAAATTCTGGTGCTTATTGTTGGGAAACATTACGGTAGTCGATCAAAGGCTAATGATGCGCTGACCGTTACTGAAATGGAGTTTGATGAGGGGCTGAAACGTTGCGCGCATATTATTACTTTGGTCGAACAGGAAGTGTTAGAGTTTAAGAAAGTATATGATGATAATCCTCCGGGAAAGCAGCTTTCGTTTCCTGGCATGAATGATCCTGCTAAGACATTTGCTTTTCTTTCTCGCATATCTCGGCAGCCGTCAAGAAATGCGATAGTGCCATTTTCAAATGCGGCAGACGTTCATCGAATGCTTAGGCATCAGTTTGCGTCGCTTGTATACGAATTGTTGATGGCGCAACCAAGTAAGACAATGGCGTCCTTGAATGATATATTAAGTGAGGTCAAGACATTGCGTGTGGCTATGACAAAGAATTCGAAGCCTGATATGCAGTTTCTTGCTGCAATTAGCTTCCTCCTTGATGACGATAATGCACAATTGCGGAACATTGTGAAAACATGTTGTAATGGCTCTATAGAATCGGCCATCCCCAAGATTGTCGAGAATGAAGCTATCAAGGCTTTTCTGTCGGCCTTTAGGGTTAAATATACGATTGACAATTCGCTAGATAATTCCAAGGCCTCAAAGATGCAAGGGATAAAACATTTTGGTGGCTTTTGTCCACCGCCGTTTTTGCCTATTAAAATAGGTGAAAAGCCAAAGGTGGCCCAGTATGCTTGGTGCGAGTCTGACGTCTTCGTTGATAATCAGGTGGCGTTCGAGTATTATCAAAATGAATATAAGAAATTGAAACGATATATGACGATAGCAAATAGCAACAAATGAAAGACGCTGTTGTATGTTGCACCGAAGTGCTCGTAAGCCATGACGAAATTAGCGCCCAAGGCTTATGTTTATACTAAATGCCGTTTTCGCATGCACAATCCTAGCGACATGTATATAAGGATGGCAAAACGCATACATAGCATAGCTTGCTGAAAAAGGCATAACAGGAAAGGATTTATATGGCGCAGAAAACAGAGTTCAAGCCCAAGGCTGGTTATGTGTATGAGTGCCTGAAGCCCGTAAGGGCGAAGGGTCTCTTCCGGGGCAAGATGGTAAAGGCTGTTAAGATTGGCAATGTAAAGGATTTTACGAATCGCCTCGGTTCACTGAACACCGCGGTCTACGAAAACTTTGATTTCCCTTTGGCATCAAAACGGATGACGTCGTCGGATTGGAAGGCATCATCCATACTGCCTTGCAGGACTACCGAATCTTTACGCGCGATGGGGATCAGCCCGAATTTTTTGCTTGCCCTTTGAATGAGGTATCGCCCGAATCAAGGATCTTGTTGGGCGCGGGCACAAGGTTGATGTCGAAGAACACAAAGGCGGAAAGGGTGTCGGACAATCAGGGGCGAAGATTCGGGCCAATATCAAAAAGCATGAGCGTCAAAGATTATGGCCGCCAAGTTGGTGCAGAGGTGGATGGAGAATGCGACCCCTTTTTCATTTTCGGATGTCGCCATCCTTGACGGAGCAAAACTTGTGTTCATTCCAACTGGCGTAGAGGTCGTTGGTGACAAGGAGATAGGGTATGACAACGTCCAATATTCGTTGACGGGCTTTTGCAAGAAGTTCGTGCCAACAAGAACGCATCAGGCGGCCACCAAGGCTCAAAATTATTTTTATATAAGGGGCGGACCCTGTTGGCCATTCGTAAAGAACATGAAGCGTAATGCCTGACACTAAGGTGAAAGGTTTTCCTAAACGACAAAAAATGAGTTTGGCAGGTGGTTGCGGTATGTGGCACGGAGCCGGAAAGCTGGCGAACAGAACGTAAATCAGCGCACAATGGCGATTTATGCTTCTGGCAAACTTGATTGAAGGAGGACAGTTCAAAGCGGGGGCGCGGTCGAGGGGTATCTTGGTGGTGAGAACAAAGTGAAATGACATGATAATGCTCATCGTCAACGCCTTTACCTTCACCGAAGCATACGCCGGCCTGATTATGTCAGGACTGAAGCTTGTGGAGAACCTCAGCTCAATGCCGGTTCTGGCGAGGGGGCGCTCAGCGATGAGTGTCTCCAGAAAATGCTGCCGGGAGGAATACGAGAATCTTGCCCGCGGGCTATCAGACCATTGCGATTCACCTGATTTTTCACATTCTATAAATGGGACGAGGTCCAATCGTGGCTGGGTAGTATCGTCGGCACAATGGATTGCATCCCTAGTAACACCACCCTCCGCAGCAATGCCGCATTTGGCACGAGAGGCTACTCCAATTGGTGGACACTCTCCGACATCCATCGTCTGGCATGTCCTTCCCTTGTGGGATGTGGAGATTGTCGTTGGACCTCTCTACAGAGATTGAAGGACAGATAGCAATAAGTACCTCATGAGGAGATTATCACTGCTACTGTTTGCCATAGCCACAGCTGGTACCGCGGTGGCATGGGGCATCAACATCTCTGCTCTGCCGGATCGCCGTATGCGGACACAGGGGGGGGGCTCATCAGCTGCTCCATCCGATCCGGACGGATGTCTGCGAGGGGGAAATTCACCTTGAGTTGTTTGGGACGGGTTCCAACGATTTTAAAGTAGCGTTTATCCGGAATACGAACGCCCTCCTCGATGTCGAGGCGGCCGCTATTCCATCGAGAGTGTCAGTGGTTGGGATCGGATTGAAACCATATGTCGCCAACAACGTCCAGCTTGGCGTTGTTGCCATGCATGGCCCGGTCTTGGGCCCCGACGAGTTTTGCGGCCAGGTGTGGCGGCGAGACGGTCTTTCCCGCGCTTTCAACAGCTCCGCCTCAGCCATGGTTCTTCAGAAACGGCTGGAATCTAGTGTGCGTAGTCTGGCGTGTCGTTTGTGGGGGCCACGCTTGCCGTTTTCTATGCGCAGAACTTTCATCCACTAGGGAATCTCTCGGTGAGATTCAGGAATCTGCCAATCTGGAAGCAACTGGCAGCGATAGGGCTCGCCGGTGCCTTACGGGTCTACATCGGCGTCAAACCGGCAGTCAGCGGGTATCAACCGCCTGCATCGGCTGCTTCGCACCAATCGGATACTGTCGAGGCACCCTCTGCAGCCCTATCCTGCGCGACCGCGCTGCCGGTCCGAACCACACGTACGCTGACGGTGGCTGACTTCGCGTTCGGCTTCGTGATGTACCGCGTTGGCATGGAAGAGGGCTTCGACTCCTTTACTCCGTCCAACGCATTGTCTGTACAGGCTGGCGCTCTTTTGGCGCGGCATACGATTGGATTTACGTCGCGTGCACGATCTGGGTGTTTCAAGTGGGCGCCAACGACTGCAGCCGCATCCGGGTTTTCTCCTTTGGCAAGGTTGCGCCGTTTATTGCCAGCCTTGGCATCGTGCCGTCGGAGCTCTGGCCACTACTTGACGAGAACGGCAGCCCAAGGCAATTCTGATATGCGCTAACACCGCAGACCACGCTTCTTCGCGCATGGCGGAATATGCTTTCCGACAGGAATACCGCCAAACCAATCTCTTCCCAGATTGAGTCCTTTCCGGATGGGCAATTCATCTATCGCCACGCCCTCTTGCGTCTCGATGAAGAAAGCGTCTCTGCCGCAATCGGTGCTTGCTTTGACGACAATGGCTGGACAACAAAAGCCATTCCGCCCACAGCCTCCACGATTAGTTCGGTTGATGCACTGGGACAGCGATAGCAGTCTCAGTGCAATGCGTCAGTAGGCACCTTTGGGGGCGGGAGATGCCTAGCTGGCGGGGATGTTGGTGGGTAGGATTGGTGGCCGGTGGTGGGTTGGAGCGGGGGGAATCAGTTGGCGAGAAAGTGTTCGGGCCGGTCGAGAGCGGCGACGGCGGCGGCGGTCAGGAGGGCGAGTTCGGCGTCGGGCGTGATGTAGGGGGGCATCAGGTAGATGAGCCGTCCGAAGGGGCGCAGCCAGACGCCGCGTTCGACGAAGTAGGCCTGGAGCGTGGCCATATTGACGGGGCGGCGAGTTTCGAGCACGCCGATGGCTCCGAGCACGCGCACATCGGCGATTTCGGGATGGTTGCGCGCGGGTTCGAGCCCTGCTTTGAGGCGGGCTTCGAGGCGGGCGACTTGGCTCTGCCAGGAGCCGTCCTCAAGAAGGTCGAGGCTGGCGCAGGCGACGGCGCAGGCTGTGGGGTTGGCCATATAGGTCGGACCGTGCATGAAGGGCAGACCATCCCGCGAACAGGCCTCGGCGATGGCACGCGTGGCCACCGTCGCCGCGAAGGTCATCGTGCCGGCGGTGAGCGCCTTCCCGATGCAGAGAATGTCGGGCACGACGCCCGCCCACTCCATCGCAAAGAGGCGCCCGGTGCGCCCGAAGCCGGTCGCGATTTCGTCGAAAATGAGCGGCACTCGATACTCGGTGCAGAGCGCGCGGACAGCCTTGAGATAGTCGGGATGGTAGAACCACATGCCGCCGGCGCCTTGCACGACAGGCTCGAGAATCACACACGCGAGTTCGTCCCGGGCATGCCGCCGAATCAGCTCCGCGAAAGGCTCGATGTCGGCCGGCTCCCACGCGGCGCCAAAGGGCGTTCTCGGGCGCGGCGCGAAGAAGTTCCGGTGAAGAATGTTGGCAAACCGGTTGTGCATGCCATTGACCGGATCGCAGACCGACATGGCCATGAAAGTATCCCCGTGGTAGCCGCCGCGAATCGTCAGAAACCGCCCCCTTCCCGTCGCCTGCGCCGCCATTTTGAGGGCAACTTCGACGGCCACCGAGCCGCTGTCGGAATAGAAAATCGCATCCAACTGCTTGGGCAGCAGATTGAGCAGACGCTTGCCAAGTTCAATGGCCGGTTCGTGGGTGATGCCGCCAAACATAAAGTGGGGCAGACGGGCAGTCTGCGCCTCAAGCGCGGCCAGGATTTTGGGGTGCCGGTAGCCGTGGATCGCCGCCCACCAACTCGACATCCCATCCACCAGCGTACGCCCGTCCGACAGGTGCAGGTGCGTCCCCTCCGCAGCCACAATCGGGTAGCAAGGCAGCGGACGGATGAGCGAAGTATAGGGGTGCCAAAGGTGCCGGGCGTCAAAGTCAGTGTCCATGTCCAAGTCCGAATCGTTCGTCCAACAGCGCGGAAAGAGGCGCAGGAAGCGTCGCGTCGCCGGGCAGGAATTCCCCCAGGAAATCGGCACCGGAGAGGTCGCGGATGGTCAACCCATTGTCCCGCTGGATAGTCGGGTCGCCCACCGTTTGGCGGTTGAGCACGAAGCCGAGCGTCGGGATGCTTCGGGCTCGGAGCATGGCCAGGGTCAGCAGGGCGTGGTTGACGCAGCCGAGACGGTTGGGTACGACCAGCAGGACGGGGCGCTCGAGTTGCTCGACGAGTTCCAGATTGGTTTCTTTCCGCTCGCGGTTGAGTGGGCAGAGGAGGCCTCCGGCAGTTTCAATCAGGTGCGGAGATTGCTCCCGGACGCGCTGGAGAAGGGTATCGAGGCGGATGGGGGTGCCTTGGAGTTCGGCGGCAAGATGGGGGGAAATGGCGGGGGAGAAGTGCAGGAGCGGGGCCAGTCCGGCGTAGGCCACATCGTTATCTTTCGGGTAGCCGGTGCCGACGGGCTTGCAGACGCGCAGGCGGGGAGCGTAGCGCTCCCAGATGGCGCGGGTGACGAAGGTTTTGCCGGCGTCGGTGTCAGTCCCGACGATGATCAGCGAGGTAGCAGGCAGCATGGTAGGTGAGTTCGGGCGGGAGGGTTCGAAGGAGTCGGCGGACGGTGGCGGTGGGCATCGGCGGGGCGGACGGGAGGGCACCAATGCGGGAAAAGGTGCGCAGGGCGGCGAGGGTTGTCGGGTAGGTTCGGGTGAGGTGGTGGGTTTCTCTGGCGAGGATGGTGCGTGGGAATAGGGCGCGTTCGATGGCTTCGGGCGGTCGGAAGGGTGTGTCGAGGCCGGGGAGGGAGCCGAGCACGGGTTCGCAGATGAGGAGGTAGGCGTCGGGGGGGAGTTGTTGGATGAGGCGGGGTTCGTCGGTGACCCACTGGAGGGCGAAGGAGCTGACGATGAGGTCGGCGTTTGGCAGGTTGGAGGGGTGGTCGAGGTTGGTTTGGATGGTCTGCGATTGGGGGATGGCGCGGCGGTAGGTTTCGAGCATGGCGGGGGAGGTGTCGCAGCCGATGCACTGGGCGTGCGGGTAGTAGTGGAGGAGGGCTTTGGTGGCAAGGCCGGTGCCGCATCCGAGGTCGAGAATGGTCTTTGGGGGTGTGTCGAGGTGGGTGGCGGCGAGGTGTGCGAGGCGGCGGGCGGCCTGGGCTTGGTGCCAGGCGGCTTGTTCGTAGGTCTGGGCGGCTTGGTTAAAGTGTGCGGGCGAGGGTTTGAGCATGGGTATAGGGGAAGAGGTGGCCGGCGCCGGGGATGGGGGTGGAGTTGGGGAGGGGGCGGGTGACGATTTGGTCTTGGGTGGCGTGGTAGCAATGGATGTGCGGGGGGAGGTCAAGGGGTTGGCCGCGGAGGTCGGTATCGCGGAGGTAGGCGAGGGCTTGCTGGTCTTCGGGCTGTGGGGTGGCGATGAGGTGGGGCGGGGCGTTGCAGGCGGCGGCGAAGTCGAGGCGGAGTTGGTCGGGGTGGTGCCTGAGGGCGCGGATCATGGCTTGGCAGGCGGGGCGGTTGTCGAGGCAGTCGGTGGCGGCGAGGAGTATCAATCTGGCGCAAGGGGGGAGGGTGCCTTGGAGGTAGCGCTGCAGGAGTCTGATGGCGGCGAGGGAGTGCGCGAAGACGATGTCGCGGGGGTTCCAGACGGGTTCTGTTTCGCGCCAATTGTGGATGTGGGCGGGGGCTGGCGGGAGGTGTTGGAGTAGGGGTTCCCAGACTTGGTCGAGGCAGAGCCAACCGGATAGGAGGTGGTAGTTCACGGTTGGGGATTGTAGCATATCTGGGGGGAGTTGCAAGTTTTCTTTGGGGGCGGTTTGGGGGATTGGGGGCGGTGAAAATGAAAAGGGCGAAGCCCGCGTGCGGGTTCCGCCCTTGGGTATGGGTGCGTGTCCGGGATTAGCCCTGGACGATCGCCTGGACGGGGCATTCGCCCGCGCAGGTGCCGCAGTCGACGCACTTGGCGGCGTCGATGACGTAGGGGGCGGGGTTGCCTTCGGAGATTGCTTCGACGGGGCAGACGCCTTTGCAGGTGCCGCAGCCGACGCAGGTATCGGTGATTTGGTATGCCATAGTGGAAAAACTCCGGGGGGTGTTTTAACGATGAGGCGAGTATAGCATAAGGCGGCGGAGAGGGGAATCTCTATCGGCAGGAGGCGAGGGAAAATGTGTTAGTACCTGCTAAATTGCCCCTCGCCGGCGGAAGGTTGGCACCTCAAGGGGCGCTTCTCGGGCAGGATGGGGCGGGACTGGTTGCCAGGAGCGGTCGGCAGTCGTGCGCAGGAGTCGGGGGCGGAGCAAAGCATCAGGCGCCGGGGCGGGGGTGCCTCGGCGCCTGATGGCGGATGGTTTTAGGCCAGGAGGGAGGTGGCGGTCATCTCGGCGGGTTTGGGGATGCCGAGGAGTTGGAGGACTGTGGGGGCAATGTCGGAAAGCTTGCCCTTGGGAACGAGGCTTTTCCCGGGCGCGTCCTTGGCCACATAGATGCAGGAGACGAGGTTGAGGGTGTGGCTGGTCTTGGGCATCCCGGTGGCGTAATCGATCATCTGCTCCGCGTTGCCGTGGTCGGCGGTGATGAGAATCTGGGCGTCGAGTTCGAGGAGACGCTCGACCGCCTTCCCGACGCACTCGTCGACCACCTCGACGGCTTTGCGGGCCGCCTCAGAATCGCCCGTATGCCCCACCATGTCGCAGTTGGCATAGTTCACCACAATGAAACCGTAGGGGTTGTGCTCCAGCCGCCGGAGCAGCTCGTCGGTGACATTGTAGGCCTCCATTTCGGGGTGGCTGGCGAAGGTCGCAGGGTCGAACCGGCTGGGGATGTCGACCTGATCCTCGCCCTCGGAAGGTTTGGTGGACTTGCCGTTGAAGAAACTCGTCACATGGCGGAACTTCTGCGTTTCCGCCAGGCGCAGTTGGCGCAATCCAGCCTTGGAGACGACTTGCCCGAGAAGGTTGTCCATGCCGCCACCAGCGCCCATCGCCCCAAGCAGGTAGTCCTGGAATTCGTCCCAATAGCGGGTGAACCCGAGATAGGTGGTCTTGGGGCGGCGGGTGCGCGTGCCGGGGTAGTCTTCGCAGACGAAAGCCTGGGTGAGTTGTATGGCGCGATCCTGGCGGTAGTTGGTATGCATGATGCAGTCGCCGTCTTGGATGCCGGTGTAGTCGCCGATGATGTAGGGAGGGATGTATTCGTCGGTCATGGGGGTGCCGTCGGGCGTCTGGTCGTTGGCATAGGACTCATTGACGGCGGCGTCGGGTGTGCTGGCGTGGCGGCCGGTGGCGTTTACGAGTGTCTCGTAGGCTTGGGAGGTGAGGGTGTAGTTCTTGGAGCGGTCCATGGCGTAGTAGCGGCCCATGATGGTGCCGACGGTGCAGTTGCCGACGGGGGCTATCTCGCGTTGGAGCCGGGCGAGGTATTCGAGGGTGCTGCGCGGGGGGGTGTCACGGCCGTCGAGGAAGGGGTGGACGACGATTTTGCCGGTTGGGTTGTCGGCGCGGGCGCGGCGGATGAGTTTGAAGAGGTGTTCCTGGTGGGCGTGGACGCCTTCGTCTTGCAGGAGTCCGAGGAAGTGGAGGGTGGATTGGTTTTGTTTCCAGTCTTGGATGAGGCGGGTCCATTTGGGGGACTGGAAGAGTTCGCCGGAGGTCAGGCCGTCGTCGATGCGCTTGAGTTCCTGGATGACGATGCGTCCGGCGCCCATGTTGAGGTGTCCGACTTCGGAGGAGCCTTGGTAGCCGTCCGGGAGTCCGACGGCTTCGCCGCAGCAGTCGAGGGTGCACCAGGGGTAGCGCATGGTGAGTCGGTCGATTACGGGTGTTTTGGCGAGGAATACGGGGTTGCCGTCGGCTCGGGGGTTGAGGCCCCAGCCGTCGCGGATGATGAGTGCGACGGGTCTCATTGGGTGTATCTCCTGGTTGGGTATGGGGCTCGCGGTGTTTCGGGTGGGTCCCGCGGGCGTTGGGGGATATTCTACCATTTCCGGGGGGGTGGGGCAAGCGCGGGGGCGCGGGGCGGGGGGAAATGTTGGCCGGAGGTAGGCAAGAGGGGGTCTCGGGGGTAGGCAGGAAGGGACGCAGATGGTTGGCATCTGCGCCCCTTGGGGATTAGTAGGATGGGAAGTAGGCGGTTAGTAGGAGGCGCTCAGGGCGATGCCGCCGTAGACGAGGGTGGGGTCGCCGTCTTCGTTGACGATGTCGTAGTTGTCGCGGTCGACCTGGGTGGAGACGATGAGGTAGGGGGAGAGGGCGAGGTGTTCGCCGAGGGTCAGGTCGAATCGGGCGACGAGGCGGGCGTCTTTGAGGGCGGTCCTGCCGCGGTCGAAGTCGTAGCGGTTGCGCAGGGCGTTGCCGCCGGCGATGCCGCCTTCGAGGGTGAAGTCGAGCAGATCGTCGAGCAGGGTGAAGGTGTGACCGATGGTGAAGTCGAGGTAGCAGGCGCCGTCCTCGTTGTCGATGTCGATCTCAAGGGCGAGCGCGGGCCTCAGGAAGAGATCCGGCAGCCCCAGGCCGAGGTTGACGAATTGGGTGTCGGGCATGTCGGTGCAGGCGTGGGGGTGGAACTCGTAGGTGTAGTTCACCGACGCCTCTACCGGCCCGAACTGGTGGCTCAAGGTCGGCCCGAAGGTCAACTCCTGGTACTTCAGGCGGCGGTTGCCGTAGCCCGCCTTGCGCCCGTAGTCCGAGAGATCCCAGATGCCGGCTAGCTCGAAAGCAATCGGCCCCGCGCCAATGCTCGCCGCCGGCATGAAGACCGGCTGGTCGTTGTCCACAAGGCCGTAGGTCGTCTGCTTCGAGCAGAAATCGAGCGTCACTTCCGCCTGCGGAGCCCAGAAGGATTCCTCCTCCTCGACCACCGCCTCCTCGGGAACCTCGCCCCCCTCCGGAGGCGCTTCCTGGGCAGAGACGGCCGCGCAGGTCAGCGCACCGAAGGCAAGGGCGAAACGGATCGGTTGAATCATGGATGCTGTTCTTTCGTCTGGTCGGTGGTTGATGCAATACTGGTCTTCGTACTGCGGCCAAGGACGCCGAAAACGGCAGCAATGACCGAAAGGATGAGAATCGGCAGGATAATCCAGAACGCCTCCCGCCCAACCGCAATCTGATAGTACAGCGTCGCCACGCACCACCCCAAAATCGTCAGGTACCCCGCCAGCAACAGCCCGTATCCGCTCCCCGCCTCCCTGAGAATCGTCGCCATCGCCGCCAAGCACGGCACATACAGCAAGATAAACAGCAGATAGGCAAACGCCTGGTGCCCCGTGACGAACTTCCGGCGCAGCGAACCCAGCACCGAAGCGTCAGCACCCGTCTGCTCTGCTACCGACTCCTCGTCCCCGCCGACTACCCCCAGCCCAAGCGGATCGAGCACCGTCCCCGCCAACTCCCCAAGGTTCGCCGGAATCGACGCGAAAGCCTCCTTCAACTGCTCCACCACCCCACCATCCGCCTCCGCGGATTCCTCCGGCGAGACCGACTCCTTGCTACCCTCGCCAGCCGCCTCCGCCGCATAAAGCGTGTTGAGCGAACCAATCACCGCCTCCTTCGCAAAGAGCCCCACGCACAGCGCCACGGACGCCTGCCAGTTCTCCTGCTCGACACCCATCGGTCTGAAAACAGGCGTCAAAACCTCCCCGCCGCGGTGCAGCAGCGACTTCCCCCCGAACTCCACATTCCGCAGCAGAGAAAGCAGCGCCACCATGCAGACCAAAACCTTCCCCGCACGGAACAGGAAGAAACGAAGCCTCTCCCACGCACTCTTGCAAGTCGCCCAGAAACTGGGTATGTGGTACATCGGCAGTTCCATCACAAACGGCGAATGGGTGCCCTTGAACAGGGTGTTTTTCAGCA
This sequence comes from Kiritimatiellia bacterium, assembly GCA_051892815.1. Classification (GTDB taxonomy): domain Bacteria; phylum Verrucomicrobiota; class Kiritimatiellia; order RFP12; family DVOR01; genus JAXFQS01. The sequence goes on along the minus strand of JBJFGP010000108.1, from coordinate 2,445 downwards.
AAAGCCCGGTGCACACCGCCAGCAACACCCCCGCGAGATAGAGCGCAAAGACCGCCAGCCCCGCCTTCGCACCGAAGAACGCCGCGCCAAAGAGCGCATAGACCGGAAGCCTTGCCCCGCAGGACATAAATGGTGCCATGAAGATGCTCAGCAACCTGTCCCGGCGCGAGGGCAGCGCGCGGGTAGCCATGACAGCCGGGACAGTGCATCCGAACCCGACCAGTAAAGGCACGAATGCACTGCCCGGCAAGCCCAAAAGCCTCATGAACCTGTCCATCACCACGGCCGCGCGAGCCATATACCCGGAGTCTTCGAGCACCGAGAGTCCGAGGAAGATGAAGAAGACGGGAGGGATGAATGTCAGCAAGGTCTGCACGCCGGTGCCTAGTCCGTTGGCGAGGATTTGAACGAGCCAATCGGGTGCGTGGAGGGCCTGCAGGAGGCTGGAGAGTCCGTTGACGAAGAGGGCGCCGCCGGCAATGTCGAAGAAGTCGATGAAGCAGCCTCCGACGACCTGGGTGAACCAGAAAAGGGCGTACATGGCGGCCAGGAAGATGGGGATTCCGAGCCAGCGGTTCATCACGATGCGGTCGATTCTGCGGCTGAGGGTGTCGCCTTTGGGGGCGTGGTGGAGGCCCTTGAGAAGTTCGTCGATTTTCGCGTATCTGGCCTCTGCGATGAAGACATCGGCGGGGACTTCTTCTTGGTTGGCGAAGCGGCGGATCTGCTCTTCGGAGCCTGGGATGACTGCCTCCAGGCGGCGGATGGCGGTATCTTCGTCGCAGCCGGTTTCCCGCTGGATATGGGCGACGGCGTGTTTGATGGTGGCGGGGTAGAGGGGGCGTGGGCGCGGGGTGCGCGCCTGGTCTTCGAGGGCGCGGGAGATGGCTTTGAGGAGGTTTTTTCGGCCGGTCCGGTCGAGTTCGGTGGCGACTACGGGGACGCCGAGGCGGCGGGAGAGAAGGTCGGTGTCGGGGTCGCACCCGTAGGTCTTGCGGAAGACATCACACATCGAGAGGGCTACGACCGCGGGGCGGTGGAGGGCGAGCATCTCCAGGGTGAGGAAGAGGTTGCGCTCAAGGGTCATCGCGTCGACGACGTTGACAATCAGGTCGTATTTCCCGCCGAGAATGAAGTCCGCCGCAACCTTTTCGTCCTGCCCGCCGGCGGCCCTGAGGGAGTACATCCCGGGGAGGTCGACGATGGTTGCCTCCTGGTCCGATTCGAGCCTGACGCGCCCTTCGTGGCGTTCGACCGTCACGCCGGGCCAGTTGCCCACCTGCTGGCGCGATCCGGACCAGTTGTTGAAGAAGGTTGACTTGCCGGTGTTGGGGTTTCCCGCGAGCGCGATGGTGATCATCGGATTACTTCCTTTCCTCGAAATGGCAGTTGGCGGCCGGCGGCTGCGGACGGTTCGGCACGACGGGCTCGATTTCCAGCACGTCGGCCTCTTCGCGCCTCAGGGAGAGTTCGTAGCCCCGCACCCTCAGCCGCATCGGGTCGCCCATCGGCGCCACTCCGACCAGCTCGAAAACCGCCCCGCGCGTAAAGCCCAGCGCCAGCAGCTTCGCCCGATAGAGGTCGTGCCCCGGGCGGTAGCCCTTGACCGCCGCCGCATTGCCTGTCCGCATCTCCGAAACTTTCATCAATCTCTGCCTTTCGTTGAAAACGGCGCCTAAGTTAGCAAACTCTAATTCTCAATGCAAGCACAAAGTTATCCCTCTTTAACAAATCTTCGTTTTCCCCCTTTCCCAGCTTGTCTGCACCTCCCCGACGAACGCCGAAAACCCCTGAAAACAGTGGCGCTTCTTCTCCTTGAAGGTGTCGATTCACGGTTCGCAACCAATCCGCCTATCACCCGTCATCGCCCCGCCGATTGCCCGCCTTGGTGCCAATCGACCGCGCGCGACGCGCCCCCCATTCACCCTTTTGGTCGACCGCCAACGCCCCGATTCCCTGGCGCCTGACAGGGGGCCTTGCGCTTCGACTTTCCACCCTATTCCGCTATCCTGCCGCACCCTTGGGGGGGACAGTGCAAGAAACGGTTGATTCGCCTGCTTGGGGGGGGTCAATGGGAGCCGCACGGATGCGGATGACTGGCACCGCCAAAAACGGTTGGCCCGCCCGCTTGGGAGCCGTCGCCGGCGAGTGCGCGACCTACCGCCTCGCGTCTGCCTCGCACCTCGTATCTACCTTTTGCCCCCCATCTCGTCAACCAGTCGCCCACAGAGGTTGCCACTTTGGGACATCGGTGATACGCACCTGTCGCATCGAGTCGAACGCGTGATTGGCCGACGCCAAAATACCCCGTTTGGGGCGTAGGTTGACGGTCTTTGGGGCGTTTATCCCCTTATTGGCGGGGACGCGGAGACAAACACGCGGCAAAAATTCTTGGCGGAAGGAGCAGAATTTGCTTGACATCAGGGGGGGGGGGGGGGGGGGGAA
>JBJFGP010000107.1:0-3553 GCA_051892815.1 Kiritimatiellia bacterium | reverse complement strand
CCAGCAGAACTATACGATCCGTTCATACGAATGCGCCGGGGACTTCACGCTTTCGCCCCTGGCGCTACTGAACTATCTGCAGGAGATTGCGGGCGTGCACGCCAACCAAATCGGCGTGGGAATCGGCGGACTTCAGGAGCAGGGATTGACCTGGGTCTTGGTGCGCATGCACCTCTCCCTCCAGGCACCACTTCCGCGTTGGGGAACATCGCTTCTGGTGACAACTTGGCCTAGCGGAGCCCGCGGAGCCTTGGCTGCGACGCGTGACTTCCACATCGCGACGGCAGACGGGAGAACTCTTGCGGAGGCGAACAGCGAATGGTTGGTTCTCAACCGCGAGACACTGCGCCCTGTTCGACTTCCGCCGAGTGTCTTGTCTCTGGCGCCGCGCGATACGCCACGCGTTCAACTTCCGGCAAAACCGCCCATTCAAGTGGGGGATGCGCCCATGGGGCAAGCAACCGTTTCCGTCCGTCATACCGACCTTGACCAGAACGACCATGTCAACAATGTCCACTACAGCGAGTGGGCGTTCGAGTCGCTTCCATCTGAGTGGCGAGGCCGCGTCTTGACTGGGCTGCATATCACCTTCAAGGATTCGGCGCATTGGGGCGATGCCATCTTGTCGGAGACTTTCCTTGCCGGAGCAGGCACGCTTTTGCATCGAGTTGCCGATGCGAAGAATCCCAACCGCCTGTTTGCCGAAGTTGTTTCTACCTGGTCGGAGCAACCATGAGTTTGCTTGCCACCTTTCTCGGCACGGGCACATCTGTTGGGGTGCCGATGATTGGCTGCACTTGCCCAGTCTGCCGCAGCAAGGATGTCCGCAATATCCGAAGTCGGAGCGGCTTTTACATTCAGACCGATTCGCATGCCTACCTCATCGACACATCCGCCGACCTGCGTCTACAGGCCATTGCCAACGGTATCATCCGTGTCGAGGCGTTGCTCTACACCCACTCCCACGCGGATCACATTCTCGGGCTCGACGATGTCCGGCGGTTCAACACCCTCTTGGGCAATCAGATTATTCCCCTTTATGCCTGCCCTGAGACGCTCGCGGAGATTCAGCGAACCTTCAACTACATCGGGAAGGTGTCCAAGGACGGTCTCTTCCGCGCGCTTATCGACTTCCGCCCCATAACCGAAGAACCGTTCGACCTGCTTGGCACCCGCGTGACCCCCATACGCGTCCGCCACAACGGCGTCACACACGGCTATCGGGTTGACTGGAACGGACGAGCACTGGCATACATTCCCGACTGCAAGGAGATTCCGCAGGAGGAGCAGGAGAAACTCGGCGGCCTTGATGTGCTGGTAATCGATGCTCTTCGCTATCGGGTTCACAAGACCCATTTCAGCGTATGGGAAGCCTTGAACGCCATCCGACGATTCCAACCCAAGCGGGCCTTTCTGACGCACCTCTGCCACGACATCGACCACAGCCTGCTCCAGTCTGTGTTGCCGCCAACCGTCTCACCGGCCTATGACTCGCTGACCATTGAACTCTAAAGGAGCCGAACTATGCATTTCCTGAAATATTGCCTGCCTGTTCTGCTCGTTTCCGTCTGTCAGATACTCGCCAACGAGACCGTCCATCCGCTCTCTTTGGCCATCGACCTGCCGCAGGTGGACTACATTCTAGGCGAGCCGATTCCCGTGGAAGTGACCATTCTCAACCAATCCACGGAGCGCGCTGTTTTCGGTGTTTCCGGCAGTTCCGACAACCTGGTTCTCGAACTCCGACACGCTCAGAACAAACGCCAACTTGCCCCGGTCGGCACGGCTCGACTGTTCACCAAACCAACCACCATTATGCCCGGGCAGACCTATACGGCAAGCGTCAATCTGCTCGACTTTGCCCAGATTGAGAGCGGAGCGAAATACATTCTCTCGGCGGTTCTGGTTTCAGGTCCAGTCCAGTACACGACCAAGCCACTGGCGGTTAGCGTCGTTCCGGGGATTCCCCTCAAAACCGGCACTCAACTTTTCGCCACCGCAGCCGGTCTACAGCGGATTTTCACCCTTGTCTACTGGCCCCGGAACCGCATGGAGGAACTCTTTCTGCGCATCGAAGACCCCAAGCGGAACAAGCGGTGGGCAACCATTCCGCTCGGCACAGTCCTGCGCCACGCTCCGCCCAAAATCGACATCTCTCCCGAAGGCGAGGTCACCGTTCTCCACCGTTCGACCCAGTACCATTACAACCGGACGCTGCTCTGGTCGTTGCCCAATGAGATACTCATCCGTTCGCGCGACCGCATTCGCGACCCGGACAACGCAATGGCCGCCCGCATCTCCAATCTCGAACCGGACATTCGGGCCATTGCCGAGAAAAATCTTCCCGAAGAGGAGCGCCGCAAACTCCCCGAAAACCGAACCACCAAGAAGTACCTTCCCCCGAGACACCAAGAGCAATGAATTGCCAGCAACCCCTTTTGCAGTTGGGCTGGTCGGACGACGATCTGCCCCAAGCCGTTGCCGAGGCCTGCCTCTCGGCCGGGTTGACCCTTGCGACAGCCGAATCCTGTACTGGCGGGCTCATTGCGGCTGGACTGGTCTCCGTTCCCGGGGTCTCGTCGATTTTCCCCGGGGGCATCGTCTCCTACGCCAACGAGATCAAGCGCGATGTGCTGGGCGTCGACGGCAAGGTACTCGAAACCTTCGGTGCGGTCAGCAAGGAAACCGCCCTTGAGATGGTCACGGCGGCCCGGAAATGTTTTGGTACGACGGCCGCCATCGCCACCACCGGCATTGCCGGTCCCGACGGTGGAACCCCCGAAAAGCCCGTCGGTCTCGTCTACATCGCGACGGCAGCCGAAGGACGCCGCACGCGCATTGCCCGCCACCTCTTCTCCGGCGACCGCGCCGCCGTCAGGCGCCAGGCGACCGCCGCAGCCCTCTGGCAGTTTCTGAGACTTTTATACTAAGGTCAGGGAATGGAACCTGCCTACTCGTTTCCCCGCGTCATACGCTTCTTCGTCCCCCTGGCGTTGCAAGCCATGTCGCAATGTCTTACCTACCCATTGATTGCGGCCATTGTCTCCGCCGACGGTGCGACCGGGTTTATGCAGTTGGCGGCCCTTGCCCAGGGGCACAATACTATGTTCCTGTTGGGCGCGCTCGGATTCGGGCTGGTCACCACCGGAATGATTTTCGCCCGCGACCGGCTTGGGGCGCAACAATTCCGTCGTGTCAACTTCACCCTCGCGGGCATCGTCGTGACACTCCATGTGCTCGTTTCACTCCCGCCAATCGCCCGACTCGTCTTCCAGCAGTTGATGGGGCTGACGCCCGACATGGCCGAAATCACGCGCAAGACCTTGCTCTTCTCCGCCATACCCCAATTCTTCTTCTTTTGCCGCAATGTCCCCCTCGTCCAACTCCTCAACGCCCGCAAGAGCGCCGAAGCCAACTTCGCCACCCTGACCCGCCTGGCCATCACCCTCTCGCTCATCCCCCTTTGCCTTCGCTTGCGCCTGACCGGTTGGCTTTGGGGCAACATCGCCTTCGCCATCCCGGTCGGCATCGAGTGGGCCCTGACCCAATGGCT
>JBJFGP010000106.1:0-3562 GCA_051892815.1 Kiritimatiellia bacterium | reverse complement strand
ATACCGAAGCCATCGACCTTGCCGGTGCTAGCGCCTATATCTTCCTGCGGCAAGCCCTTGGATACAGCAATGGCGAAAGCAAGGCCCCCGTCCATTTAGCCGCAGATCTGACCAATGTAGGTGCCAATGGAGTCAGCCTTTCGGGCAATGGAATCGTCTACCTCGATGGCAACCGTCCCCTCACCTACTCGGGCATCTGGCGGGTCGGAACCGGAGCATTTCTAAGGCTCACGAAAACCGAGACGGACTCGCTCAAAGGCACATTTATTCTCGACGGCGGTACGATTCAATGCAACAAGCAGCTGGACGACAATGAGGCGGATGTCATCATTCACGCTGGCAGCATGATAGTCAAGAAGGGGGCCTCGAACTCGGGCAATTCCGGCGAGGAAAGCTTCCGCGATTTGACGATGACTGGTGGCTCTTTTGCGCTGGCCGGCGGTGGTAGCGGCAGTTCGACAATCCGCCAAGGAGTTCTTGCGGGAGGTAGCTACCAAGCAACGCGGGGAACTATTTTCCAAGTTGGACAAGAGTGCCTTCTAGACGGGACTGCGGTCACCCTTGCTGCCAATACCGATAAAGCGCGCAACGGCACTCGGATGGAGTGTATCGGCAAGTTGACCATCAGCAATTCTGTGACGGGGGGATATATCCCGCTGTCGATGGGCTATTCGCGCTACAATCGCCTTCCGGGGTTGATTCTGCACGACGCGGTTGATGTCATTGGGAATGCCACGGCGCAAGCCCCTGTCGAGGTGGCGACCGTGGAAGATACCGAAACAACTGGTGTCTCGGCGCAGGTGCAACTCGATGGAACGATTCCCTTTACGGTCACGCGAAATCCGCTCAGTTCGGTAGACTTCCGTCTCCACGCGGGGGTGACGAATGCGCCGGCGGAGTATAACCTCACGGGCGAACCTGGTCGGCTTGTCAAGCGAGGCGATGGCATACTGGAACTGGCTGCCGCGAGCAACGGCCTTACGGGCGGTGTTCTAATTGAAGAGGGGCGTCTCAACTTGGCAGGAGCGGTTGCCTCATCTGTCGAAATCGCCAGCGGCGGAGCCCTTGGTGTCACGGGGGCGGCAGAGGTCGCCGGGGCGGTCTCCTTCGCGAACGGGGCCTCCTTCCATTTCGACCTCGGAGCCTCGCTGACAGCCTCCGGCGACATTGCCGCCGAGGGAGAAATCGAAACATTCTTTAGTATCCCCGAGGACAAATCCTACAAACAACTGGTCCTAAAAGCTACCAACCCAATAGAGGCAAAGTTTACTACCTCCGCAGGTGAATGGAAGCTACTCAAGAAGGCCAATGGTACGGAGGTTTGGCTCACCGCGGTGCGCGGCTCGGTAATCATCGTCCACTAATCCTCGTCCCCGGCTCCCCACTCCTGGAGGAGGGACGGCAAGCGTCCAAGCGCATCCGCCCTGCTCTTGAGGTCACCCTCCAACTGCAAATCGTAGAGCCGTCGGAGGAACTCGCCCATCCGCCTCCCCGGACGTACTCCTGCGGCAATCAGATCGGCCCCCTTGAGGAAGGGCGGCGGCAGGATTGGCTCGTTTTTGAACGCCTCGTAGGACGACTTGGCAAAGCGCCAGAGCGCAAGATCCCCAGTGCTGTGCAACAGGTCGAGACGGGCCAATTCAAGCGTGTCGGGAAAAGAGGAATCCCCCATCCAGCGACGAAGGCGCGACGGGCGCATCTTGCAGACCTCGACGATGGTCATATGGTCTCTCACGACAGCAACGACGCGCTCCACTAGGGGGCTGGACAACTTCCAGTTGCGGAGAATCCTTTCCGCCAGGCGAGCCCCGACAGCAGCATGGCACTTGAAGCGGATACGCCCCGTTTCATCGACGCTGAAGGTAGGCGGCTTGCCAATATCGTGCAACAAAACCGCCAACGCAAGGCTTTCGCTTCGAGGCGCGGGAAGTTCGTCCAACATCAGACAAGTATGGCGCCAAACATCCCCCTCCGGATGAAACTCGGGTGGCTGGGCGCACCCGCGCAACGCAACCGCCTCGGGCAGGATTTCGTGCAGCAGATGGCTATCATAAAGAAGTTGGAGAGCACGCGAAGGACGCGGAGACTCGCACAGCATCCGCAAGACCTCCTTGGCGATTCGCTCGACGCTGACTACGCCGATTCGAGGCGCCAAAGCACACACGGCAGACCAAGTTCCTTGATCTATTTCAAAGTCTAGAACGGAAGCAAACCGAACGACTCGGAGCAACCGAAGCTTGTCCTCATTGAGCCGCGCGTACGGGTCGCCAATCATCCGGACGACTCGATTGCGGCAATCCTCAAGCCCGCCAACATAGTCCACCACCTCGCCGGTTCTCGGGTTGCAATAGAGCGCATTGATTGTAATGTCCCGGCGGCTCGCATCGGTAGCCGCGTCGGCGGCAGATACAGACGAAGGCCGCCGACCGTCGATATAGCAACCATCCGAGCGGAATGTAGCGACCTCAAAGGATTGTCCCTGCTCAAGCACCACCACCACGCCAAAAGCCTTCCCCACAGAGACCGTATGCGGCGCAAAAAGAGTTTCCACCTCTTCAGGAGGTGCATCGGTAGCAATGTCAATATCTTTAACCGCCCGGCCGAGGATGGCGTCGCGCACGCATCCCCCCACATACCAGGCAGAAAAGCCAGCCCCAACCAGCCGAGACACCACACATTCGGCGGCAGAGTTGGCGATGCCCAGACGCATAGGACCGGACTACTTGACAAATGGGGACATGGTGCGCAAATCAGCCACGATTCGAGGCATTTCGCGCAGAGCCACATCAATGTCGGAATCCGTCGTATACCGGCTGAGACTGAACCGAATGGACCCATGAACAGCCGTGAACGGAACCCCCATCGCGCGAATCACATGAGACGGTTCCAACGAACCAGCCGCACAAGCCGAACCAGTCGACGCACAGATTCCTGCATCACTGAGACGGTAAATCATCGCCTCCCCTTCGATGTACTCAAAGCTGATATTGAGGGTGTTCGGAAGGCGCAACTCGGGCGCTCCATTGACACGAGCGTCGGGACAGGTGGCAAGCAGTCCCTGCTCCAATCGGTCGCGAAGCCGGCCAATGCGTTGCAAATCTCCGCCTGCAATGTCTTGCGCGGCCAGCTCGCAAGCCCTGCCAAGACCGACAATGTAAGGAACGTTTTCCGTCCCCCCGCGGCGCCCGCGTTCCTGGTGCCCGCCAATCATCCAAGTCCTCAAACGCGTGCCTTTGCGTACGAAAAGAACGCCAATACCTTTGGGGGCGTGGAACTTGTGTCCCGAGAGGGAGAGGAGGTCAACCGGCGTTTGGGAAAGGTTGACAGGGTACTTCCCCATCACTTGCACCGCATCGGTATGGACGATGGCACCTGCGGCCTTGGCCAAGCGCGCGATTTCATCAATGGGGAAGAGCACTCCTGTCTCGTTGTTCGCCCACATAATGGTGACAAGGGTGGGCGTGGAACTGGCGGAGAGTTCTTTGCGAAAGGCCTCCATATCAAAGCGCCCCTGGCTGTCGACGCCTATCTCGACGACCTGGTGTCCCTTCTCGCGAAGGTG
>JBJFGP010000105.1:0-3612 GCA_051892815.1 Kiritimatiellia bacterium | reverse complement strand
TCGCTGTTATCACGGCGATAGACGACCAGCGGCTCGCCGTTTTCGTCGACCACCTCGGAGATTTCAATTTGATTGCTTTTGGAAAGAATCTTTGATATCCTCTTCTCGGCGCTTTCGTCGAGAGGTTGTCCTTTAGCGATGACTTCGTGTATTCCGGAAGCGCCAATTTTCTCTACGCTCACGCTCTCTACGCTATAGAAATTCTGAGCGTTTAAGTTTGGATACTTCTTGCTTGTGATTTTGGCAAGATATTGATTCCCGCCAAATGTGAATACCGAGCCGTACTTGACATACGCCTGAATATCAGTAGAACCATTGCGCGGTTTCTCTTCAAACATAAAACTCGACCGAGCGATAAGGTTTTCTATATCGGCAAGTGCGGCCCAATGGGCTCCTTTGTCTGAAGATTCATTCTCGGCTACCTTGCTGTAGGCCTTCGACGATTGAGAAACAAAGCGCAGTATTGACCCGTCCGCTGTCTTTATTCCGGCGTTCCGTGACATCAATGCTTTGAATACCTTCTTCGCCTCGTCCATCGTCGACTGAGCAATTTCAGCGACCGTCTCCCAGTCGCCGAACCAGCGCTTGAAGTTCTCCGTGCGCACCTGAAGCCACTGCCGCTCCGTCAACCTCGTCGGAGTGGCTGGTGGCAAGTGTTGCCAACGGCTAGGATGATTAGGACGAAGTCCCTGATTCTTGCCCATTCTCTCGGTTCGATTGAAATGGCGCATTCCCCAGTTTTTCCGCGCCAGATGGATTTCGTGCTTGCAATAGGGCGGGGTGTTTTGGTAGTATTCCCCCCGTTGCGCCCATCGTCTATCGGTTAGGACACAAGATTTTCATTCTTGGAAGAGGAGTTCGACTCTCCTTGGGCGTGCCAGATTTCCTGCCGTTGCCGACGCTTCGTCGCAACGGCTTTTTTGTCGCCCATGCGCTTCTTCATCCAGACATTTGGCTGCCGCCTGAACCGCGCCGAGTCGGAGCGGACTTCGGGTAAACTCCGAGCCTCCGGCTGGGTCGAGGTATCCCAGTTGACTGAGGCGGAACTGGTCCTGGTCAACAGTTGCGCGGTGACGGGGAAAGCCGAGCGCGGGTCAAGACAATTCTTCTCGGTCGTACGCGCCACACACCCCAAGGCGTTCCTTGTCGCGATGGGTTGTGCAACCGATGGTCTCGCCCCGGATCTATACGACATGGCCATTACTGCCAAACAGAAAGACTGCGCGGCGGAACTCCTTTTGGCGCGGTTCGGAGTGGGAACCTGCGAAGGGAGCGGGCAGAGCCGCACTCGGCTGGCGCGGGGGTTTCTCAAGGTTCAGGACGGGTGCAACGGGGCATGCAGCTACTGCATTGTCGCCAAGCGCCGTGGTGCGCCGCGATTCCGCCCACCAGAGGCGGTCATTGAGGAGGCAAAAAGCCTAATCGGACGAGGGACCGGCGAAATTGTCGTAACGGGTTGCAACCTCAGCCTCTACCCAAATCTTGCGCTCCTACTTGAGCGGTTGATTCCCCTCTCTCCGAGTGTTCGCTGGCGCATCGGTTCTTGCGAGCCCTCGCAGGAAATCGTCCGGTTGGCGGAACTGATGCCCTCGACCGACCGCCTTTGCCCCTACCTGCACCTGCCCGTGCAGAGCGGCGACGACGGCATTCTGACGCGCATGCGGCGTCCCTATCGACGGAAGGAGTTGGCGGGTTGGATCGACACTGTCCGGCAACTGGTACCGAACATCTCACTGGGCGGTGACTTCATCACGGGCTTCCCGGGTGAGTCGGTAGAGGCCTTCAACGCTACGGCCGATTTCATTCGAACCGCCGACTTTGCCCATCTCCACATTTTTCCCTACAGCGAACGCCCCGGAACCGACGCCCCCAAACTAGATGGCGCCATTCCGCCTATCCAACGCAAAGAGCGCGCGAAGCAACTGACCGAGCAAGGATTGCGGCAGAAAGAGGTCTGGCACCGCCGTTGGAATCGGCTCAACTGTTCCTGCGTCATCGAATCCATCGAGGCAACCGGCAATGCCACAGGTTGGAACGAATGGTACCAGCCGGTTTCCTTCCCGGCTTGCGGCAGGCAGCGCGGGAAACTCGTCAAACTCAGCCGGGTGACCCTGGCTCTGGGAAGCAACCTGGGCGACCGTGCACTGCATATCCGCCGGGCCATTGAAAAGTTGGCCCATTTTGGAGTCATTCTTGAGACTGCTCCCAACTATGAGAACAGCGCCAGGGACTTTTCCGGGCCACCATTTCTCAATACAGTTTTACGCCTCCGGACGGTTTTGGAGCCCTTAGAACTGCTTCATGCTTGCCAAAGAATTGAGGTTGAACTAGGTCGCCCCGCCAACCATTCTCCACTTCAGTCGCGCACGATTGACATCGACCTAATCGACTGGCAAGGTATAACGCTGAACACCCCTGAATTGGTTCTGCCGCATCCCCGGGCGCTCCAGCGCGACTTCGTTCAGATTCCCCTCTCCCAACTGGCTCCCGTGGAGGCTCCGCACCCACTCGGCGCGTAGGGGGCTGAACCATTCCAAGGCTTCAGAAAAGCGCGCCACAGCAACCAGCCCTTCGCCCCCAAGCAGTTTGGTCGGAGCAGCGGGTTATTTCTGTTGAGTTTGGCAGGTATACACATTATAATAGGGGGCATGGCGGCTGTGGCACCTTATTTCCTCCTTGCTTTCGATGGCGGCGGCTCGCGAGGCATCTACGCGGCGCGGCTTATCCGCCACTTGGAGTCCTGCGCCGGAAGGCCGCTCCGCGATTGCTTCCAAACCATCATCGGCACGAGCACTGGTGCGATTCTTGCCGCCGGAGTCGCATACGGGAAGGATGGCTCCCTTCTGGAGGCGTGCTATCAACGATTGGCCGGAAAGATTTTCCGTTATCGTCCTTGGAGCCTCTGCGGATTGCTTTGCTCCCAATACAGCCATCGCGTACTCCAGTCCGAACTGAAAGCCCTCTTTGGCACAGTCCGCCTAGGCGAACTCAAACAACATCTGGCCATTCCCGTCATGAACCTGACGCGCGGGCAACCGGTCGTGCTCGACAGTCGCTCGCCGCAGCACGGCGACATTCTTCTCTGGCAAGCCGTCCAAGCCGCCTGTGCAGCCCAATCCTTCTTCGACCCCGTCCATATTGGCGACTCCTACTATTGCGATGGCGGGCTTTGGGCCTACGACCCGACACTAAGAGGGGTAACCGATGCCCTCCAAAGGGGCGTACCTCTTCCCTCGATTCGTGTGCTTTCGCTTGGCAGCGGGGTATCAACGAAAGCCTATCCACCACGGGAAAGCAATCCCCTTGCCCGCCTGCTAGGCTGGGGACTTGGAACCCGTTGGCGCGTCCAGCGGCTGGTCAACCTGGTGCTCAACCTCCAAAAGGCCGCTGATGCCCACATTCTCGCCTCGATAATCCCCGAATCCGCCATCCTGCGCATCAACTTCACAAGTCCCAAACCGCTCCTGCTCGACAATCCGTCCGACATCCCCTTTCTCCTCAATCAAGCCGATGCCGACTTCTCCGCGCGACGCCGGGAACTCCAAGACTTCATCCAAGGATAAAACCATGCTCAACGAAGAACAGAAAAACCTCATCGCCCAATGGATTGCA
>JBJFGP010000104.1:0-3627 GCA_051892815.1 Kiritimatiellia bacterium | reverse complement strand
GGTGCGTTGTTTTTGGCGGCGTCCTGTGCGGCTTTGGCGCGTTCCCATACGGCGCGCTGGAAGTCGTTGGTCGGCTGGGGCGCCCAACCCTCCTTGACGGCGACGGCGTAGGGGATGCGCCTGGCTTTCTTGACTCCGAACCTTTTCCACATTGCCTGCATACGCGCCATATTCATCGGCTGAATGTAGGGGTGGCGGTTGGCGTCGAGTTCCGCGAGGGTGTAGTAGGGCTGCATCATATCGTTCTCGGCGGGCGAGAATCCGACGCCGCCGATGAAACCCATCGCCCGCCAAATCTCCTTCGAGACGCGCAGTTCCGCGAGCGAGGTGTTGGCCCCTTGCTTGAGGCGATCGGCGTTGACCAGTCCGATGCGTTCCTCCGGGAAGATGCTCAGCGCCGGGAGCGTCTCGTCGCCCTCGATGACCGCCACCAGCAGCAAGGGCTGGCGCTCTGCCATCTGCTTGCGGGCGTAGGCGAGGGGCGCATCCGCGCCGCGGGGGAGTTTCAAGGTCTCGCACTCCAGGTGGGTGCCGAGGCGGTAGAGCCGCTGGACTTCGTCGACGGTCAAGGTCGCCTTGGCGCGGGCGTCGACGAAGAGCGCGAGGGGGCCCTCGGCCTTGAGGTCGATGAAGCCGCCCGTCTTCTTCAAGACCCGCTCGTCGCGCGCCTTGATTTGCTCCAGGGTGAACTTGCCCCCGGGCTTGAAGGCTTGCCCCGTCACGGGGCTGACATAGGCATCTTCGCCCCTCGCCCATAGGCAGGACATGAGGAGCATCGTGGCAATCAATCGAATCGACAGGTTCATACCAATGGCCTCCTTCTATTGCAACAACTTCTCGAAACGCGCGGGCAGCTTCACGGGGTTGTAGCCCTGCTGTTTCATCGCCTGGTCGACCGCCAAACGCATCCGCTTGGCCTCCTCGATCTTCCCGGCCTTGACCAGGGACGCAATCGAGCGGAGCCCGACCGCGTGCGCCATACGCTGGTTCTTCTCGAAGCGGGCGGTCTCCATCACATAGTCGTCGAAAGAGCCGCCCTGGTCCATATACTCCAGCACCGCCCGGCGCAGTTCCTCGTACGCCTTGAGCTGCTCGAGTTCCTTCTCGGTCTCGTCCCCGATGGGCTGGTAGGGCTTCGTGAGATAGGCGCGAACCTCCTTCGGGTCAAGCCCCGTCAGGAACGCCGGGATAAACGCCCCGTCCGCCTGCGCCAGCGCGAGGAAGTTCGCCTCGAATGGCGTGTGGAAGAGGTCGCGCGGCGTAATGTCCTCGAAGTTCCCCAAGTGGTCGCACGCATACATCCGCCCGTGCGAATAGACCTTCCGGATTTCACCCTCCTTCGGCGGTGGAAAGGTCAGCACCCGACCGTCCGGCAACTGCAACGCCCCCGGACGCTTGACAAACTCCTTCCCCGGCTTCGGCTTTGCCGCCGGGGCCGGCGCCGCCTTCGTCCCCGGGTCCGCGGCGGACTTCTGCGACTCCTGCTCTTGCGTACCGTTCGCGGGCGAAGGTGGCAACCGTTCCGTCCCGTTCGTGCCAACTTCCCGCCCCCCATCCTGCCTACCTTTCGGCCAGAAACAAAGACACAAAATCCCCGCCGCCGCAACCACCAGCGCACCCGTCGCCAACCGACCCCGCCGCGCCCGCCTGCCCAACCACGACCGTCCCATCAGCCTACCCTCCGACAAAGAAGGCCCGCCCGCTTTCCGCGCGGACGAGCCTTCAACTTCAATTCAAGTCAGACTTGCCCTTTAGGCAACCTTCACCCGGCGGCGCAACGCCAACCCGGCCGCGCCCAGCACAAACAGCATCGCGCATGCCGGCTCAGGTACTGCGCCGTACGAAGACCAGTTCCCGGAATCTCCCAGGAAGGTTGCCAGCGAGCCGGTCGTAAAGGTGATAGCCGCAGTGGAGGCCCCAACGGTCTTGGTCAGACCCGATGCGCCCGAGAAGAGGGCATACTGGCTCGAACCGGCCGTGACGGTGTCGCTGTCAAAGTATGCCACGAATGCCGTATAGGTGCCTTCGCCAAGTTCTTTGCCAGAAACCACGGACGAAACAGACCCCAATCCAGTGGAGGTCGTAGTGCCCGATCCAAAGACATAGGAACTGAAGTCATCACCAGCATCCAAGATGGCTTGAATCTGCGCAATGTCCGAAACCCCGTTTTGTCCAATGACGAAGACGGCGTAGGCGCTGTTGCCGTAGGCGGCATTTCCACCCACAACACTCCAGCCAACCGTGGCGGCTTGAGTAAAGGCGGCAATGCAAAGAGCCGCAAGCGTGGTAATCAGTTTTTTCATCGTGTGTATCCTTTAATCAGAATAAGTTCGTTAGAGTGTATAGGGAGGATCAATGGTGAGTTTCAGACCTTCGGCGCAGTTGACCACCACGCCCTGCCCCGCAGCGATGGAGTAGGAAACTTTATTGCCGGCATCATCACCCCAGTAGTAGGTGGTTGCCTCACCCGTGGGATCCATAGAGGCATCCAAGAAGAGGAACTCGGAGCCCGACTTGACGGTCGGAATGCCTTCCCAAACGGCGAAGAGCTCCTCGCCCCAGCCGATGGCCCCGGCGCCTTCATCGTCAATCTTGATGTTCTGGACGTCGATGGCTTGCGGGAAGGGGTTGCCCGTGAAGTTGTTGTCGGCAATCGTCGTAAAGGAGACCGCAGAGGTCGGGACATCGCCCTGTGCCTGAACGGTCAAGTCAGCCGCGCAGTTGATGACCACGCCCTGCCCCGCGTCAACGGAGAAGGATGCCTTGTTACCCGTATCATCACCCCAATAGTAGGTGGTTGCTTCACCCGTGGGATCCATAGAGGCATCCAAGAAGAGGAACTCGGAACCCGACTTGACAGTGGGGACGCCTTCCCAAATGGAGAAGAGTTCCTCGCCCCAACCGATGGAGCCCAAGCCGCCGTCATCGAGTTGAATCTGCTGGATGTCGGAGGTGTTGTATCCGATGGAGAAGAAAGGGACGGTGCAGAAGTTGTTGTCGGCTCCGGTGGTGGACTTGTTGTATCCGACGATGTTGGAGGAGGTCACATCGGCGGCGGCAATTCCGGCAGCGAAGAGCGCCAACGCGACGAGTGCTTTCTTCATTTGGAATTCTCCATAAGACAGATTATGCGACCTTAAATCGGGCGGCAAGGTGGGTTTTTGCTGGGAAATTCGCTTTTTAGGGGGTTCGGCAAGGGGAGGCTATGGCGGCGGATGGAGGGTGTCAAAGGGGGCGTTTGGGGGGGTGGAAGGCGTTGGCGCGGCGGTTTTTCATTGAGCGCACTTGGGGGTTGTGGTATGATGGGGGTATGACAAACGAGGAGTTGGCAGGACTTTGGGGTCGCGCGACGGCGCGTCTGCGGGAATATGTGGGGCAGGATGTCTACGCGATGTGGCTCGCGTCGGTTGTGCCCGTATCGAACGGCCGGGGGCTTGCGCTGGAGGTGGAGAACGAGTTCACCAAGGAGCGTTTCGAAACCGTCTATCTGGGGCTGGTTCGGACGGCGCTCAAGGAGTGCGGCGCGGAGGAATCGCTTCTGGAGCATCTTTCCGTCGAGGTCCGCGCGGGGCAATCCGTCGACGCCCTTCCGCCCATGGCGCTGACCTCGGACGAACCCACCTTCGC
>JBJFGP010000103.1:0-17315 GCA_051892815.1 Kiritimatiellia bacterium | reverse complement strand
GAGCGAAGGATTCACCGCCGAATGCGCTATCGACTACACGGGGAATCAGTTGCAAGAGAAATTGCCTGTATCCTATCGACATCTACTTCCAACTGGTTGCCCTTCTTAAAAATCCTCCTGCCTGTCACACAAAAGGCTTGACATCCGTTTTTTTTTTTTTGTATTTTGGCCTTTTCGTTGCTCTCTGCCTCAAGGAGTTCCACCATGTCCAATACAAGTCCCGATTCCAATTTCGCCTCCAACCGCCCCCTGACGAAGGAATCAGACTCCGCCAAGGGTTCGAAGGGCAAAAAAGCGGTTCAAGGATGCTGCGGTTGCGGATGTCTCTCCGTCCTTCTGCTCGTACTCTTTGTTGCCCTCTTCGCTGAGGTCAAACCCGAGGTCGACGAGCCTAAGCAGGAGACACCCCGAGAGGAAATCCCCGCCCCCCCTGCAGAAGCGTTTTCCAACACCTCGCCGGCTCAAGCCAAGGAACCGGCGGCTGCAAATGAATCCACCCCCAAACTAATTCGGGAAGACGCACTCTTCAAAGAAGGAATTTTCCTCAATCCCGACGCCGCCAAGCAGATTGAGGAGTCTTACGAAATTGAAAAGGTACAACAGCTCTCGTGGCACGGGAAAATCTGGGGCGGCCGCTTTACTATCGATGTTCTGATTGCCGGGAATCCCTCCCGCCAGAAACTCGAACGCATAGCCCACGCCGTTGCCCTCAGGTGTATCAAGAAGACCCTGCCGCCGGCCGACAATTGGAAGGGTTTGGACCTCATCCGCAATTACGACCCCGACAAAGAGCAGTACGACTGCTACATCGGCGGCGCTACCATCTTCCTGCGCTCAGATGAATTTCCGGCAGATGCCAGCACCTTCGGACGGGCAGAGTTCGGCCCCGGCGGACGCAATGCCTACGACGGCAAACGCGATACGCGCGCCCTGCGTTTTCTTGACCTCTCTGATGTAAAACCCATCACCGATGAGGAGTTTCTGAGACTTCAGGGCGAAGAAGCCCAGCGTGCCTTGCGTGAAGAGGAAAAGCAGATAATCCTCCCCAAAATCAAGGCGGCATGCAACCAACTCGAAAAGCGCCTCGAAGGCCTCACGATTGAATCCGTCCGACTCGGCATTTTGAGCGAAGGATTCACCGCCGAATGCGCTATCGACTACACGGGGAATCAGTTGCAGAAGGAGTTGCCCGAACTCGTCCGAACCATCAGAGCGGCCGCAAGCCCCCATCGAATCGATGAAATCAACTTCCAACTGGGCGGCAACGACAACTTCCTGCTCCTTCGCTACACGGCTGAGTCCGGTGAGATTTTCCACTTGAAGAACGGTCGCGCCCAAACCTTCGCCAAGTGCCCAGAGTAAGCCCCCAAAAGTATCGGGAATAGCCCCCGATTGACGCATTCCCGCAATCCACTCGGGCGGGAACGGGTTGCGGCTTGACTTCGGCGAAATATTCGGGCATAATACGACCACATTTTCGCCGGGCGGTTATCTCAGTTGGTTAGAGAGCCTGTCTTACACACAGGATGTCGGGAGTTCGAGTCTCTCACCGCCCACCACTAGCCTCGCGCCACAGAACAAAGCAATCGAACGGTGGCTTCGCAGGCAAGATGCCAGCCTTTCGGGGGCATTCGATTCGCCGCCAGCCATAGTCGCCCGTTGCCCCCATCGGCTATGAAATTTGGATTGACTGGGGGGCTTAAAAAAGGTATACTCTGCGGCAGTGAACCACAGTGGGGGAAGATTGCGTTGAAGAAGGAGGATGTTGAGCCAATGGAGAGACCCGAGCTGACCCGGCGCCTGTTTGTCAAGACCACAGCCCTCGCCGCGACTGCCTTGCCGACCTTCCGAATCCTGGCCGACACCCCGGCGGAAGCCAAGATTGAAAACCAGGTCAATGTCGCCGTCATCGGCTACGGCGCGGAGGGCACCATCCTCACCGACGACCTGCTGCTCATCCCCGGCGTGCGCGTCAAGGCCGTGTGCGATATCTGGAAGCCCCGCCGCCAGCGCGCCAAGGGCATTCTCAGGGCAAAAGGCCACAAGGCAGAGGTCTTCGAGGACTACCGCGAGATGCTCTCCTCTATGAAGGGCCAAATCGATGCCGTAGTCATCGCCACCCCCGACTGGATGCACCATACCCACACCATCGCTTGCCTCGAAGCCGGGCTGGATGTCTACTGCGAAAAGGAGATGTCCAACAGCCTCGAAAACGCCAAGGCTATGGTCCAGGCTATGCGGCGGACGGGACGAATCCTCCAAATTGGACACCAGCGCCGCAGCAATCCGCGCTATAGACACGCCATCGATACTGTCATCCGCAAAAACCGCCTGCTGGGCAGGGTCACCCACGCCTACGCCCAATGGAACCGCTCCGTTGCCCCCTTCGTCCAGGCTCCGCCCAGGCATATCATCGACGGCAAAACCTTGGAGAAATACGGCTACGCCAATATGGAACAATTCCTCAACTGGCGCTGGTTCTCCAAGTACGGCGGAGGCCCGATGGTCGACCTCGGTTCGCACCAGATTGACCTCTTCTTCTGGATTTGGGATGCCCTGCCGACATCCGTGTGCGCCATCGGCGGGAATGACTACTACAAACGCGAAATGGGGGATTGCGCCCAAGCCCTTTACGAGTTCAAATGCCCCGATGGCTTTATCGGCCGCGCCAGTTACCGGGTGCTGACAACCTCCAGCCTGGGTGGGTTTTACGAACAGTTTATGGGGGATTGCGGTTCACTCACCTTGTCCGAAGTCGCCGCCCGGGGAAATGTCGTCCTGCGCGAGCCGAACGCACCCGCCTGGGATGTCCAAGCGCGGCAAGGTTTGATTCTGCCGGTTCCCCAGACCATCACCCGGACGAGCACGACCGATGCCTCCGTCGATGTGCGCGTGTCGCGCGAATTGGAGGGTTGGCCGCTGCCGGTGGAACTCAACAAACCGGCCCACTTGCCGCATTTGGAGAACTTCTTTGAAGCGGTTCGGGCGAAGGATCCCAAGCGCTTGACCTGCCCGGCCGATTTGGCTTACGAGTCCGCCGTGGCGGTGTTGGCGGTGAACCGGGCGATTGCCACGCGCCAGCCGGTTCTATTCAAGCCCAGCGACTTCCGCGTCTAGAGGGAAGTGCTCCGATGAATCCATTTCGAACGCCCCTTTTTCAACCCTTCCTCGTGTTCTTGGTCTGCCTTGCCGCGGGGGTCTGCGGTGCTTCGCACGATGACGGCGGGTGGGTGACGCCGCGCCACCTTCTGCCGTTGTGGGACGCCTACGGGGAAGTCATCGTTCCGGGCGATTCCAACGCGGCACCGCCCTCTTGGGAACGCACCTGCGGGCAATGCCACGAGGTATCTCTGATTGCGCAAGGTTTCCACTTTGGGCAGACGAACCTGTGCAACCGGATGCCTGAGCCGTGGTTTTGGGTGGACGGCTCGACGGCTTCCCAGCTCCCCATCGGATTGCGACCTTTTGCAGGGCTTTATTCACCCGAACGGCTGGGATTGGATAGTTGGAACTTCACGGCTCTATTCGGCCGAAATCTTCCGGGCGGGGGAATCTCTGCCCCGGCGGATACGATAGAAGCGGGTGGTCGATGGGAGGTGACGGGGCGGGTCGAGATGAATTGTTTTGCCTGCCACGGGCAAGGGATTTACGACCATAGCGAGTATGCCCGGCAGATGGCGCGGCAGAACTGGCGATGGGCTTCGGCGGCCGCGACGGGGTTGGGCGAAGTGCTGGGAATGGGCTCGCGCATGGCGGACTCGTGGTGTCCGATGATGGGTGCGAATCCGGACGACCGGACCTTTGCGGTGGCGCCGGCGATTCGCTACGACCGGCGGCGTTTCGACGATAAAAAACGGACGGATTTGAATGTTGGTCGTCCGCGCGATGAAAGTTGCCTCAACTGCCATTCGGTGGCGCCCAAAGGGGTCGAACGGCAGACTCGGGACAGGGATGTCCATGCGCACGCGGGGTTGCGTTGCGTAGATTGCCACCGAAACGGAATCGACCACGCCATTGCTCGAGGGAATACCCAAACAGACGCCCGGGCGAAAGAGACCACCTGTGCCGGTTGCCACGCTCCGACTGGCGGCCGTTTCGGCGCCCCGGTGCCCGAGCACAAAGGTTTTCCGCCTGTCCATTTTGCCAAACTCTCCTGCACAGTCTGCCACTCGGGCGTGACGCCGGGAGGGCAGTTTGGCCAGGTGCGCACGGCAAGGGCGAACCGAATCGGCATCTACGGACGCGCCATTTGGGCAACCGACGCGCCATTCATCATCGAGCCAGTCTTCGTGACCAACGCGTTGGGGAAAATCGAACCGCGCCGTATGATGTGGCCCGCTTTCTGGGCTGAGCGCAACGACGACGGCACATTCCGTCCAATCCCCCCCAACCAAGTCCAGAAACTCCTCGGCGACGCGCTTGCCGTACGCGAGCGGGCCGGAAATATTTTGCAGGCGGTCGCCGACGACGACAACCTCCCCGGGCAAGTTGCGCTCTCGATTGACGGCGAACTCTTCTCCCTCGACGGCGACAAACGGGCCGTCCCGATGAATCGCCGCGCCGAGACCTTGGAACTCTACTCCTTCGAGGACGCCTCCTTCCAACCTCTCGGCAAAACGGTTGCCAACCAAGGGGTTCAGTTCGTACGCATCATCGAGGGTAAATGTTTCGCACCCCTGCCCCTCTTCGATGGCAACGAAACCCTCGGCGAGCAACTCCACGCCGCCCTCAGTGACCAGTTGCTCACCCTCGACAACGCCACCGTCCACGGGCACGCCGCCATCCTTTGGCAAGGACATATTTTCCGCCGCACCCCCATCGAAACCGTCACCACCAACGACGCCGGGCGCGTAGACACCACCATCCCCTGGGTCATGCAGGCCACCCCCAGCGCCGAAGCCACGGGCGACTTCCCCCGCCTAGCCTGGCTTGAAGGCGGCACTTGCCGTCCCCTTGTCGCAGATGAAGACGCCGCTGCCCTTCTTGCCTTGGGAGCCTCCTCCCAGACTCTGACCGAAGAACTCGTCGCGAAAGGCCTTCAACTCCTCACCGCCGCCGGCAAGCATCCCGCCTATGTCGCAAACGGCAAATGCTTCGAACTCAGCCAAGGAAAACTCCTCGCTTTCGACGACCCGATTGCCGCGCCCGTATCTTGGCCCCTCGCCCACGATGTCCGCCCCGCGCGCATGGCCAAAGGCTCCAATCCGGATCGTTGCGCCGCGTGCCACACGCAAAACAGCGACTTCTTCTTCCGCACCATACAAGCCACCGGCCCACTCCTGACCACCCAAGCAGCCGTCCTCGTCCAATCCCAACTGATGGGTGTTCCGGCGCGCTACCATCGCGTCTTTGGGTGGACATTCCGTCTGCGGCCGCTCTTCAAACTTTTCCTCACCGGCGCGGGCATCTTCCTCCTCCTTGTCGTCCTATCCGCCAGCCTCACCGCAATCCCCAAAGCCCTCGACTGCACGGGCACCTTGACCTCCCGTCAAAGCTGGCAATGGCTCGCGCCCCTGTCCAGCGGAGTGGCCCTCTGCTCTATTGCATTCCTGGGGCTTTCCGGGTTGGGCGGATGGCTTGTCGGGGGCATGACCCAGTGGGTATTGGTGGGACATCAGATGGCGGCGGGAGCCTTGGTTGCGGCCCTGTTGGCACTCGTCCTGACCGGGAAAACCGCCTCGGGCGGGGCCCTCTATCGTACACTTTCCTTCGTCCTGCTGGTTGCCGCGACGGTCGGGCTGGTCTTGACTGCGCTACTCTCGATGATGCGTTGGTTCGGGACTGACGGGCAGTTTGCACTGCTTGATTGGCACCGGTACTTTTCGCTCGCGGCGCTGGCCCTTTTCGCCTATGCGGCAAGCCGCCTGCTGCGGCGTTCTTGACCTGGGATTGCCATGGCATTGCTCCAATTCGAACACCACGCCATGCACACCGACTTCGCCCTTTTCATTGACGGCGAGGAGCGCCGAAAAGCCGAAGGAGCCGCCCAAAATGTTTGGTCCTGCGTCGACCGTCTAGAGGCGCAATTCAACCGGTTCATTACCACCAGTGAGGTTGCCCGAATCGCCTCGCTGCCCCCCAATACGCCCACGATCGTCTCCCGCGAGTTGATGGACTGTCTGGTCCTTTCCGCCAACCTGTTCGCCGCGACCAACGGATGTTTCGATGTGACCGTCGGCAGCCTGATGGACGCCTGGCGGCATCACAACTGTGACTGGGAGGCCATTGAGCCGAACGAAAAGAAACGAGCCTCCGAGGCCGCTTCGTTGGCACGACTTGAACTCGATCCTGCCCACCTGCGCCTCTCAATCCTGCCTACCAAGGGGGGCGATTCCTTGCCACTCGAACTGGACTTCGGCGGCTTGGCAAAGGGCTACGCCATCGACGCCGCGCGCCCCCTGCTCGAGAAGGTGTGGGAGATTCGCTCCTATATGATTCACGGCGGCACCAGCACCGCCTACGCCGTCGGCAAAAGGGAGGATGGTTCCTCCTGGAGCGTCGGCATGGCTGGCGACTGGAAGGCGCGCGCCGGGCTCGACCGTATCGAGGTCGACGGCATCGCCATAAGCGGCTCCGGCATTCAGCGAAAGGGCGAACACATCGCCGTCCCGCCAACCCGCCGCGCCAGACGCAAGCACGATGCCGCCTGGAGCTGCTCCACCTCCGCGGCCGTCGCCGACGCGCTTTCGACCGCCTTCCTGCTGATGGACTGGAGCGAAATCCGCCAAGCCTGCGACGCGCTCGACAGCGTCCAGGCCGGTGCCTTCGTCCCTATCCGCCAGCCGCATTCCTTCGACCGCTTCCGCCGCCCCTATCGACAGACACGGTGCTTCGCCCAACTTACCCATGCGGGCGATTGATACCCATCTAATACCCCCAGAGGAACCTACCCTATGAAACACATCCTATCAACCTTCGCCCTGGTTTTGTTGGTATCCGCGGCCTTCGCCCAAACAGCCGACAAAGTCAAGATCGATATGAAGCTTCCCAAGGCCGCCTACACCGGCACCCCAAAAGACCTCGGCAAGCGTAAAAACCTTGAGCCGCCCAGGGGCAACAAACTGCGCGACCCGATTTTCGTTCCAACCGGTTGCGGCAACCTTCTCTCCAAAGGGTGCAAGGTCACCGCCAGCGACGATGAACCCATCATCGGCGAACTCGCCTATGTGACCGACGGCGACAAGGAACACCGCGAGGACTCCTATGTTGAACTTGGACCCGGCAAGCAATGGCTCCAAGTCGACCTTGGCGCCGAACATTCCATCTACGCCATTGGCCTCTGGCACTACCACGGTGAGCCGCGAGTCTACAAGTCCGTCGTCATCCAACTCTCCAATGACCCTGACTTCATCGACGGCGTCATCACCGTATTCAACAACGACGACGACAATGTCCTCAAACTCGGCAAGGGGCGCGACAAAGAGTACCGCGAATCCCGCGAAGGGCGCCCCGTCGCGGTCGACGGCACCAAGGCCCGCTATGTGCGATTCTGGTCGAACGGGAACACCTCCGACGACATGAACCAGTACATCGAAGTCGAAGTCTACGGCAAATAACCGCCCCTGCACCTGCCCGGCTCCCGCGGGAACACCTTGCCACCCGCGGGAGCGATTCCTGCCTACCTTTACCCTCGACTCATACCAACTGGCCGAAGCAGTTCCTGCTAACTGGTTGCCCCCCATCCTGCATACCTATTGCCCGAACGCAGGAACTCCGCGCGCCCGCGGCAGAGTAGGCCCCAAACACACCGCTAACTCTCCGCGCACGGCCAATTCAACGCATCCCCTCGGGATTGGCATTGGCGATGCGAAACAAAAAAGCGCCAGGTCTTCCGACCTGGCGCTTTCCCTATTCGGACACAACCGGAAGGGGTTAGGCCTGAGCCTCCCCGTCCGCTTGCGACGCCCGTTCGCGGAGCGCCTCGCGGCGAGAGAGTTTGACCCTGCCGCGGTCGTCGATGCCGATGCACTTGACCCACATCTTGTCGCCGACCTTGCAGATGTCCTCGACCGAACGAATCCGCGTTTCGGCCATCTCCGAGATGTGGCACAGCCCGTCACGACCAGGCAGAATCTCGACAAAAGCGCCGAAATCCTTGATGCCCGTGACCGTCCCCTCATAGAGACGGCCCTCCTCGGGCTCGGCCGTGATTGCCTCAATCTCGCGCTTGGCAATCGCCATCGAATCGCCCGACGTCGCGAAGATGTTGACCGTACCATCCTCCTCAATGTCAATCTGAGCGCCCGACGCCTCGCAAATACGGCGAATGTTCTTCCCCCCCGGACCAATCAGTTCCCCAATCTTGTCTTCGGGAATCTTGACCGTGGTAATCCGCGGCGCATAGACCGACAGTTCCTCGGCAGGCTTCGCAATCACACCCTCGATGAAATCGAGAATATGCATCCGACCCTTCCGGGCACACTCCAAAGCCCCCTCCACAAGATCCCAAGTCAGACCGCGCTTCTTGAGATCCACCTGGAATCCAGTAATCCCCTTGCGCGTGCCGGCAACCTTGAAATCCATGTCGCCGCAGTGATCTTCCGACCCGAGAATGTCAGTCACAAGCATCTGCTTGCTGTCATCCTCCGTGCAGAACAGCCCCACCGAAACGCCCGCAACAGGTGCCTTGATCGGAATCCCCGCCTGCATCATCGCCAGAGACCCGACGCAGACAGTCGCCATCGACGACGAACCGTTCGAACCCATAATGTCCGAAACAATCCGCACCGAATACGGATAGTCGGCCGGCACCACCGGAGCAAGCGACCGCTCCGCCAATGCGCCGTGCCCGATTTCACGCCGTCCGGTCGAACCCAAACGCCCGACCTCACCCGTGCAATAGGGCGGAAAGTTGTAATGAAGCAGGAACTTTTTGGTCTTCGCACCGCCCACGATGGCATCCAGCTCCTGGGCATCCTTGATAGTACCCAAAGTCACCGTTCCAAGCGCCTGTGTCTCCCCCCGGCTGAATATCGCCGAGCCGTGACAACGGGGCAGAACGCCGATTTGGGCGGACAGCGGGCGGATCTGGTGCTGGGCACGACCGTCGATGCGCTTGCCTTCCTCCAGGATGTTGCGGCGCACATATTCGATTTCAAGCGCGTCGTAGTATTTGACGAAGGTCTCGGGCGTGATTTCTTCGGGCCACTTGGCAGCCATCGCCTCAAGCATTTTCTCTTTGATGGCGTTGACGGTATTCTGCCGGTCGAGTTTTCCGGGGATAAGAAGGGCTGCGCGGAGTTCGTTCCCGCCGTTTGCGCGGAGGAAATCCATCTTCTCGGCGTCGGGTTCCTGGTCGACGATGACTTTGTCAGGTTTGCCGAGTTTTCGGCGCAATTCGATTTGGATGTCGATGAGTTTCTCGACCTCTTCGTGGGCGCGTTTCATGGCGGCGAGGAAGTCAGCCTCGGAGATTTCTTCGGCGGAACCTTCCATCATGAGGAATTTGCCGCGAAGACCTGCGTAGACTAGGTCGACATCGCTCTTTTCGCGCTGTTCGAAGGTGGGGTTGATAATCCACTGTCCGTCGACGCGGCCGATACGAACGCAGCCGATGGGGCCCATGAAGGGGACTTCGGAGATATGCAGGGCGGCGGAGGCGGAGTTGACGGCGAGGACGTCGGTATCATGCAGGGTGTCGGCGGAGAAGACGGTGGTGTTGACCTGCACGTCGTTGTGGTATCCGTCGGGGAAGAGGGGGCGGATGGGGCGGTCGGTGATGCGTGCGCAGAGGATTTCGCGTTCGGTTGGACGGGCTTCGCGCTTGAAGTATCCGCCGGGGAAGCGGCCTGCCGCGTAGTACTTTTCGCGGTACTCGCACTGGAGGGGGAAGAAGTCGATTCCCTCGCGGGGCTTGTCGGTATTGGTGACGGCGGTGAATACGACGTTGTCGCCGTAGCGACAGACTACTGCGCCGGCGGCCTGTTTGGCGAGGAGGCCGGTCTCGAGCGTCAGCGGGATGCCGCCGATGTCGGTCGTGACTGAGGTGGTATTGTCCATGCGTGAGGCTTTCGATTAGTGGCGCAGGCCGAGGTCGGTGATGAGTTTCTGGTAGCGGACTTCGTCTTCGCGCTTGAGGTAGGCCAGAAGGGCTCTGCGGTTGTTGACCATGCGAATCAGGCCGTAGCGGGAGCTGTGGTCTTTCTTGTTGGTCTTGAGGTGGGCGGTGAGGGCTTCGATCTTTTTGGTGAGCAGGGCGATTTGGACTTCGCTTGAGCCGGTGTCGCGCTCGTGGCGCTTGAAGGGTGCGACGGTGGCCTGCTTGTCGATTTGGCTCATGTGGGCTCCTGAGTGGTCTTGATATGTTCCTGGGGACGCCCTAGCCATGGGTTGGCCATCCAAAACGGTTTGGATGAGGCCCGCAACGGGGAGTGACTCCTTAGACACGCCGCAGGAAGAGCCGCAGTATAGCGCATCGGGGGGCGGAATGCAAGCGAAATCGTCGCTACCAGGCGGCTTTCTCCGCAGTCGGCGGATAGGCACCTTTGCCCCCGACTGGTAGGCACCTGTCGGGGGCGGAGGTGTCTACCTTGGGGAGGCAGAGGTTGGTACCCGCTGGGATGAAGGGTGGTCAGCGAATGATGATGAGGGTGGCGCTTCCGGTGACGCGCAGAGCTCCGGAAAGGCTCTCGGAGGAGTCGAGCAGGAAGTCGGGAAGGGTCTCGGGCGTGTAGGTTCCTGGCGCGAGGCGGACGCTGCCGAGGGTGGCGTCTTTGACGGTGACGAGATTGCCGTTGAGATCGAGCATCGATGCGGAGGCTTCCGGCACTTCAAGGGCCGCGAAGGCAATCCCGGAATAGACCTGAACGCGGGCGGCGGCTTCGAGTCGGAGGGTGGCGTTGGCGAGCGCGGACGAGGCGTCGACATCGTAAGTCTGGCTCTGCGCGGGAATGGGGGTCGCCATCGTGTTGGCGGCATCGCCCTTGCCCCGCACGAGGATGGTGCCGCAACCCTCGGACTGTGCGCCAGACTGCAAGTAAATGGTACCCGCGGAGGTATCGTACGGCGAGGTCGCACCCTTCGCGCTGCGGGCGTTGATGTTCCCCAGCCACGCCTCCGAGAAGGTCGCCGACGGGTCGGTCA
This sequence comes from Kiritimatiellia bacterium, assembly GCA_051892815.1. Classification (GTDB taxonomy): domain Bacteria; phylum Verrucomicrobiota; class Kiritimatiellia; order RFP12; family DVOR01; genus JAXFQS01. The sequence goes on along the minus strand of JBJFGP010000103.1, from coordinate 6,233 downwards.
GCCGCACCGCAATACGCCCCGCCGCCCCCGCCGCCTTGACGCCATTGCCGTCGACGGCATCGGCGGAAATGGAGCCGCTCCCCTCCAGTCGCGCACAGGTAATGTCCAAAGCACCCGCCGCCGGACAATGGTGGTCGTACTTGTCGCTGACAGCCCGGACATTGGCCGTTCCATCCAGCATCAAAGTCCCCGAAACCGTCAACCGAATCGCCCCCGAGCCGGTCGTCGTATTGCCCGCATCGCCCGAATAAGTGCCATAGCCTTGTCCGCCCAAACCAGGCAGATGCGGATGCAGGATCGAGTCGTAGGACGCGCCACCTTGGTCTGCCCCGCTCACCCCGCCATGGGCGCTCCGGAAACCCGCCGAAACCGTCGAACGGCACCCGCGGTTGACCCCGAAGATACGCCCCGAAGCCTCCACCGAAAGGTTGCCCTCGACCGTCACATCATTCAGGATTCCGGCAGAAGGATTAGGCTGGAGCAGATAGAAATTGCCCAACCCCGCGTAGCCCGAGCAGCGCACATCCCCCTTGAAGACATACGGCTCCGCCGCACAGAAAAACCACCCCCCGTCGAGCCGGTGCTCATCCGTCTCCGGCACCGAAAGCGTTCCACCCAAGTAGAGCAGCCCACAAGCAGGATTGTCCGCCGGATTGAGTGCACAGACCGACGCAAAACCATTGGGAAGCGAGAGCGTCGCGCCCTCCGGAATGGCCAATATGCCGTAATCCCGTAGCCAAATGCGGTCGAACCGCCACATCTCGCCGGGAGGCACCGCCGTCGTCGCACCGAGGGCAGGATAGCGGACCTGGTAATTCCACTCGCGCCCCTTGGTCATACCAACCAAAAGAGCCCCATAAGCATCATCAACCCCCTTCACGAAAACCGTTCCCCCACCCGAAGTCTTGGCACCAAAGCCCCCGTTCGCTTTGAGATTCGCCCAGGGAATCTCGACCGCCCCCGCAGTCGCCACAAGCGCAATACGCCCACCCGATCCGCCCTCCGCATAGGAGGTTTCACTGACATCCGCCGTCCACGCGCTCGCATTGAGCACGCCTGAACCGCTTATCGACGATGCCTCCACCCAGATGGAACCTCCCGCACCAACACCTTTCTCGGGATTATTCCCATTCTTTTGGCTCGACGAGCGGGCATCAATGCCACCATTCAGGGTGGCAGAACCACTCACCTTGAGCTTGATCGCACCGCCGCCATGGGAGACCGCATTGTTTGCAGACGGACCGCCGGAGCCCAACTCCTCGGGGGCAGTGACGGCACCGTACAGGTGCGATGGATTGCCGGACGGCGCGGCGGCATGTGCGGACACAGAGGAGCCGGAGGGATATTTCCCCTGGGCATAGCCCTTGCCGCAAAGGTTGATCGAAGCTGCCGCACCAAGTTCGAAATTGCCGCCTACGGACAGGGCCGCACGATACTGACGATCGGAATCGTTGGGAAGGTGGGAAAGGGTGCCGCCGAGAGCCAGGAAATCGCCGGAAACATTGAGACAGGTGAAGGCGGTATCATACTCGGGATAGGTCGTGGCGAGGGCAATGGTTCCGGCGTAGTCCTCCCTTTGAGTCCAGGAGGCGACCGGGCAGGAAAGGTCCCAGGTGCAATCCGCCGAAGTGACCCGTCCGTCAAAGAGAATGTGGTCGGTTGATTGGGGCAGACCGCCCGACCAGTTGGCAGCCTCCGAGGCGAGGTTGTTGCCGCCGCCGAGCCAGGTATTATAGCCCGTTTCGGTGGTCAAGGTGGCAATGATTCCTTCGACGGTGTTGACTTCCGGCAGGGGGCTGGGCGGGTTGGAGAGGGAGAAGGTGACGGTATGGTCTCCGTCCCTTGTGCGGAGCGGATAGAGGGCGAGTTCTACGCTGGTTTCGCCCGCGGGGATGGTCAAGGTATCGCTCTCGGGGGGCGTATAGTTGACCCCTGGAGATGCGGTACCGGCGAGGGTGAAAGGAAGGGTGACGTCGAAGGCTGTGGCGGATTCGGGGCGGGTGACGGTAAAGACGAGCGGGAGGGAGAGATTCAGCTCTGCGGCGTTCTGCTTGACGCTCAGGACGGGGGCGGCCGTAAGGAAAGACGCGAGGGTGCTTCTTGTGACTGCGCCGGAGGCGGTGGTGGCTACGACTTGGGCGCCGTAGCAGGCATCCGGCTCGAGGTCGGAGAGGCTGATGGCATAGGTTCCCTCGCCTGCGTTTTCGGCGATTGGGAGGGTATTGTCGAGGGATTTTCCTGTGCCGTAGTGGAGGACGAGGGTGCCTGTGTTTTGGGCGATGGTTATGGAGATGGTGGGGGTGGTGCCGTCAAAGGAGATCTGCGGGGCATTGGCGAAAACGACGGCGCTGGGGTCAGTCAGTTGGAGGTCGGTATAGGTTGGGGCGAGGGTTCCGGCCTGTAGGGCGTGGTCATTGGCGAGCCATTCTGCGGGTCTGGCAGAGGCGTGGAAGCGGACCTCGTCGATATCGCCGTAGTAGGCTCTTTCGGTGCGGGCCGCGTTGTTGCCGACTGCCAATCCGAGGTCGTGAGTGACGGAAACGATGGTGCCGGAGGCCTGCCTGACGCCGTTGGTGTAGAGGGTGCAGGTGGTGCCGTCGTAGACGAGTGCGATGTGGTTCCATTTGCTGGTGCGCTGGTCGGGGACATAGCCGTTGAAAGCGTTGGAGTTGCCGCCTCGGATGGAGGTCTTTTGGGCGTCGCCGTTGGCGACTTCCATTTCGTAGCCATTGGCCTCGTTGTAGTTCTTTTTGGAGGAGAAGAAGCGCTCGTATCCGTTGGCGGCGTGTGCGCGGTGGTTGAACCAGGCGCTGAGGGTGAAGGAGGGGGAGTTGAAGATTCCGGTGTAGACGGGGGATAGGAAGCCGCCGCCGGTGCCGCCGGAAGCCGTGGCGTTGACGAGCGCGTTGCCGAGGGCGCCGCCGCTGGCCGAGACGGTCTGGGAGGCGCTCTTGGCGATGAGGTCGAGCGCATGGCCTGAGGCGTCCGGGGTCGCGAGCGTGTCGGGGTCGATGGTGTCCATATGCCAAACGCCGACGAAGCCGTCCCAAACGGCGGTGGGGTCGAGTTCGGGCTGCCAGTCGGGATTGCCGCAGTAGGCGGTGAGGGTTGCCCCCGCCTTGGCGAGGGGGAAGCGCACCCAGACGAGGGATTCACCGGCAGGATTCCAACTCTGGACTTCGTGGGGCACGGCGTTGCCGTCGGCATCGACAAAGAGCAGGTCGCGTCCGTCTTCGGTCTGGAAGGTGTCCGCCGTGAGCGACGGCAGGGTCTCGGAACTCAGGCGCAGCAGAACGGGGAACCCCTCCAGTTCACCGGCAAAGTCTTCGGGAAGGGTCAGGGTAAATTTGTGCGAAAACCCTGTCAAATCGACCGCCCCGAAGGCGAGCGAAAACGAGACGGCAAGCGCGGCGAGCGCGGCGCAAATGCGTTGCATGGAAACTCCTTTAATATTGTCTGCACACCGGCGCGGCGGAACCATTGTCCGCCACCAGCCTCCTTTATTTTACCCCGCGCGCAGGCAACTGTCAAATGAAATCAACAGGTAGCCACCTCTTGCCCCGACAGGTTGCCACCAGCGGAACCGATTCCTGCCACCCCCTCATCCCCCAAGGTGCCTACCCGCCGGACCCATTCCTGCCTACCTCGCGCCAGCCACGGCGAGAAGGATGGGCAACTCTACCTACTCTGGAGCGCCGACCGTTCCCCCGACTTCTCCCACTACGAACTCTGGCGCGACGGACGCTTCCTTGCAACTGTGACCAACGAAGCCCTCAGCGGCATCCCCTACCGCGTCGCCCGCTACGAAGACCTCGGACTCCCCACCCACTCCCGGCACACCTACCGCTACCGGAAAATAATGAAAGACGGCTCCCAATCCGACTGGTCCCAACCCTTCTCCGCCACCACCCGCCAGACCGCCATCCACGAAGTCCTCGAAAGCGAAGGGCTCCGCTGCGAACTCGCCCGCCAAGGCGCCACCGTGACCGAATGGACCCCGCTTGGCTGCCGGCAAATCATCGGAATCCCGGGAAACACCGGCACCCCCAAACGCCACCACGTCACCGCCCTCGCCGTCAGCTGGCCCTGGCTCCGGGAGCCCCCTAAACCAGGCCTGCCTCGCTACGGCTTGACACACACCGCCAACTGGAAATTCGAAGAAAAGATTGGCAAAGACACCCTCCGCTGGTCCCTCACCTCCACCCCCGAAACCCTCAAACTCTGGCCCCATCCCTTCCGCCTCGACTACACCGTCACAGCCATCGACAAAACCCTCGAACTGCGCCTCACCGCCACCAACACCGGTACGACACCCTTCCGCGCCGATTGCGGCTTCCTCCCCATCATCCAATCCGCCGACGCCACGCGCCAGTCCCCTTCAAACCACCCTCAAAACGCCCACATCGCGCCCCCGTCCCCGCCCCTCGCGACAACCCCCTCAAAGCCAGACAACCGCCCCAGCCACTACACCTTTATTCTCGCCCCAAAAGGCACCGACGCCTACCTCGACTGCACCCCAGGCGGCCCCGACAAACCCACCCAAACCGCCCCCAGAAACCTCTGCAGCGCCGGCACCTGCACCAGCCAACCCCACGAACTCCAACCCGGCCAGGCCACCAACTACACCCTCAGAATCGAACTCCTCGCACCCTAACCGCCGTCCGACGCCAAGCCAACCTTCAGAACCATTTTTAGCATTGCCCTCCGCCCCAGAATCCACTATAATATTCATCGTCATGTCGACAGCAAAAACCAATTGGATAGGCACCCTCCGCACCCGCGCGGGGCAAGCCGTCAGAGCCGTAGCCGAACTTCCGTCCGCCCTCCTCGTGGCCGCCGGAATCGCCGCCGGATGCACTCTATACAGTTGGGATAATGCCCTGCACGGCGACAGCCTGCTGGTTTTGCTTGCAGGAGGCCTAAGCGTTATGGGACTCTCCGGCGCCTGCCAGATTTACCGGCGCGCCAACGCTTGGAGCCGGGCAAAAGGTTGGCTCCTCCACGCCGCAAGCCTGCTTCCATTGGGCATCATTGCCGCCTTCCTCCCCCTCCATAGACCGTGCGAGATGCACCTCCTTCTCTTCAGCGCCGCGCTCGCGGTCCTAAGCACCGGACTGCTTGTGCATGCGCTTGGATGCGAACGGAAAGATTGGGGTCATTTCCCCAAATTGTTGGAATCCGCCGCCATCGCGCTCGCCACCGCAATCCTCATCGCCATAGGCACCATTGTGCTCAACGAGACGGTACAACTGCTCGATTTTGCCGGGCACGACCAACTCGATAAGATTACCCGCCGCCTGTTGCTGACGACCTTTTGTTCCGCCCTGCCTCTTATCGCCCTGATTGGCTTGGTCAGCCGTAGCCTGCCCACCTTCAGAAAGCCACTGTTTCTCCTGCTTCGTACCGTCGCACTGCCCCTCTTCCTGGCTTTCCTCGGCTTCCTTTCTCTCTATGCGCTCAAATGTCTGGTATCTTGGCATATCCCCGACGGAAAGGTCTATTCGCTCGTGCTCATTGCCACGATTGGCTGGTTTCCTTTGCGTCTGCTGCTGGCGGACCAATGCACCTTCGTCTGCCGAACCTTCTGCCGATGGGGTGGCGCGCTGCTCTTGCCGCTGATGCTGCTCCAAGCCATCGCCCTGGCCCAGCGCATAGCAGCCTACAGTCTGACTCCTATGCGTCTGACGGCCCTGTACCTGGTCATCTTTTCCGCCATGGTTGCGCTGGTCGACCTGCTCCGACCGCAAGCCTTGCGCGTGACTCTTTGGCCATGCCTGGCGACCTTCGTACCTCTCCTGCTCCTCTCGCCGTTCAATCCATTCGATCTTGGTCTCACGCTCCAGTCGAGGCGGCTCGAACGCTTCCGCGAGCGGCTTCGGAACGCATCTTCGCTCTCCCGAGAGGAGCAGGTCGCCGTCATGGAGATTGCCGACATTCTGAACGGTCGCACCCCCAGAGGCGTCTACTGGCGTGGCTACAGGAGACCCTGCTCCATCGTCGGCGCCGGCACCGATTCCAGCCAATTCCGCGATGCCTTTCGTGCCGACTGGGGCTTTCCCTACCTTCCCGAATACGAGCGCGGCGAATACCTCTCGAGGGAGCCCGACGATGCCCCATTCGCCTTCCAACTTCCCAAACTCTCCGAGGGCGACATCCTGCCCATCCACCCCGGCGAGCGCGCCCTCCTCGGCACCATCCACCCGTCCACCAACGGCCTCCACTTCTGCACCAAC
>JBJFGP010000102.1:0-17323 GCA_051892815.1 Kiritimatiellia bacterium | reverse complement strand
TTGACCTTGGCTTCTCCGCCGGAGATACGGCTGACTAACTGCTTGTCGTTGGCGATTCGGGTCAGTATTTCAATAACGCCGTCGTAGTCGCCCTCTTTGAGTTTCGCCTCGGCATCGGCGAGGAGGATATTGGCGTGCTGTTTGAGGCCTTCTCTGCGCACCTTTTCCATCTCGGCGATGTCATTGATGGCGACCTCTTCTTCGCTCAAGTTGGCGGGCGTGGCGGGCTCTTCGGCAGGTTCTTCCTTGGCGACGGGGGCCTCTTCACCCTCCTTGGCGGCGACCTCTTCTTTCTTTTCTTCGGCAGCGGGGGCAGGCTCGCCCTGAGGTTCTTCCTTCTTCTCGGCGACCTCGGGGGTCTCCTCGGACTTTACCTCTTCGGCGACCACAGGCGCGGGCTCTTCCTTTTTCCCGGCAAATACCTCATCAATCCCAGCCAGCAAATCGTCGGATGCATCCTCTTTCTTTTCGACGACGGCGGGCGCAGCCTCTTCTTTCGCCTCAGAGCCTGCTTCCTTGGCCACAGGCCTTGCCTCGTCATTTACGGTCGAATCGACGGTCTTGGGCTCCTCTTTAACCTCGGCAACGGCGGGGGCGGGCTCGGCCTTCTTCTCGGCGGAGTTCTCGCCAAGGAGGGAGTCAAGGTCATCGGCAGCGACCTCTACTTTCTTTTCGACGACCGCAGGGGCTTCGGTCTTGGGCTCCGCTTTGGTCTCGACAGCGGCGGGGGCGAGCTCAGCCTTCTTCTCGGTGGGCTTTTCGTCCAGGGGGGAGTCGAGGAGGAGGTCGTCGGCAGTGGGCTCTTTCTTCTTTTCGACGACGGCGGGGGCTTCCGTTTTGGCTTCCGCCTTAGTCTCGACGGCGGGGGCGGGAGCAGGGGCGGCTTTCTTCTCGACGGGCTTTTCTTCTGCCGTGGCAACTGCGACATCAACGACTTCGGCGGGCTTCTTCTCTTCGGCTGCCGGAGCGGGCTCGACCTTGGGCTCTTCCTTCTTTTCGGCGACGGCGGCGGGGGCTTCGGCCGGCTTGGCTTCGGACTGTGCGGGGGTCTTGGTCTCGGCGGGGGGATTGTCGGAGACGAGGTCGGACAAGAGCGCGTCGAGTTCTTCATCCTGCGCGTAGACGCAAGCCACGAGCGCGAACACGAGGGCAATCTTGAGCGTGACGGATCGTTTTGAGAAATACATGGATGCTTCTCCGATTCTGCGAAAATGGAATATCAATCAGCCGAGACTCTTCGGGCGGGGGCCTCCGCAAGGGGACTGCGGACGAGCCGGAATCTGTCACATAACTTCACGAGTGGGAATTCTACACTATTCCGAGGTCAATGTCAACCAACAACACCCTTCTGCACCTACCAACCTCCACAACGGCAAGGTGGCAACCTTCCGGAGCCGCAGATGCCTAAGGACGGGCGTGCCGGGTAGGCAGGAATCACAGGGATGGAATCACATAAGTCTTGCCGCCGGACTCCTTGATGGTGACGGTCTTGGCGACGGCGTCGACCTTCTCGACCGAGTACTTCTTCTCGCGCAAAGTGAACTCCGATCCCGTCTCGACCGTCACCTCGAACTGATCCATCTCAAGCGTCAACACCGCCTCCTGGTCGATAATCCCCGACGGCTTGTCCAACACCAAATCCGCCGACTTGCCGTCCCGCTCGCGGAGCACCTGGATTGACGACAAATCAACCACCCGCTCCATATTGCCGAGCTTGGGATCCTTGCGCTTCTCCTTCTTCTCGATGAAACGGACGACCTTGAAACCAGTCTTCGCGACCGGCAGCCCCTCCTTGAGATAGTAAGTGCGCGATTCCGCCGGAACGAAGATTGCCAAACTCTTCTTCCCGTCCGGCAGCGTGCTGTAACTGCGGAAAACAAACGGCAAGGCGCGCCCCTTGAAGGACTTCACCCGCATCCGCACCACCACATCGGGATACGACTTCCCGTCAACCGGATTCGTCCCCGCCTCGAACTCCTCAAAAACCGTAAACCCGTCACTGTCCACATCCTTCGCGGCCAATTCCTTGTCCGCCACATCCAACCCATACTTCCGCTTCCAGCTGTCCGGGATACCATCCCCCGCCGTACTGTGATTCGGATCCGCGGCCGCCGGTCTCGGCTGCTCCTTCCCGCAAAAGACACACGAATTCGCCCCGAAAGGAATCGGCTTGCGGCAAAACGCACAAGCCATCCGCTTCTCCGCCGTGAAAATCCCCGCCTCATCCGCCTTCGGCACCAGAAACCTGGGTGGCCGAGCCAGCGCCTGACTCCCCTTCTCCAAAGCCCCCAAATCCTGCGGCGCAATCACCGCCGTGCGAGGTTCCGCCCGCAAAGAAGACTCGTACCGCTGCCGCGTCGACCCGTCCGACGAGACCAAATGCGCCAAATAGCAGAGCGAAACCAACAGCACCAGCCCCGCCGCCAAAAGCAGCACCTTGTCATACTGCTGCGCCAGCAGCCGCCCGAAACCACTCTTCCCCGTCGCCACGGTCACACTCCTTCAAAAGTATAGATGTCAATCGTCAAATCGACCCTCAGGGGCTGAACCCTCGCCGGATCGCTCACCAACCGATCCTCCGGCGCCAAAGTCGAAAAGTCCACCGCCGGAGCCGAAGGATTCTTCGCCTCCGATTCCGCCAGAAAGTCCTTGAGGATGCACGACGGACGGCTCACCTTGAAGTCCGAAACCACCGCCATCATCGGCGAGGCCGTCAAACGGTTGAAGAACTCCATCAGCGCCGGCGTCGAAGCCCGGAAAGAGAGTTTGAAACGCTGCCGCTCCGCCAGCCCATCGCCAACCTTGTCGATGCCGCTGGAAACCTTCTTCTCCGGCTCCTGCACGCGACGGCCCCTGCGGCGCGGCGCGGGTGCGGTCTGCTTGACCTCGCCTTTGGTCTCGAACTTCGGGCGTTCGACCTTCTCCACGCTGGCCACCCCCGCCTCCGCGCAAAGCGTCAGCAAGCGGCGAACATATTCCAACTGCCGGCCCAACCCCTTGACATCGGCGTCCTTCGGCATTGCCGCATCTGCGCCCAAATAGTCGTCAAAGCCGATGGAGGCCTTCTCCCCGAGAATCGGGTGGATTTTCTGGTCCTTGGTCAGGTCAATCATCGCCTGCTTGAGGGAAGATGGCGTGAGCCAGGCCTGCACCTGGACATCCCCCTGATGGAGGCGGTTGGTGACAGAGGCAAACCAATCCTGTATGCGCCGGACATCCTGTGCGGCGACCAACTGGTTGGTCTGGCTGGGGAACATCTTCGAGCGATAAAGCGCGTTGAGGCGGGACTCGGCGTCTGACAGGCGCGCCCCCGCATCGGAGGTGCGGCCGATGGCGCTCACGAGCATCCAGAGCACGCCCAGGGCGATAACTCCGACGGCGCCTCCGCCTACTATTGCGGTGAGATTCTTCTTTTCCATGGTGGCTTCCTCAACGGCGCCTATTGGCTGCGGGTTTGGGCGGCTGGGGCTTCGGGGCGTTGGCGTAGCGGGCCTCGATGGTGAAGTTGCGGATGGCTCCGGTCTCGCCTTCCGTGACGATTCGCACATCGTCCTTTTCCTTGCCGAAGGCGGGGTGGCGGCGCAGGCGGTCGCAGAGTTGTTCGACGGGGGTCAGGCGGCTCTTGTTCTCGGCTTCGTCGGCTTGGGCAGCCTCCAGTTCGCTCATCCGGTCGAGCCACGCGTGGCCGATGAGTTTGACGCCGACAACGGTATCGGTGGCAGAATCTTTCAGGGCGGAGAGTTCTGAAATCCAAAGTCCGCGGAAGAGGCAATCGCGCAAGGCGGCAACATGTTCGACGGCTTCGCCGCGGGCCTGGAGGATGGCGGCGACGAAGGCGGCTTTGCGGTATTCGGCCTGGCGGGTCTGGTCAATCTTGCGCAGGCGGGCGTTCTGGGCGTCGAGGGCGGAGAGTTGCCGTTCGACGGCGGCGGCCTTGCCTTCGTACTGGCTGGCGCGCTTCCCCATATAAAGGGTCCAGACGCCCAAACTCAGGCAGAGTCCGACGCCGGCCGCCAGGAAGATGGGAAGGCGCGACTGGAGGGCGCGGGCGCGAAGTTCATCTTCGGGAAGGAGGGTGACTTCGACGGGGCTGCTGTGGGCTTTGCGGATGGCCAGGCCGACCACCTCGCCGAGGAAGAAGGCGTCTTTTTCGAGTTCCTCGATGGGCAAGGCGCTGGCGGTGCCGACATTGGCGAAGGGGTTGAGGTAGGTGACCTCGACGCCGCACTTCTCCTGGAAGAAGGCGTCCATGTGCGGCATCACCGCCGAGCCGCCGGTCAGGAAAATACGCACGGGGGCGCTGCCCGACTGCTGGCTGCGGTAGAAGTTGATGGAGCGGTTGATTTCTGCGTGCAAACGGGTCATGACGGTACGAACGACTTTGGAGATTTGTTCCAAGGTCTGGTCCTCTACCGTGTACACCCCTCCCTGCGAGACGAACGCATGATTGCACTTGAGTTCTTCGGCCTCGTCGAACGGAATGTTGAAAGTCTTCGCGAGTTCCTGGGTGATGGCCTGTCCGGCGACGGGTATCGAACGGAGGAAGACCTTCCCCTCCTCCGAGAAAATCAGGTTGGTCGAACGCGCGCCGATGTCCACAATCAGCGAACAGCCCTCCTCCTCGGGATTGCCGAAGAGCAGCGTGCGGTAGAGCGCCAGGGGAGCGATGTCGATGACCAACGGCTCCAGTCCCGCCTGCTTGACCGCCTCGACCACATTGCGAATCGTCTCCTGCTTCGCCGCGACAATCATCGCCTGGCGCCCGCCGAGTTCGTCGGACGAAAAGACCGAATAGTCCCAGACCACTTCGTCGATCGGGAACGGGACATTCTGCTCCGCCTCCGCGCGCATCATCTCGGGAAGTTCCGCGTCGCTGACCGCCGGCAACGAGACAAAGCGCGGGAAAACGCTCATGCCGGATATCGAGACCATCACCGGCGCCGGGCGCATCCCCTTGGCCTCCAGCAGCGACTTGATTGTCTCGCCGACCGCCTCGCCGAAGAGCAACGGTTCCTCCGCCTCCTTCGGCATCGGCGCCGTACCGTAGTCCAACAGCACGGGCGGCGCGCCCGGCTTGACCTGGAACTCGGCCAGGACAACCTTTCCGGAACCGAGATTGAGCGTCAGTACGCGGTTGGAGCCAAACATAATCACTTCACCATTTCGTAGTCGTCGGGATTGACCAGCGCAAAAGGCGTCTTGCCACGCTCCATCAGATAGCCGTCAAGCGTCTTGACCGCGTCCGAAGAGAGCACCTGGTCGTTCTTCCACCAATCCTTGACCTTCGCCAACTCGCAGCCCGGCTTGATGTCGCTGTACTGGTCGATGACCTTGCCCTTGACTGAGAACTCAACCGCAAAGCCAATCAACCCCTTGACCGGATCCGACGGGTCGCCATAGCGCATCCAGCCGTTCGGATGCAACACCATCCCCGCCACATGGTCGCCCGAACGGTTGAAGTTCGCCCCGGCCCGTTCACCGACCACATCGCGATACGCCACCGTCGAGCGGAAAAAACTGAACTCCACCTTGCGCGTCTCCGGATTCGGATGGCGGAGCATCACATAAAAGTTCACCTCAAGTTCGTCAATCCACGAGCCCGGGACACTGTAGAGCACATCAAACACCAGCCACTCCCGCGGACGCGCATTCACCGCACGAAAACCGCTGAAGTCTAGTTTCGGCGTCGGCACCGGACGCAACCGGTTGACCCTCGGCGCACGAGCCTTGTTGACCGACACCAGCCCGCCCGAACGGGACGAAGCCGCGGTCGAAGCCATCTGCCCCAAGGAGACCGACGCGACAGTCAGCGCGGCGGCAACGGCACAGCAACGGAACAATCCTCTCATCTCTACTCTCCAGTACTCGGTCGGTTGAACAGTAAAATCCCCTCACCTCGTCTGCGGCCGAAAGGTGAATCGGGGAAGCATCGGGAACTAGGCATCGGGGCGCCCACAGACCGGCGCCGTCCGCAGACGGCAACCGGCCATTTGGATGCGGATTAGGAAATCTTGTCCATGGTCATCACGGGGATGTCCTTGGACAGCGTCACCTTCATGGGGTCGGCCTTCATCTGCCCCTCGTCGAAGGCATAGCCGTTCTTGCCCAGCGGCCAGACCTGAGGAGCGGTGTTGAGAATCGTGGCGCGGAAGCCCTGCAAGGTAGCGCCCATGTTGCCCGTGTGGGAAGAGTTGACCGCCTCGTTCTCGATGACGAAGGGATACTGGAAGCCCTTCTTCATCAAGGTGGAGAGGAACTTCGTCCAGTCGCACGAATCACTTCCGCCGAAACCGGGCAGGCGAGGCTCATAGTTCATACGCGCCCACTCGTTCTTGGCAATCGGCACGCCCGCCTTCTCGGCCAGTTCAGCATTGACGACCTGTTCGGGATAGAGGCGGCCCCAGTGGATGGCGTCGGCGGACTTGGGGAAGTTGCGGGTGCCCTTGATGTGGACGCGGCGCAACCGGGAGAAGTCCATCGCCTCAATCACATCGGACGGGTCGATGTGCTGCCAAATGTCGTGCGAAGGGTCGTAGGTCTCCTGCAGCGAGCGGGAGGGGACCAGCGCGTACATCAACTTGCGGGCGGCCAGGCAGCCGGGCAGGTTGTTGTAGGCGTCAGGCGCGGTGGCGGGTTGCCAGCCTTCCATCGGGCAGTTCTCGACGCAGAGCGTCACGCCAAGGCTCTCGGCGTACTTGACGATGGGAGTGAAGACCTTCTGGAACTTCTCAAGGTTCTTCTCGAAACCGCGGTCGGTGCGCCCGAGGACGTGGTCGTATCCGACGAACGAGCCGCAGACGACATCGTTGGTGTCGCCGCCGAGGAGCGCCGCGATGCGGATGAGTTTGAGAATGTGGTTCTGGTTGTTGACCTGCTGGGCGGGGTCTCCGCCGATGAGGTTGTCATAGGAGCCGACGGAGATGCGCAGGCCGTTGGCGTTGCACTTCTCGACGACTTTCTTGGCGGCCTCCAGGTCGAAGGTCTCGTAGTCCAGATGGGTAGCGGTGTGGTCCTTGCGGTCGGAGTCGCGCCGGAAGACGCAGAGCTCAAGGCCCTGCGCGCCGACGGACTTGGCTCGTGCGACCACATCGTCGAAGGTCTCGCCCGGGAAGGCGGAGGTCATCAGCCAAATGGGGTTGTTGCCGCACTTGCCCTGAGTGCCTCCGAAGGCCCGGCGGGGAACAAAGGCGCCGACCGCGGCGAACGCCGCGGCGGCTTTGAAGAATCCTCTTCTGTTCATTATTAGAACTCGAAGCCTTGACGGATGTAGGGCCTGATGAAGGAGTTGGCGAGGGCGTTATCGAACTTCTGGTTGGCGGAATCCCAGTTGAGGACGGTGCCGGCCTTGCCGACGCGCTGGGCGGCGACGCCCACGAGGATGGACTCCATAATCGGCACGGAGTAGTCGACATCGGAGTAGCAGCGGGAACCGGTCTCGCGGAAGACAGGGCCGTTGCCGTTGATGGCATCGAGAAATTCGATGTACTGCCCATCGGCGGAGACGGCCGCGGCGCCGGACTTGACGGCCTGGCCGGCGGTGGAATCGCTGCGGTAGGGGATGGTGTGGGCGACGGCCTTGCAGGCGGGGTGGTCCTTGATGTTGACGACCTTCTTTTCGCCCTTGAGGGCGATGAAACTGTCGCCGCCGTAGTCGTTCGTGGAGCAAAGGATGCCCTTGCTGCCGAGGACGATGCAACCGGTGTTGGGGACGGAGCCCTGGGCGGCAACGACTTCGGGCATAAGGTCTGCACTGGGCTTCTGGCAACCATCGTACCAGTAGAGGATGACCTCGGGCAGGGTCTTGCCCTTCTGGACGGCGGACTGGCGCGCGGCGTAGGTCATCTTGACGGTGGACTTCATCGGGAAGGCGACATCGGTGACATCTTCGATGAGGGAGAGTTCGGCGCGCGTGCAAAGGCCGAGTTCAAGGCCGCGGAAGGGCAGGTTCATCGTATGGCAGGCCATATCGCCGAACGCGCCGCAGCCAAAGTCGAAGAAGCCGCGCCAGCTGAACGGATGGTAGACATTGGCGCAAAGATTCCACGGATCATAGCCCTTGGCGCCCGGCGCATACGCACCCTTGAAGGGGCGATCCTTGGCGGTGGAGAGCCACGCATCCCAGTTGAACCCGTCAGGCAGACCGTCGGCCTTTCCGGTGGTGCCGGCGGCGGCTTTGGCGCCCTGGGGCCAGACGGGGCGGTTGGTCCAGACGTGAACCTCTTTCACATCGCCGAGGATGCCGGACTGGAGCACTTCGACGCCGCGGCGGAAGCCGGGAAGCGAGCTGCCCTGGTTGCCCATCTGGGTGACGACCTTGTTGGCCTTGGCGGTCTTCTTGAAGTAGTCGAGTTCCCCAAGGGTGCGCACGAGGGGCTTCTGGACATAGACGTGGATGCCCTGCTTCATGGCCTGGATGGCGATGGGGGCGTGGGTGTGGTCGGTGGTGGAGACCGTCATGGCCTGGATGCCGAGCCGGCGCGCGTCGTCGAGGAGTTTGCGGTAGTCGGTGTAGAACGGCACGGAGTACATGTCGAAGTCGACCTTGGCGCGGATCAAGGCCTTCTGAGCCTCATCGCGCTTGCGGTAGTCGCAGTCGCAGAACGCGACCATCTTCACGAGTCCGGACTTGAGCATCGGCAGCCAGTCGGTGAAGCCCTTACCCATCACGCCGACCGCGGCCAGGCGAATCCGGTTGTCCGGCTGGCAGAGCGAACAGCATCCGCTGCTGGCGCTGACGGCGGCCAATCCGCCCATGCCCTGAAGGAATCCTCTTCTGCTTGCGTTGAATTGCATCTTACTATCTCCTGAAATGAATGACAAGCGACCGTGTCATCCGGGGTTTAAGTCGTTTTGCGCCCTCATTATACACCATTTTCCCAGCGGGCGCAACGCAATAGTGCAGGCGGCGAAAACGAAACGCGCCCCGCGCCTCTCCGCCGCCGTCGCCTCCCAAAGGTTTCCACCTCAACAGGCGCAGGTGCACACCCGTTCCCCGAGGTTGACAGGCAGGGGGCGATGCGCTAGAATAGAGACTATCGCACAATCCTTGAGGAATGCCCGTTTATGACTGAAACCAGACGCCGCTTCCTGCTGCAAGGAATCGGCACGATTGCCGCGCTCACGGCCAGAGCGTCAGCCGCGGAGAAAGGAATACCCATGAAATCTATCGTGCTCCCCCCGCTTCCCTACCCGCCCGACGCGCTCGCGCCGCATATCTCCGCCCGCACCGTCGAGTACCACTACGGTAAGCACCAGGTCTCCTACGCCAACGCCCTCAACGCGTTGCTTGCCGCCGGAGAGGCCCCCGAGGCCGACTCGCTCCCGACTTTGGTCCGCGCTGCCCGCCAGTGCGGAAACACTCCTCTCTATAACAATGCCGCCCAGCTTTGGAACCATATCTTCTACTGGGAGTCGCTTGCCCCCGTCGGCACCGTTGGGAACCATCCGTCCGAACGGCTCGAAGCGGCAATCAAGCGCGATTTCGGCTCGCCAGACGCCCTCGTCAAAGCCCTTGCAGAGGCCGCCGTCAAGCAATTCGGCAGTGGCTGGGCCTGGCTGGTCGCGCGGGCGGGGAAAGTCGAGGTTCGGTCTACCGCCAACGCCGATTCGCCGCTGATTGAGCCCGGTCTCTGCCCCTTGGCGACGGTCGATGTCTGGGAGCATGCCTACTATCTCGACTGGCAGAATCGCCGTGCCGACTACGCCGCCGCGCTCTGCACCAGTCTGCTCGATTGGCGCCGGATTTCCAATCGCTTCGAACGCGCCGCGGCGCAACAGGCGTAGGCGACCTTCCTCCGAAACAGGTTGCCGGCAGCCCCTCGGAGAGATGGGCACCGCCCTTCCGAAGGGTTGGTACCTGCCGAGGGCGGAGGTTGCTACCTCTACGGCGGGGTGGTTGACACCCCTTGGGGCGTGAGGTTGGTACCTGCCGCCCCAAAAGGAAAGAACCTCTCGTGCCGAAGCGCGGGAGGTTCTTGGCGTCCAAGATGGGCGTCGGACTACTGCAGGGGAGTCAGAATCAGGTTGCGGTAGTCGGCATCCGAATGGTCGCCCTGGAGGTAGAGCGGGCCAGGGATGGATTCGTCGGGCTGGAGGGCACCGCCGGTAATGCCCGCGACCGGCGCGTTGTCGATAATGGTCTTGCCGTTGAGCACGACCGTGACATGGCGCTTGTAGAGGGTGATGTCGATGGTCTGCCACTCGCCGGCGGGCTTCTCGGCCGCGACCGAGGGGGTGACGCGTCCGTAGAGGGCACCCATGTTATGGCAGTCAACCGGTTTGCCGAAGGAATCAATCATCTGGATTTCATAGATGCCGCGGAGGTAGATGCCGCTGTTGCTGTCCTTCGGAAGGCGGACTTCTCCCTTGAGATTGAAGTCAAAGAAATCGGCGCGGACCGTCTTGAGATTGGCCCCGTGGCCGATAACCTTGCCGTCCTTGTCTTTGGGCACACGGTTGGAGAGGATACCATCCTTGACGCTCCAGCAGTTGGTAGCCGTGCCCATGGGAGTCCAGTTGGAAAGGCCCCCGGCGAGCAAATCAATGGGCTGGCCCTTGCGAGCCTTGGAGAGGTCGGGCTTGGGACCGGGCGGGGTGAGGGCTACGGCTTTGACGACGCCGAAGTCTTCAATCTTCCTGCCGTTTCCGTCCACGACAGGGACCTTGAACTCTTGGTTGCCGCCGTCGAGACGACCGGAAATGAGGTGATAGCGCTGGTCGGCAGGTTTCTCCTTGTTAGGCCAGTCGTGACGGACGCGGATGGTGAATGTCTTGCCGTCGCAGACCATATCGTTCTGGGGATTGGGGCTGGCCCAGCGCCAGAGGAGGGTGGAGGTGTACTTGCCGTCGGGGAGTTTCTTGATTTCGAGCCAACCGGTGTTCATCGACTCGTAGGGGAGCGCGAGCGTCCAGCGGGCGAGGACGCCGTCGCCGAACTGATCGGCGGGGGCTTTGGAAACGGTGGCGGTCTGGCAGCCGGCGAGGGCCAGTCCAAGGGCGGCGGCGAGGCCGAAGGCGAGTTGCTTCATGTCGGATCTCCTGAAATAGTCGGGCGGAAAAGGCGGCCCCGCCCGTGTTGAAAAAGTAGTATAGCCGATTTCCCGGCGGAGGGCAACTCCTAAATCGGCGGGTAGGCACCTTTTGGGTTCCGCAGATGTCAACCTTCCGCCTCCCGTCCTGTCCACCTCCGGGGGGGCGGTCGTGGGCATCTCTGGGGGAGATTCTCGGGCACCTTTGAAGGTCCGCGCAGGGGGGAATCGGGGTCAAAGAGAGAGAAAGTCACCCCGCCCGGCAACTTTTGATTGACATTCCGCCCCGAAAAGAGTATTATCCGTGCCTTGCTTGCATTCTGAGAAAGAAGAGGAAGCCCCATGGAATCTTACGCAGTCATACAGACCGGCGGCAAACAATACCGCGTCACCTGCGGTCAGGTCATCGAAGTCGAACGCCTGAACGCCGAGGCCGGTCAGGAAGTCGCCATTGCCGAGGTCGTCGCGCTCAACGACGGCTCCACCCTGAAGGTCGGAACCCCCTTCGTCGAAGGCGCCCAAGTCACCCTCGCCGTCGTCGGACAGAAGCGCGGCCCGAAACTAATCAACTTCAAGAAGCGCCGCCGCAAAGGCTATGCCCGCCGCGTCGGCCACCGCCAGGATCTGACGGTTGTCAAAGTCAAGGCAATCGCCTAAGGAAGGAACGGGAACATGGCAGGAAGCACAGGCAACGGTCGCGACTCCAAGTCCAAGCGGCTCGGCGTCAAACGCTACGACGGCCAGATCGTCAAGGCCGGCACCATCATCGTGCGCCAGCGCGGCTCCAAAATCAACCCCGGCGAGAATGTCGGTATGGGGCGCGACTTCACCCTCTTCGCACTGGCCGACGGCACCGTCAAGTTCATTAAAGACGGCTCCGTCGCAACCATCGTCGCCAAGCAGGCCTAACCGGCATCGCCGGCCGCCCGTACCCGATTCCGTCGGGCAGGGCTAGAGACGCGGGAGAGCAGATTCCGCGTCTTTTTTGTGCCCGTTCCACCTCACCAGCAGGAGCCACAGATGAAAGCCAGAACCTTCGTCGACACCGTACAGGTCGAAGTCCGCGCCGGCAAGGGCGGCGACGGCTCCAAGAGTTTCCGCCGGGAGTCGAAAGTGCCGATGGGCGGTCCCGATGGTGGCGATGGCGGACGGGGGGGGCATGTTATCGTCCGGGCCAGCCACGATGTAGATTCGCTGGTCAAGCTCTTCTACGAACCCCATCTGTGGGCGGAAAACGGCGTGGACGGTTCGGGGCAGAAGATGCACGGGCGGCGAGGGAAGGATTTGGTCGTGCGGGTGCCTTGCGGGACGGAGGTGTATAGGTTGGATTCGGGGGCGCTGCTGGCCGAGGTGGTGGGGGATGGGGACCAAGCGGTGATTGCCCAAGGTGGGCGCGGGGGATGGGGGAATGTTCACTTCAAGAGTGCTGTGAATCAGGCACCTGAGCGGGCGATTCCTGGTCTTCCGGGGGAGGAATTCCGGGCCAGGTTCGAGCTCAAGACCATTGCGGACGCGGGGCTGATTGGTTTCCCCAATGCGGGCAAGTCTTCTCTATTGGCGCGGCTGAGCGATGCGCGTCCGAAGATCGGGTCGTATCCTTTCACGACGTTGCGGCCGGTGATTGGGACGCATATTTATCCTGACAATCGGCGGCTGCGGATTGCGGATATCCCGGGCATCATCGAGGGGGCGGCCGGCGGGACGGGTCTTGGGATTGATTTTCTCAAGCACATAGCCCGTTCGCGCATGCTGGTCTATCTGATTGACATGGCGGGTTGTGATGCGCGGGAGCCGTGGGAGGATTACCGGGTTCTGCTGCGGGAGGTTGGGGAGCACGACCCTGATTTGCTGGCGCGTCCGGCGCTGGTGGTGGCCAACAAGATGGATTTGGACGAGGCTATCTCGAATCTTCCGCGTTTCATCCAGGAGACGGGGGTGACGCCTATCCGGATTTCCGCGGCGGACGAGTCGGATGGCGGCGTCGAGGAGTTGCTGCGGGCGTTCCGGGTGCATCTCGACCGGATCGAGCCGAACGCCGGTACCGCGCCGGTGGCGGCGCCGCTGCCGCCCTCGGGCGATTGCGACGAGTTGACCGAGGGGCATCTTGCCGCCGCCACCTTCCTCAAGCTCGAGCCGCCCCGGACCAAGCGCCGCCGCTAGTTCGCCTCGCGCCCCCGCTTCCGGACGAAAGGTTGGCACCTTCCGGAGGGGTTCTCGGCAACCTTCGGGCCCCGAAGATTGGCACCTCGGGAACCCTTTCTCGGCTTGCATTGGGAGGGCACAAAGTGTATCCTATTGCGAGACAGCAGAAAGGTCTCCCCCATGCTCAACTGGATCCCCTCCCTCAAGAACCGCTCTTTGATGACCCTCTTGGACTTCTCCGACGAGGAGATGCTCAATGTCGTCGACCTCGCCATCGCCCTCAAAGCCCGCCGCAAGGCCGGAATCCGCGGCTCGCTCCTCAGGCAGCGCCACATCGCGCTCATCTTCGAGAAAAGCTCCACCCGCACCCGCAACTCCGCCTCCATCGCCGTGCGGGACGAGGGCGGCCACGCCGAATACCTCACCCGCGGCGACATCCATCTGGGCACCAAAGAGTCCGTCGCCGACACCGCCCGCGTCCTCGGACGCCTCTTCGACGGCATCCTCTTCAGAGGCTTCTCCCAGAAAACCGTGGAAGACCTCGCCAAATACTCCGGCGTGCCAGTCTGGAACGGTCTGACCGACGACTACCACCCCACCCAAATCCTCGCCGACCTCATGACCCTCAAAGAAAACTTCGGCGGACTCAAGGGCCTTAAACTCGCCTATGTCGGCGACGGCCGCAACAACATGGCCAACACCCTCATGATCGGCTGCGCCAAGGCCGGCATCCACTACGCCAACTGCACCCCGGCCGAACTCTTCCCCGATCCCGCACTCGTCGAACAAGTCCGCACCATCGCCCAAAAGAACGGATCCACCATCGAAATCACCGCCGACCCCATCGCCGGAGTCAAAGGCGCCAACGCCGTCTATACCGACGTCTGGGCCTCCATGGGCGAAGAAAACCAGCGCGAAGCACGCATCCGACTGCTCTCCCCCTACCAAGTCAACCGCACCCTCATGCAGGCAACCGGCAACCTCGGCGGTAAACTCATCTTCCTCCACTGCCTGCCCGCCTTCCACAACCGCGAAACCGAAGTCTCCAAGGAAATCGGCGAAATGGAAGTCACCGACGAAGTCTTCGAAGCCCCCTACTCCAAAGTCTTCGACGAGGCCGAAAACCGGATGCACACCATCAAAGCCCTCTACGTATCATCCCTCTCCGACCCCACCCAACCCCAGGACTGACGGCCATGCAGGCAATCAACCCCAACCTGCGCGCCCTCGACTGGGAAACCTTCCGCGCACTCCCCCTCGCCGACAAGTCCGCCCTGATGCTCCAGCCGGACGGCGCCCCCTGCCACACCCTCTATGCCCAGCAGTTCGACCGCCCTCTCCTCGAACGCCTCTGCACACTCGCCACCCACATCCGCCGCATCGCCAAAAACCCCAAAGGCAGCGCCTTCCTCCGCGACCTCTCCCCGCAAAAGCGCGCCATGCTCTACTTCTCCCAGCCGAGCTCCCGGACCTACCTCTCCTTCCTCTCCGCCTGCCAAATCCTCGGCCTCCAGACCGGCGAAGTGCGCGACACGGCCATATCCTCCGAATTTAAGGGAGAATCGAAGGAAGACTCCGTGCGCACATTCAGCTCCTACTTCGATTTAATCATCATGCGCACCCCGGAAAAAGGGCTCGCCGAGCGCATGGCGTGGCTTTTCGCCCGCTCCGAACGCCCGATACCCATCATCAACGCGGGGTCCGGCGCCGACCAGCATCCGACGCAAGCGCTGCTGGACATCTATACGCTGGAGCGGAGTTTCGAGAAGCGTGGTGGGCTCTCGGGGAAGACCATAGCGTTCTGCGGCGATCTCAAGCGCGGGCGGACGGTGCGGTCGCTTTCGCATCTGCTGACGAGGTTCCCGGGAATCCGTCAGGTCTTTGTCGCGCCGGAGCCCTTCCAGATAGGCGAGGACATCCTGGCGAACCTACGCAGCTGCGGGACGGAGTATCGGGTGACGGAGGATCTGCATTCGGTGTTGCCGTGCTGCGATGCGCTTTATATGACGCGCATTCAGGATGAGTGGGATGTGCAGAAGGGGGAGAGTGCGAAGGTGGACACTTCGGCCTTCAAGATCGGGGCGCGGGAACTTGGTCTGCTCTCTCCGGATGCGGTGATTCTGCACCCGTTGCCGCGCCGGGACGAGATTGATGTCTGCGTGGATTCGGATCCGCGTGCGATGTATTGGCGGCAGATGCGCAATGGAATGTGGATCCGCACGGCGCTGATTGCGATGACCTTCGGTTTCGAGCGCCGGATCCGGATGTATGCGGCCGAGGGGCAGGGGCTTTGATTTGTGCTGGAGCGGCTGGCCAGAGAGCTCTATCTGATCCGCTACCATTGGCTCAGGCGGTCGCCGATCTGGCGCAGAGGCACGACGGCGGAGCGGGCGCAGTCGATCCTGCGGGAGGCTTTGGGGGAGCCTGATTTGCGGGTGCTGGAGAAGATTGAGGCGGGGCATTCGGTGGTGGTGAGGCTGGATGGGGGGCGGCTGGCGAAGTTTGCCGCATCGCCTCGGGACGCGTGGCGTCTGCTGGTGGAGTCGCTGCTTTTGGAGTGTCTTCGGCGGCGGCTTGGGGGTCGGGTGCCGGCTTCGGTCTATCACGGGCATATCCATCCTTTCGCGGTGCAGACTTTTCTTGAAGGGCGACCGCTTGCGGAGGGGGATGTGCCGCTCTGCGAGGTGCCTTTGCCGGACGCGCTGTTCGAGCGGCTCTGTCTGGATGTCGAGCGCATCCACTCGCTCCGTCCGAGCCTCAAGCTGCGTCTTTTCGGAAAGCATCTGACGGCGTTTCAGGCGATAGGGAGGCTCTTCTGCGTGGTGCCTGTCCTGCCGCACATCCGGCACAAGAGCCGGCTGCTGCGCTATGCGTTCCGCTGTCTGGCGGGCTGTTTCGATTCGCGCCAATGGCAGTGGTGCCATCTGGACTGGCATACGGGGAATGTGCTGCTCTCGGGGGATTGCACGCTGCGGTACATCGACTTTGCGCTGGCGGCGTGGGCGCCCGCTTCGCTGGACTGGTCGCACCTTTTTCCGCCCGAATCGATTCCCCGCTTCCGCCGGGTGATGAACTGCCATCGGCTTCGGGCTCCTTCGCGCCACCTGATGCGGGCGACGATTGCGCTCACGACTTGCTACGACTCGCTCTACGACCGCAAGCTGCCGCGCCGCGAGGCCGCCAGGCGGACGGACGCCATCATCGAAAGGCTCCGCAAATGAGGATTGCAATGGTCATCGCGGGGGCCGGCGCCGGAGGCATGGAGACCCATGTGCGCACCCTCTCGGCGGAACTCGCCAAACGCCACGAAGTCTTCCTGCTGGCGCACGAGTCCATCGGGCGCGCCTTGCCGCCGGGCGTGCGCTTCCTTGCCCTCAACGCCCTGGAAGGTTGCCACCGCCGCAACCCCTTCCTGGCAAGGAAACTCCTGAAGACCTTGCAAGGAATCGCCCCCGATCTCGTGCACGCCCACGGCAGCAAGGTTGCCACGATTCTCTCCGGCCGGCGCTTTGCGCGCTACCCGCTCGTGGCTACCGTCCACGGCATCAAGCGCCACCTCCGCTTCGCCAAACGCTTCGACCGCCTCATCGCCGTGAGCCCGGCCGCCGCCGCGCGCCTCCCGAAGGAAAAGACCACCGTCATCCCCTCTCTGCCCACGCCGCTGACCGTTGGGCGGGACACGCCGCACACCTTTGTGTTTGAGCATGTGAGCTTCCGTTATCCCGACGCAGCGGACAATGTGCTGGAAAACATCAGCTTTACCGCCGAAAAAGGCGAGACTGTAGCGTTTATCGGCTCTACCGGAAGCGGAAAGAGCACCCTTGTAAACCTTATCCCCAGATTTTATGACGCAACCGAGGGAGAGGTTCTTGTAGACGGCGTCAATGTAAAGGAATACAAGCTGGAGGCTCTCAACAACAAGCTCGGCTACGTACCGCAGAAAGCAGTAATGTTCAGCGGAACAGTCTCCTCCAACGTTGCCTACGGCGAAAGCTCCGGAAATCCGCAGTTCAGTCCGGAGGAGGTAAAGCGTGCCGTTGCAATAGCGCAGGGAACTGAATTTGTGGAGAAAATGCCCGACACCTATGAAAGTCCCATTTCTCAGGGAGGCACAAACATTTCCGGCGGTCAGAAGCAGAGACTTGCAATCGCCA
>JBJFGP010000101.1:0-3668 GCA_051892815.1 Kiritimatiellia bacterium | reverse complement strand
TTGTCAAAAGCGCGACTTTTTTCTATACTAGACCGCGAAAGCCCCCCGACAGCAGGAACCCTTCATGTCCCCTCAACGCGCCAATACCCCCGAACCCAGCGACCGGCAACGCCGGACGCCCGCCCTCCACCGTACCCTCATCCTAGCCCTCTCCCTCACCCTCTCCCTCCAAACCCTCGGCGCCGCCCGTACCCCGCCGCTAATCGTCTACCGCCTATCCGGCGGCCCCACCCGCAACCCGCAGACCTTCCGCGAACAATGCCGCCTGATGGCCCGCTACCGCGGCACCATCGACGAAGTCTGGTACGGTGGAGCCCGACCCCTTTGCCGGTTGGAAGCCGTCCGCGAGGAACTCCGCCGCTTCGCCGACTTCCGCGAAGATCTCGCCCGCGCCGGTGTCGCCATCTCCTTCCAGCAGGGGCTAACCCTCGGGCACGACTACTGCTACTGCGGCACCCCCGGCAAAACCGCCATGCCCGCCGGCGTCTACCCGCCCGACGAGGTCTATCCTTTCCCAGACAGCGCCTGGAAGGTGCGCCGCGACGGCACCCGCGCCCGTTATGCCCTGCTCTGCCCGCGTGCGCCCGAAGTGCTGGCTTACGAACGCGCCTATGTCAAGGAAGTCCTCCAATCTCTCGACCCAAAGGTTTATTGGCTCGACGACGATTTGCGCCTAGGCGTCGGGGCCGTCGAATGCTGGTGTCCCCGCTGTCTCGAAGCCTTCAATCGCGAGAATCGAACCAATCTCTCCCGCCAGGAGTTGATAGGAATCGTCCACGGTCCAACGGAGCTTGCCCCCTTGCGGGAAGCCTGGATCCGCTTCTGCGCCAAGAGCCTTGAGGGGTACGCTCGAACCGTCCGGCAGGCGGCGGACGATTATTCGAAGGAGACCCGTCTTGGCCTTCAATCCGTCTCCGCCGATGACCTCCGCAGCGGCCCGGACTATCTGGGCATGCTGCGCGAACTTTCCGGCGATGGACGCGTGCCGGCGGGTATCCGTCCCGGCCACGGCTATTATCGGGACGAGAATCCGCTTGGCTTGCTTGAGAAACTTCGCTGGGTGGCCCGCGAGGCGGAGCGTTGCCGCCCACACACCAATTGGTGCGCAACTGTCTGCTACGAGCAAGAGACCTATCCTCGTCTTTTGTTGCATAAATCGCCCCGTGCCATCGTCACCGAATGTGTCCTGGCCCTAGCCGCCGGCTGCGACACGCTGAGCCTTTATTATGCCTCCGGCGAAGCGCCCGAACGGCCCGAACCCTTTGGCGAGCTGCTGGCCGAACTTGCCCGTGTCCGGCCTTATTTTGAGCATTTGAGCGCGTTGGCGCGCACCACGACTCTCGGCGGTTTGGCGCGCTATCCGGGCGGTGCCGTCCTGCGTCAGCGCGGCTTGACTTTGGACGACTCTGCGGCCCGGGATCTCAACCTCTGGCGCGCGGGCATCCCGGTCACGGTTGCCGAATCGTCTGCCCCGTACAAGGTCTGGTGGGTCACGCCCCGCAGCCGCCAGGCCTTTGTCGAGGGTGATGGCGAACGTCTTGCGCGAGAGGGTTTTGTCACTTTCCCTGCCCTGGCCTATCCCACGGAAACCCTCCGCAGGAGTTGGCTCGACGAACTTGACCGGCTGACGGGAACCAATTTCCCCGTGCGTCTTGAAAGCACGCATCCGATTTGTTTGCTTCCCCGCCAGGATCGGGAGACGGGAAAAGTCCGCGCCGTGACTTTGTGGAACCTCTCGATCGGCGATGTCGACCGCCTCGATTTGAGGCTTCGGAACCCTGCCTCCACCAACCTCTTCTGGCGCACCCCGCAGCATCCCGCGCCCATTCCTCTGACCAGCCGTCCCGGCACCGTCCCGGGCGAGATTATCCTCCAGCCGCCCCTTCTCGGCGGCTGGCAAGTCGGCACCGTCACCTGCGGCCCCTAGCCCCAGATTTTCCCCAACCCAACAGGAGACTCCTTGAAAGAACCCCACGCCAACTACCCCGAACTCAGGCTCGACCGGCAGCGCCGGACGCCCGCCATCCGCCGCCTTTTGGCCGCACCGCCCCTCCCGCCCTCCAAGTGGATCTGGCCCATCTTCGTGGTCGACGGCCGCGACCGCCGGGAGCCGATTCCCTCCATGCCCGGCCAGTACCGCGTCAGCCTCGACCAGCTCGACGCCCACCTCGCCCCCGCCCTTGAAGCCGGCATCGGAGGTGTGCTCCTGTTCGGCCAGGAGGAAGGCACCAAAGACCCCAACGGGTGCCAAGCGTGGAACCCCAAAGGTACCGTACAAAGGGCCGTCGGACATATCAAGCAACGCTACCCGCAGATTGCTATCGCCACCGACGTCTGCCTCTGCGCCTACACCGACCACGGCCACTGCGGAGCCCTCGCCCCCAACGGCACCATCGACAACCCCCTGACCTGCGAACTCCTCGGACGCATTGCCCGCTCCCACGCCGAAGCCGGCGCAGACATCGTCGCCCCATCCGCCATGGCAGACGGCCAAGTCCGCGCCATCCGCGCCGCCCTCTCCGACGCCGGCCTCGACCACACCCTCATCATGGCCTACTCCACCAAATTCGCCTCCACCCTCTACGGCCCCTTCCGCGACGCCGAACGCTCCGCGCCAACCTCCGGTGACCGCCGCGCCTACCAGGCCGACCCTTTCAACCCCCGCACCGCCCTCCTCGAATCCGCACTCGACGAGGCCGAAGGCGCCGACATCCTCATGGTCAAGCCGGCCACCCCCTACCTCGACCTGCTGGCGGAACTCAGACGCCGCACCGACCTCCCCATCGCCCTCTACCAAGTCAGCGGCGAATACGCCATGGCCCAAGCCGCCGCCGAAAAAGGTTGGCTCGACCTGCCCCCATTCGCACGCGAAACCGCCGCCGCGTTCGCCCGCGCAGGCGCCGACATCGTTATATCCTATTGGGCCGGCCGATACACGGAACTCTTCGCATGAATGACCACCAACCCATCGTCCTGGCGTCCACCTCGCCCCGCCGCGCCAAGATTCTCCGCGCCCTGGAGATACCCTTCGAAGTCGTTCGCCCCTACGCCGAAGAGGATCTCGATCCCGACGACCCCGTGGAGACCGTCACGGCCAACGCCAAGGCCAAACTCAAGGCGGCTCTGGAGGAGATTCCCGCCGACCGGCGCATCCTGGCGGCGGACACCATCGTCTGGATCGACGGTCGACCAATCGGGAAGCCTCGCGACCTCCAGGAGGCGCGGGACATACTCAGGTTTCTCTCCGGGGCTACCCACCTGGTCTTCACGGCGGTGGCCTTCAGCGACCGGGATTCGTGCCGGGTGGAGACCTCGGCGGTGACCTTCCGGGAACTGACGGACCAGGAAATCGAGGCCTATGTCGCGCGGGTTTGTCCGACCGACAGGGCTGGGGCTTACGACATCGACGAGAATGGCATCGAACTGGTCGATCGCTACTCGGGCTCGTTCACTAACATTATGGGTCTGCCGCAGGAGGTGGTGCTCGACTGGTACCGTGCGGGGCGCGTACCTCCCGAGGCGCCGCGCTACCGCACCCGCTTCCGCAACCCGCGCGAGCCATGAGCCGATCCTGGCGTATCTTTGCGGCCTGGACGCTCGATGCGATGCTCCTTTCGGCCGCCTATCTGCTGGCGCGTTTCTACCGCACCAGTTTCGGTCCGGTCAGT
>JBJFGP010000100.1:0-3706 GCA_051892815.1 Kiritimatiellia bacterium | reverse complement strand
GACCTCCCGCATTTCAAGCCAACGCACTAGAACGCAATCGCGTTCGCCCCACTCTTGAGTTGGACTTCGCGACCGCCCCAGACAAACTCGCCGTCTGTCTTCTCGGGAAGCGTGACAGAGCCTTTCACCCCGCCATTGCCGTCAAAGTCGAGTTTCAGTTCGACAAAACCCTTGGGATGCGGCACCGCGACGTCCAAGTGCTTCAACTCGCCGGGAGAAGGCGCCACACGCACTCGGCGGAAGCCCGGCGCGACAGGCATCACGCCCGCCACGCCCTTCTGCAGATGGAAGAGCGGATGGGCGCCCCAAGCGTGGCAATCCGAACGGAAGTTGCCCGGCCCTTCAAGCGGCGTCTTAAGGTCGTTCTTGACATAGTCGCGCCAAAGATCGAGCCGCTTGAGAATCAAGTCGCCACGCCCCATCTTGCCGTAGACATCCAGCAGATAGTGGCTGAAATAGACGGTCGCCTGGGAAAGGTCCGGAGCCACCTGCATCGCCTTGAACGCACGGCGCTCTTGGGCAGGAGTGAGAATCCCCGCGAGTATTGCCAGGCACTGCCCATGCTCGCTGAAATGGTCCCGGGCTTCCGTGTCGGCAATCAACCCGCGCGGTTCAGACCAGAACTTTTCAACCAGCAGTTTACCCAACTTTTCGGCCTTGGCACGCCAGTAGTCCGCCATAGGCTTGTCCCCCACGACATCCTCCATCTCGGCCGCAGACTGCAACGCCAATACATAGAAGAGATTGTTGAGAGACGACGCGCGGGAGGCCTTGTTTCCATCCGGGGCAATCCCCACGGGCCAATCCGGAACCCAATCCATGAAACTCCAGCCGGGAAGATAGCGCAAAAGCCCGTCCTTGCACTCGTATGCGGCCAATCCGTGAAGCGCCGCACGCATTCCGGGAACACGCGCCTTGAGCCAGTCGAAGTTATCGTGCCAGTAGAGATAGTCCTTGAACATCAGCAGCCAGCAGAGCGTATAAGTGCCCGAATCCTGCGTTCCCCGAGTCGGATAATTCATACCGACAAAACCATTGAGGCGGCGCGAGAAATCGAACAATTCAATGGCACGCCGTACCATCCGATCATCGCGCGTCATGGCGGAAATCACTTGCAGCTGGACACGCGTATCGCCGGGATACATCTGCTGCTCGTAAAAGGGACAGTCGAAGAGCATTTCGTGGCAGCACATCTGCATGCCCCTGCTAGCCAAACGCAATACAGGAGCAATGGTCAAGTCGTCGCAGATGAACCGCGATTCGTTCTCAAGCGGATAACGAGTCTCAACCACGCCAATGCCAGAAAGCGTCAGCGGCTCATCAGCCGTCGCAATCGTCAGTTGGCACCAGCGGCCACACCTCCACCACGGCGTCGTGAACCGGGCATTGGCGCGCCCGTCCGGCATGAAACGGTCTCCTTTGCAGTTTCCCAACTGTAGACGCAGACCATCGAAGAGATTGCGTGCGGGTTTGATGCCTTTTGGGTCATAAAGTGCTTCCGACCAATCCCATTCCACGACAGCCCCCTTTCCGCCATCCGTGCGAAGTTCCGGGAATGCACAATAATAGTCCCCGAGGTCCCACAGCAGACGAACCTTGGTCTTGGGGGGGATTGTAAACGACTTTCCATCCTTGAGCAACGCATTCGCCGACCCCAAAAATCCCGCAGAAAGGGCCGAATTGTAAGGCGCAAAACGCTCCCCGTCCGGCTGGTCACTCTTGAACTCTCCTGGAGTGCAATAGCGCGAAATCATATCCGGCAAAGTCGATGGCGCAAGCCGCCATCCCGCCCGGGGAGCGCCATAGTTATTGGGTGAAATTCCCCTTTCCACCACCATCGGTTCGCGCCAAGCATCGGCAGACGGTTCTTCATTAAACAGGGAGCAACCCTTGACCGTATAGGCTCCGCCAGTAAAGGTCCAGCCACCGTTGCGCATAGACGAGGTGCCCTTCAATTCTGCGACACGCCAGGCACCCTTTCCCGTAGTCAACACCTTGTCGAAGATACCTTCCGCCTTCAGCACAAAGCCCCCACCATCCGTCAACTGGGCAACAGGCGCAAAGTCCCGTTCGCGGGTCACCACGGCCTCCAACCGGTGCTTTCCTTCGGGCAGATTGATGCGATAGCTTTGGAAGGTCCACCGCAAAGGCAAACAGCGATGCGGGCCTCTAGCCAGTTCCTGACCATCCAACAGCAAAACAAAGCGCTCGTCCGCCGAGATGCTCAGTTCCAACACGCTATTAGAGGCCGCTGAAAAGTCATTCCGGAAACGCAAGTTGACTTTGTCATAGTTCCAGTAGTCGCCATGCCAAATCCAACTTGCCTGGTCAATGCTCTGCAGAATGGCATTGTTCTCATTCCCCCAAAGGAGCCTATCTGGCTGAAAGATTCGTTCGCACCTAATTTCCTCGGCGCCAAGCGCGAGCGCCAGTCCGACCGCCGCAGCGGCTATTCTTTTCGTGTAGAGCATCCATGCCTCCTTGATGTGTGTTTCTGAAAGGTTCTGCTATCGTCTATTCGTCACGCCCAAGCGCAAGACCGGGAGGATTTCGTTGCGCAGTATCGTGTCCAAATCAAAGAGCGCGAAGCCGGCTGTTCCGAAGCGCCTAGCGAGGTTGATCTGGTCTATGACATCGATGGCGTCCAACCTGCTTTCCGCCGCCGTCACGCCTATACCACTGACCACACGCTTAGCAACTGCGGGATTGACCGTCTGTTGCGTCAGCCACTCCCGGTACTTTACCTGAGCCTGCGTGTAGTTCATCGGAAGGACAGTGGAGACGAAGCCCAATCGAATCCAAGCGAGCCAATCTTGCCCGACGGCCCATACGCACGAAGGATACTTTCCGTAGACCGCCGCGGAGAGCGGCACTCGCCTGCCATTTCGCCGGGAGGTTTTCGCCGCGGCCTGCACAAAATCCGTTATACGATCACGGCGCCCGACCTGCCATTTCCGCTTGGCATCGCCCTCCAACGAGGTCTGTCCATCGGGATAGCGGACGAAGTCAAGATGCACGCCATCGACCGGATAGGAGGCCAACTCCTGAACGGCTTGAAGCAAATATTGTTGCACTTCGCGCTCAGCCGGGTCAAGCCAATTTCGCGTTTGGCCCTGGGAATCTTTCAGCAACCAACCCTTTCGGCGAAACCAGTCGATGCGCTCGGAAGTTGCCCGCTCCGTGCTGAAACAAAGGAGCCAGGCGTGGACGCGAAGTCCCGCGGCATGGGCTGCGGCGCAAGCCAATCTCAGTTGGTCGCCATACTCGCTGAACACCCGCGATCGAGGCAACACGGCGCTTCCATAATGGGCAAATCCAGCCCCCGCAACATTGACATACAAATCCGTGAGTCCAGCATCTCTCAGCAGTCGGCAGGTGCGCGGCCAATCGCCGGGATAGAGGCCGACTCCCGAATGATCCCATACGCCGCGAATCTCGCCGGGTCTTGATTCCTGCACGGATCCATACAGTTCGGCAATCACTTGTCGGCATACCTGAATCCGCCGCCAGGCCGTGTAAGTTTGCCCGCGCGCGATTTCCAACTTTGCCTCCTGCAAGGTTTCCTCCAATTCGTTCAACCGTTGTGTCAGACGATCGGCACGGGGGCTTGAGAGGGCTTGAATTCGGCGCTTCAAATTCGTCCGGGTCAATCGTTCCCGGCAGTCGGCAAGACGCTTTTCCGCAGCGGATTTCCAAATGCTTTTGT
>JBJFGP010000099.1:0-3710 GCA_051892815.1 Kiritimatiellia bacterium | reverse complement strand
GAGCGTGTTTGGGTGGGTGTGGTGGGTGTGCCTCCGGCGGGCAACACCCACCGCAAAGGGACACCCACCCGCGTCCCTCTGCACTCCCACGGGAGCGGCTTGACTCCCTCCTGCGTCGGTCTCCAAGCCGCTCCCTTTTAAGTCCAGAGCACGCCCCCACTCCCGCCCCCACCAGCCGAACGCCTCCTTTTTGAGTGCCTCGCCACCTTCCCGCACCACACACTCCGCCGCTCCCATTAGTCCAGAGCCGCGCCCACTCCCGCCCCGCCGCCCCCTTGAGCAGCCTACTTGCCGCTCGGCGTGGGTGTTTGGGTGGGTGTTGCCTCCGGCGGGCAAAGGGACTCCGTCCCTCTGAACTCCCGTTCGCGGCGGCTTGGGTTCGCTCCTTCGTCGCTCACCACAAGCCGCCGCCCCTCCACGAGTTCAGAGACGCCTTCCCCGCGCGCTGCCCACCACAAACCGCCCCGCGCCGCACCGCATCCCGTCAATCCTATTCGTCCCATACCCCCTCCAGAAGGCGCCTTTTGTTCTCCTTCGGGTGGTGTTGCCGGATGATGGCGGGGGGCTCTACACTTAAAAGGGGGCGGGTTTGGCGACTGACGCAGGAGGGAGCCAAACCCGCCCCCGTGGGAGTGCAGAGGGTCTGTGACCCTTTGCACTAGCGGAGCGAACCCACCCAACCGCCCCACCCTCACCTTCAGCGCCTATGCCTTTGGGAGGCGAGATTTTGGCGGCTGGAAGAGGTATTGTCTTGCAAGGGCGAGAGGAAGGGGGTATACTAGGGGCGGATATGTTTGAGAAGCTGAAAAATCTCTTGAGCGCGGATATTGGGATTGACCTCGGGACGGCGAACACGGTGGTCTATGTCAAAGACCGCGGCATTGTCATTCGCGAGCCCTCTGTGGTGGCTGTGCAGCAGGGGACCAAGAAGATTCTGGCCATCGGCGAAGAGGCCAAGCGGATGCTCGGGCGCACGCCGGGGAACATTGTGGCGCTGCGGCCGATGAAGTCCGGCGTCATTGCCGACTTCGACATCACCCGCGAGATGATTGCCTACTTCATCCGCAAAGTCGCCCCGCGCCACCTCTTCGGATTCGGCTGCAAACCCCGCGTCGCCATCGCCGTGCCCTCCGAGATTACCGTCGTCGAGCGCCGCGCCGTGATGGAAGCCGCCCGCAACGCCGGCGCCCGCCGAACCGCCATCGTCGAAGAGCCCGTCGCCGCCGCCATCGGTGCGGGTCTGCCCATCGACGACCCCGCGGGCAACCTGATTGTTGACATTGGCGGCGGCACCTGCGAGATTGCCCTACTCTCCCTCGGCGGCATCGTCTACGCCCGCAGCGTCCGCGTCGGCGGCGACGTCCTCGACGAGTGCATCATCCAGTACATGCGCCGCGTCTACAACCTGATGATTGGCGAGCGCACTGCCGAAGAGATCAAAATCACCATCGGCTCGGCCTACCCCGTCGGCGAAGAGAAAAAGATGGAAGTCAAAGGCCGCGACCTCGTCGCCGGACTCCCCAAAACCCTCGAAGTCACCTCCGAAGAGATTCGCGAAGCCCTTCAGGAACCCGTCTCCTCCATCGCCGACGCCATCCGAATCGCCCTCGAAAAGTGTCCCCCGGAACTTTGCGCCGACCTGGTCGACCGCGGCCTCGTGCTCTCCGGCGGCTCCTCCATGCTGCGCGGACTCGATAAACTCATCTCCTCGCTCACCGGCCTGCCCGTCACCCTCGCCGACGACCCCCTCTCCGCCGTCGCCGAAGGCACCGGAGCCGTCCTCGACCGCCTCGACCTGCTGCTCGCCAATCAGGCCTCCAACCACGCCTAACTCCACGCCCCCAACGCCGCCCCAAATCTCCCACAGAAGGCGCCTTTTGTTGCACTTTCGGGCTGGGGGTTGTCTCCGACGGGCAGAAGGCCGTGGGCCCTTTGCACTCTCCTTCGCCGTCCGTCTGCCTCGCTCCTTCGTCGCTCCTCAGCCGGACGGCTCCTTTCGAGTGTGCCGCCCCCTTCCCTACGCGCCCCGCAGAGCCTCCGGCGGGCAGAAGGCCGTGGGCCCTCTGCACTCCCACGGAAACGGGGTTGCCTCGCTCCTTCGTCACTCGCCAAACCCGTTTCCTTTCAGTTCCGAGCAGCCCCTTTCCCCACGCCGATCCGTATCCAACCCCGCTCCTTTTTTCTCACAGCCGCCTCGAAATCAAGCCTGCTCCTTTCCAGTGGCGTGTCCCCTTCTCCTACGCGCCTACACCCAACACGAACCTTTTTTCGCTTCCGCGCCCTGCCCCCACTCCAGCGAGTGCTCCCCTCGCCTCAAGACCGTTTCACCGGACTCGGGCGTCTCGGAAGTCCTATTGGGAGCAGACCCCAGCCCTACCTTTTCCAACCTGGGTCGGCTGCTTTTCTCTTCAACCCTCTCTTGGGCGACTTGGCGGGGAAAGGATTGCCGCGGAGCTTGCACACTCGTTTCCCTTCTCCTTTCCCATCCATCGGTGCGGCGACCATCTACTCGAAGGAGCCATTCCGGCTGGGGAGCGACGCAGGAGCGAGAAAGGCGGAATGGCGAATGGGAGTGCAGAGGGCCCACGGCCTTCTGCGGTGGGTGTTGCGGTGGGTGTTGTCCCGCCGGAGGCTAACTCGCCTTTTTGGGGAAAGAATTGAAGAAGAAAGACGCATAAGATGAAGCAGACAGCGATTGTGGTAGGCGGTGGACACGCGGGCGTTGAGGCGGCGTTGGCCTTGGCGCGGCGCGGGCACCGGACGATTTTGGTGACGGCTCGGGCGGATGCGCTGGGGCTGATGCCGTGCAACCCGGCGATTGGGGGCTTGGCGAAGTCGCACCTGGTGGTGGAGCTCGACGCGCTGGGGGGCGAGATGGGGCTCAATGCGGACTTGACGGGGCTGCAATACCGCACGCTCAATGCCTCCCGCGGTCCGGCCGTGCGGGCCACGCGCATCCAGTGCGACAAGCAGCAGTACGCCCGCCGCCTCTCGCGCATCGCCGCCGCCACGCCCAATTTGACCATCCTTTGCGACCGTGTGCTGGCCATCCGCACCGCCAATGGCCGCGTCGAAGCCATCGAGACCGCCGCCCACGGCACCATTCCCCTCTCCGTACTCGTCCTCACCACCGGCACCGCGCTCGGCGGCCGCATCTACCTCGGCCAAACGGTCCACCCCGGCGGCGGCGACCTGCGCCCCGGTCACTCGCGTTTGACCGACTCGCTCCGCGCCGCCGGAATCCCCCTCAAGCGCCTCAAAACCGGCACCCCACCGCGCCTCTGGTCGCGCAGCATCGACTGGTCGCGCCTCACCCCCCAGCCCTCCGACAACCCCATCCCGCTCTTCTCTCTGCGTGCCCGCATCGCCCGCGATGCCAACGCCCCTTTCGACACCGTCCCCTGGAGCACCCCGCCCTCCTCTTGGAATAATCTCAATGGCTATGCCACCCACCTCCTCCCGCATGGTGCGGCGCTGCCTCCGACGGGCAAAGGGTCTCCGACCCTCTGCACTCCCACGGGAGCGGGGTTGTCTCCCTCCTGCGTCGGTCGAACAACCCCGCTCCCTTTAAGTCCAGAGTCGCCTTCCACAGCAGAACCGCTCGCTCCCCTCTCCTCCTCGGATGGTGCGCTGCCTCCGGCGGGCAAAGGGACTTCGACCCTCTGCAC
Source organism: Kiritimatiellia bacterium (assembly GCA_051892815.1). Lineage (GTDB taxonomy): Bacteria > Verrucomicrobiota > Kiritimatiellia > RFP12 > DVOR01 > JAXFQS01. The sequence goes on along the minus strand of JBJFGP010000099.1, from coordinate 42 downwards.
TCCCACGGGAGCGGGGTTGTCTCCCTCCTGCGTCGGTCGAAC
>JBJFGP010000098.1:0-3763 GCA_051892815.1 Kiritimatiellia bacterium | reverse complement strand
TCATTATCGTCCGAAGAGGTGTGGACCAATCTGTTGTCCACATACCAGCGGTAGTTGCGCACGAGGGCATCCTTGTTGGAGTAGCGGGGGGCGAATCCGAGTTTCTGCAGGGCCTTGTCGATGCTGACGAACGAGTCCTTCGAAGCGGTTTCGTAGACCCACTTGTAGAGGGGCGAGAGGTGGAGACGCTCCAAGATGCGGAGCGTCCAAATCATCGGCGCGGCGGGGAATGTGCGGATGCGCTTGCCATAGCCGGCTTCGTCGAGAACAGATTGGTAGTCCTCGCGCATGGTGGTGTATTCCTTCGCCCCTATATTGTAGGTATCGTTGACCACAGAAGGTGGCAAGGTAAGGGTGAGCCAGATAGCTTGGCATAGGTCTTCGACATCCATCAGCTGGTAGCGGTTCTTTCCGTTGCCAATCATTGGGAACCCGTGCCCGGTGTACGCCCAGTCGTAGAAAAGCGCGAAGACCCCGAGGCGTTCCGGTCCGATGAAGGACTTGGGTCGGAGAATCGGCACACACAGCCCTTTTCTGCGGCTCTCCAGGCATAGCGCCTCGGCCTCAATCTTCGCCTGTCCGTAGTATCCGACGCCTTCGAGTTTGTCGGTTTCGTAGAGTGGGTGATGGTCGGGGATACCGTAGACAGCGGTCGAGGAGATCATCACAAAACGCTGGATTCCCAAGCGTAGCGCCGTATCGAGCAACAGCTTCGTCCCGCCGACATCCGTGGAGAAGATATCCTCCTTCGAATAGAGCGGCAGCGCCGCCGCCGTGTGCACGACGCAGTCCACCCCCTGCATCATCTCGGCAACGGCTTTCGGGTTGCGAATATCCCCTACAAGCGGTTGGATGCGCTCCCTTTCTGGGTAGTCGAAGGGAACAAGATCAATGGAGCGAATTTCCTCGACCTCTTCCTTCGCCAGCAGATGCCGTACGAGGTTGATGCCGAGAAACCCACTCCCGCCTGTGATAAGTATGCGCATAGATTAGGCTCCAAAAATTGTTTCAAGAAGTGCCTCCGCATCGGTCGCGGAAACCGGGCGCGGATTGGCCTTGGTCGACCCGGAAGCAAGCGTTTCGGCCACAATCTGCTCGCGCTCCGAAAGAGGCTGATTTCGGAATGGATTGCGGAAGCCGACTTCATCCAGAAGAGACAAGTCGAGTTTGTAAATCTGATTGAAGGCAACGACCGTCGGCAGGCAGGCCGCGCAGCAGGCTCCGTGGGGAATGTGGTAGCGGGCCCCGAGCGGATGAGCCAACCCATGCACCACCCCGAGGTGAGACTGGGCAAAGGCGACGCCCACGAGATAACTCGCCTCCAGTAGTTGCTGCGCCGGGGCGTAGTCGCCTTGGGCAACCAGTGGCAATGTGCGGCGAATCGTTGCCAGTCCAAGCCGAGAAAGTTGTTGCGTGTAGGGCGTCGCATGGCGGCTGACCAGCGACTCATAGGCCTGCGTGTAGGCGTCCAACCCAGAGTGCACGATAACCTCCCGCGGCGCGCCATCAAGCGAATCCGCATCGAGCACGACTAAGCGCGCGAGCCAGCTGGGATGGCGTATCGAGGCCTTGAGGTTCTTTTCGGCACAGGTCAGGACAGAAACCGTGGTCGCCTCACTGCCCGTTCCTGCCGTCGTGGGCGCGGCTAGGAAGGGAATGGGTGAAGGGCTAAGTTCCTCTGGATGTGCCTGGTAGTAGGCAGTCGACTGGGGAAGTTGACACAGACCGGTGGCGGCCTTTGCCAGGTCAAGTACGCTTCCTCCTCCGACCGCGGCGACCCAATCAGGCTTGGCGTCGGCGAGAATCGTGCGCAGTGCGTCCACTTCGTCAGTCGTCGGCTCCGCGGTGGCTGAGCGGCGCCAATGCGCCTCCAAGGTTGAATGCCGCCCCGTGATGATGAAGCCGCGAGGACCGTAGTTTTGTGTCGCAAGATTTGGGAGGCGGGCAAGCATTCCCCGCCCCGAAATAGTCTCTCGGACGCAGGCGGTTCGAGGCGGGAGAAGGGAACGGTAGTCCATGGTTATTTCTGCTCCTCTCCAGTTCCGCGCAGCACGGCGATAAAGGCGCTTTGGGGCACATTGACGGAACCGAACTCCTTCATCCGTTTCTTCCCTTCGGCCTGTTTCCGGAGAAGTTTCTGCTTGCGCGTGACATCACCGCCGTAGAGTTTGGCGGTCACGTCCTTCCGGTACGGGCGGATATCCTCGCGGGCGATGATAGTCTTGTTGATGGCGGCCTGGACGGGAATCTTGAACTGGTGCGGCGGGATAGTCTCCGAGAGGGCTTTGCAGATTTGCTTGCCCCGGTAGACGGCCCGATCTTTGTGGACGAGGCAGGCGAACGCGTCGACCGGATCGCCATTGAGAAGCTCCTCCATCTTGACTATGTTCGACGCCTGGTAGCCGTCAGCCTCGTAGTCCATTGATGCATAGCCGCGCGAGATGGACTTGAGCGTGTCGTGAAAGTCGATGAGGATTTCGTTGAGAGGGATTCGGAAGGTCAACAGCACGCGGACAGAGTCAATGGACTCGGTCGCCTTCATCTCGCCCCGGCGTTCCATGACTAGGCGCATAATATCCCCGATGCAGTCGCTCGGGCAGATGATGGTTGCCTTAATCATAGGCTCTTCGATATGGTCGATCCGGACAATATCGGGCAGTTGAACCGGGTTGTCGATAGCTTTCATCGTGCCGTCCGTGAGGTAGACGCGGTAGACGACAGAGGGGTGCGTGCTGATGATGTCGAGCCCAAATTCCCGACGCAGGCGTTCGAGCACTACCTCCATGTGCAGGAGCCCGAGAAACCCGCATCGGAAGCCAAATCCGAGGGCGACGGACGATTCGTTGTGGAAGGTGAATGCGGCATCGTTGAGGTGTAGTTTCTCAAGCCCGGCTCGCACTTTCCCGAACTCGTCCGTGCTGACGGGGTAGACACCGCTGAAGACCATTGGCGTGACCTCGCGGAAGCCCTTGAGTCGTTTGACCGCCCCATCTTTCGCGGTTGTGACGGTATCGCCGATTTTAATCTCGGCAGGGTCTTTGATAGTGCCGACCAGGTAGCCGACCTGCCCAGGAGCGAGTTCATCGACTGGCTTCTGGGTGGGACTGAAGATGCCAACCTCTTTGACCTGCGTAGTCTGCCCGCTGGCCATGAAGGAGACCGTCATGCCAGGCTTCAGAATGCCGTCAACCACCCGAACATAGGTGATGACGCCGCGGTAGATGTCGAAAACGCTGTCAAAGACAAGTGCCCGCAGAGGCGCCCCAGTCCCAGCCGTCTTAGGCGGCGGCAGGCGGTGGACAATGGCCTCAAGCACATCCTCTACACCGAGCCCGGTCTTGGCGCTCATCAGGAGCGGTTTATCTCCAACTGTCAGTCCCAGGACTTCCTCAATCTGCCTCTGCACCTCGGGCACATTAGCGGATGGCAGGTCGACCTTATTCAGGACGGGGACGATTTCGAGATCAGCATCGATTGCCAAGTAGGTGTTAGCGACCGTCTGGGCTTCGACTCCCTGCGCCGCGTCGACAACGAGGATGGCACCTTCGCAGGCACCCATACTGCGCGAGACTTCGTATGAGAAATCGACATGTCCGGGCGTGTCGATGAGGTTAAAGCGATAGGTCTGTCCGTTCTTGGCCGTGTAGTGCATCGATACGGGGTGGCTTTTGATGGTGATGCCCCGTTCGCGCTCCAAATCCATGGCGTCAAGAGTCTGTTCTCGAAGTTGGCGATGGTCGATGGCCTTGGTTGCTTCGAGGAT
>JBJFGP010000097.1:0-3763 GCA_051892815.1 Kiritimatiellia bacterium | reverse complement strand
CCCCCCCCCCCCCCCCCCCCCACCCTGTCAAGCAAATTCCGCTCTTCCAGGAAACTTTTTTGTGCTTCCCTGCCGGGTAATGCATCCGAGGAAGCAGGCGTGGGCGGCGAAGCGTTCGACGCATCGCAGAGGGCGTGAGCCACCGGTGAATTGATGCGGAAGGTGTTTAGCCACTCCGCGACTGAATACGCAGGAGGGGCTCAAAACGCTGTACTCCGTCTTGCCCCGCGGGGCAAAGAGAAGGGGTTGCGAAGAAATAGTGCTACGGGGGCGTTGGCTTGGTTCGGCCAGTTTGGCGGGGCGAGCGCCCTTGGATTTGCGACTGGCGGTGGACTTTATTTGCCCGGCAGACCGCAAGAACGCCATTGCCGCCGATTGTCTACCGGATTTTATGGTGAGGCTGCCGGCCGCGCCGATTGACCGGTGGCTCGGAATGCCGCTTGCGCATCAACCGTTGAGTTAGGCAGATAATCCACGCCAGGCAGGGCACCGCGCCGGGTTCTTTTCGAACTGGATTCGCGGCTGGATGGTGCGTGGAGGATTGCCAGACTGGGTCATCGCCGAACGCCCAATCGACCGGTGCGGGGCTATTGTACCACAACGCGTCGACCGGCGAGATAGGAATCCGGCGCGGCAAGGGGGCGGCGTCGGGCACGGCCCTGGATTAGTGAAGCTCGAGGAAGGCTTTGAAGAAGTGGTGGGTCTTGTCGTCTTTCTCCGCCCAGGCGGCCTCGTCGAGGGTCGTTTTGCCTTTGATGACGACGGTTCCGTTGTACTCCTTGCCGGCGCTATTTTGCGTGGGCGCCGTCACCGCGACCGTGCCATCGGCCTCGACGGCAATCGCGGTCACTTGAAACTTCAGCATTTCGGCGGCGGCGTCTGCGGGCGCGACGTTGAGCAGGAAGGCGTCCAGCTGGGCGTTCTCGGCATCGCGATTGTTGTTGTTGTAGGCGCTGTCCCAGGCGTCGAACTTCGCCTTCGTCGCCTCCGACGCATCGGCGGGGATGTAGGTCGGATAAGTCAGCAGCGAGCGAATTTCCTCCTCGGAGGCAATGCCGTTTCGATAGTAGACCTTGGCGCCGGAGATGGCCGCGAGGTTCTCGTAGTCGTAGACATCCGCGTTGATGCCGAAGTGGAACCCCTCCACCACCATCGTGCCATTGATGTAGAGCGTGTAATGGGCAGAGAGGTCCGAGCCTTCTTCGAAGAGTTCCACCGTGATGACCGCGTGGTTCAGGCCCTGCTTCAGCAGCACATTGACATCGGCCCAGCCGCGTTCGCCGTAGGTGGTGGTGCTGTCGCCCGTGACCGTGTAGCCCTCACCCTCCATCTGCGGACAGATCTTGCCCTTCACATCGCCGTCGGTCCACAGCTCGAAGGAGGGACCGGCATTGTCGCTCGAGCCGCTGTTGCGGACGCCCAGGAGCATTTTGGAGGCGGCGTCCGCGGTGAAGGCCGCGAGGTCGGGGACGTTGAAGACGGCGCCCACGGAGAAGGAGGCGGTGGTGGTGGCGCCAAAGCCCGTATGGAAATAGCCGTCCGCCCGCCACCAATCGGAGACATCGCACCAATTCGCCGGCGCGGCCAAGGCGGCACTGCCCAATAGGGCGGCAAACAAGAAGAACAGCCTTTTCATCCCTAATTTCCTCGTCGGTACGGCGTGACGCGAGGCCCCGCGTAAGAAGCCTTCACCAGCGTCAACCCGCGGCGTATTATACCCGCCACCCCTCTTGATGTCAAGCGAGCAGGCGAACCCTGGCGCCTCACCTCAGCGTCCCTTTTCCGGCCTGGCGAAGGCGAGTCATGGCTCAAGAGCCCCACCCGTCGAGGCGCGCCGGATAGCCCGATGCCGTCCCAACGAAATGACTGGCTCCGGGTAAGTTGGCGAAAGCCGTTCCAACCCGGCCACGGTTGAAGTGGCCGCACGGCAATTCATCTGAGGTATGCGCCTTCCGGAAGTTGTTCCTTTCGCGAGCGGTCAGCTTCTTCGCCATCGTCATTTGCCGTTTTCATCGGCAGCCAACCTAAGCGACTCTTCCTCTTCGGGAGCGCCCACGCAACCGGCCGCGACGCCACAACCGCTGCCCACGCATTGCTTCGTTGCCGAAATGCGTTTGGCGGCAAAATCCGCAACTTCCCTGATAACCAGTTTCTGCACCGCCCGCATGAACGTCTCCATGTAGCCGAAGTCGGGCAAGCCAGATGGAGTTGCAGGGAGCAGCATTTCAAAACCAAGGCTTTGCGAACTGCGCAACTTGTGCCCATATGAGAATTTCCCGAATAGCGATTTTGCCATTGTCGCGGCAAAGAAGAGCATCGCGTCCTTGGAATAACTCTTCTCGTCATTCCAATATGCGCCAGTGTCATCTCCCAAGCCGTATGCATAGCTACGGTAAAACACATTCCCGAAAATATCAACCGTCAGTGAATTGGCAGGGAACGAGGCTACGGGGTTTGCAACGTGGTTCACAACGCCGGCGTTCGTAATGCCGGACATGACAAACGGAGTTTCTCCCGGGATCTGGTCGTCCTTCTTGAGACGCCGCCCCTGTTCGATGTGATTGAACACCTCATCATATCGAAATCCCTTCCATTCAATCATGCCAAACCGGTCGAGCGCTTGGCGCTCGCTTGCGGACAGCTTGCTGTCCGCAAGGCCGCTTACCTTCAGGTAAGCGGCCAGTTCGCGTATGAACCCGTCCATGAACGCAAAATCTATTTCGCCAGCGGCGGTCACGGGAAGAGATACCCAATCATCGTTTATCTTTTGCTTGCTAATGCTGTTTCCCCTTGTGTATTTGTGTCCGAGGCTACGCTCCATGCACGAAGCCATAAATAGCAAATGCGGTTTCGTTGCGTTTCCCTCATCTTGTAGATACAAGGCAAGGTTGTGACTGTCATTCGAGAAGAAATCTCTTTCCTGATAACTAACCACAAAGGTCTTGCCGCCAATAAAAATACAGTTCCCCTGTTCCTTGAATTCGGACTTGTAATCAATATACGATGAAACAGCATTGTTGTCGGCACTTGCGCAGAGATAGGGCACGGTCCCGCTTCCTGGCACAATTTCCGCCGAAAGAATACAATGCGTGTTTCTAACTTTGAAGACTTTGGTCACCTTGAATTCGCCCCACTTGACCGCTGCGAGCCGTTTGCCAAGTGGGGCGTCTATTTTCCCAGGCCGGCCCCTCCGTCTGCGGCCTCCTTCTTGAGGAGATTGGAAACTTCCCATGCAAGATAGTCGGCAACGGTCTTCTTGAAGTCGGCAAGCGTGGAACGCGTATCGACGGGCGCGGTCTGGTTCCAGTCGGCGCCGTTCGCGGGATCAATCGTCCCTTCGTAATACTCCTTCTCCGTGAAGATCTTGAGCTTCTTGCTGCCGAAGCGAACGAGATCGACAATCTCGGCATACCGCGCCTTGGCGTCGCCGAGGTCGCGCAGATTGACGGACGCCTTCTTGCGGTCGGTGCGCTTGTAGCCGTCGTTCGAGAAATCGATGAACTTTACCGTGTCGTCCTTCTTGTGCGCTTCACCCACACGGAAGACGTAAACTTGCGTCTGGACGGACGACTTGCCGATGAAGAGGTCGAGCGGCATCTTGATTGATGCAAGCAGCGTCGAATGCTCGAGGATTCTCTTGTTGAACTCGGCAGCCTTGCCGCTTCCGGCGGAGTTCTGGATGATAATCGCGGCGTAGCCCTTCTGCATCATCGAGAGCGCCTTCTCCACAAACACCATGCCGTTGCCGTCCGCGGAATAAGGC
>JBJFGP010000096.1:0-3799 GCA_051892815.1 Kiritimatiellia bacterium | reverse complement strand
GGCTAATCTGCTTTGGCGGCGGTCCACTCGGTCCGCTACGCCGTTCGCTTCGTTGGTGCGTATCTTACGCGTTCGTAGATGATAACAAATTGGGGGGATTGGTGGCAAGCCTAAAGTGGCGTAGGTGGCTACCAAAAGCGGTAATCGTTTGATAGGATGACATAGAGGCCGAGGAGCAGATTGGTGGTGCAATGGGCCAAGACGGCGGAATGCAGGGAACCGCGCACATTGGCGAGGTAGCCGTAGGCGATTCCGGCCAGGGCTCCTGCCAGAATGCGGTCGTGCTCAAGCGCGAAGCAGAGGACGACGAGCCAAAACGCCCTCGGTGCATAGACTGAACTACTATTCTCCCAAGTGTTTCCCCCTTGAATCCAACGATAGAGCCAGCCGCGAAAGAAGAGTTCTTCGGCAACGGGAATGGCAAAGGCAGAGCCGCAGAGTTTGGCAACGGTCAGCCACCAGCCGCAAATCGCAGGCTCGTAGTCACTTGTCGACGCCAACGGGAAGTAGTCGGGGAATGCACCGACAGGGAGGATGCACCACCGGTTGTAGACTTCGCGGAAACCATCGGGCACCCAAGGCGCCTCGGGGAGAATCCAAGCAACAGTCACCGCCACGCCCGTTCCGAGCCCCCAAATCCAGTCGGCCCCCGTCAACCGGGGATAGATTTGCCACGGTTTGAGCCAGGCTAAAAGCGCCACGACCAGCCCCGACTTGATGGCATAAATCCAGGCTGCCCCCGTCGCCAGGATGCTTGCCAGCATCATTCCACCAATCCAGATGGCGTACGGTATCCAATGGCCCGCACGCACGCTCATCGAATCAAGACCCATATTCCATTTCCTTCGCCTATCAGCAACTCTGCCGTGCGGTCCGATGACCGGCAAGGCACGCCAAGCCTTAGTGTAGCAGATCCAAGCGGAGGACGCTATGACAAATCGTTTTCCTCGAACACCTTTTGGTTGCAACCTTTTCACGACCTCCATCCCCTCCCGCTTTCAGGGCACGATTTTGGCTTGCCCAGTCGCGGGAAAACTGCTACCATACGAGTAGCTCAACTGAGAACAGGGATACCGACCAATGAATAGAAAAAGACTTCTGACGCGCACACTGGCCATTTTCCTCGGGACCGTCGTAGTCCTGTTGCTCGCAAGCATCTTCGCACTAGGCCCGATTGTGCGAGTCGCCGCCGTCAAACTTGGCAGCCAAATGCTCAAAACCCCAGTTGCGATTGAATCCTGCCGCATCACCCCCTGGAACGGGCGGATTGTCATGCGCGGCTTCAGCGTAGACAACCCAGACGGCTACTCAAGTGACAAACTGGCTGCCTTCGATGAACTGATCTTTCAGGTCTCAATCCCCTCTGTTTTGGATAAAACACAACCTATCATCATCAATGAAATCACGATTCGAGGTCCCCGAATCGCTTACGAAACCAAAAGTTCACAGCCGTCCAACTTTGACGCCCTTATGGAAGCGCTCAAATCTCCCAATGCCGCTGCCCCAGAGACGCCTGAGGTTGCTTCGGAAGAGCCCCAGGATACGCCCGAAGAGCCTGCCCAGCCCCGCAAGGTAATTATCGAGCATTTTGAAATGGCAGGCGGAAAAGTTTCCTATCGAGCCTCCCTTCTTGCCAATCGGGCCATACCCGTACCACTTCCAACCATCCGCCTCGACGGAATAGGGGCAAAGTCCCAAGGCGTTTCCATGGTTGAGGCTATTAGCGAAATTATGATTTCCACCGGCAAAGGTGTCATCGAGGCCGTGACCAATGCCGCTACAGGGATTGGTTCTGGGCTTAAAGAGATGGGAAAAGCGCTTCAGGAAATGTTCTAAAACAGTTGCTTCAAAGAGATCGGCACAAACTAACCATTCCAACGGCCAAATTAGCACCATGCTCTCCGAAACCATCAGATGGCTATGCCTAATCGCCTGGGGGCTGACCGCCACCGGCTTTATTTGGTGTTGCCTGACGCTCACCCAGCATGTCACCTATGTCACGCTTGCCGATGGTCGCCAGCAAGAGCGCCGTATTCCCCTGCTGTTTCGCCTGTTGCTCCCCTTCGCGCAGAACTTTGACTCCCTAATCCAACGCCCCGCTTTCGACAAGAAGCGGACACAGGCTGAGGCAATGTTGGTATCCGCAGGCTTCGACGGGCTTATATCCGGGAGCGAGTTCGCCGCGCTTCAATTCCTCATACCCATTTGCGGAATCGCCGTCAGCGGAATCCTCGCCCGCCTGATGATCTCATTCGATTCGGAGGCGCAGTCCCAGGCGCTGCTCATTGTTCTTTTCGGGACATTCTACTCCTACTTCTTCCCAATCTTTTGGTTGCGGAGGACCCGTAATGCTCGCCACCGGGAAATCTTGCGCGCGCTCCCCTATGTTCTCGACTTGCTGACGCTCTCCGTCGAATCGGGGCTCGACTTTATGAGCGCCCTGCAGAGAAACTGTGAACGCCGAAAGCCAGACGCGATCAATGAGGAGTTGATTCGCATGACACGCGAGATTCAAATCGGTACGCCGAGACGAACCGCCCTCAAGGCTATGGCCAATCGCGTTCAACTCCCGGAGCTCAAAACCGTCGTTCATGCCCTCGTCCAAGCCGACGAGTTGGGGGTCAGCATTGGCGCTATCTTGCGCATCCAGTCCGACCAAATGCGCCAACGCCGTTTTGAGCGGGCTGAAGCACTCGCCAACAAAGCCCCTGTTAAAATGCTGGGGCCTCTGATGTTGTGCATCTTCCCAGCCACTATTATCATCCTGTTGGGACCCATCCTTTTGAAAGCCTCCGCTAACGCCAACTGATTTATGAGTTACCAGCTGCGATTTACGGCCGGACCAAACCGGGACCAGGTTTACCCGCTTGACAAGCCAGTCGTGCGTATTGGCCGCGCGTCGACGAACGACATAACCGTCAAGGACCTTGAACTCTCCCGTAGCCATTGCCAGATTGAGCAACGGGAAAACGGCGAGTTCTGGGTCTCCGACTTGGCCAGCGCCAATCAGACCTTTATCGGCGAAGAAGCCATCGAATCGGCGCAGCTACTTCCCGGGACAGAGGTCACAATTGGCAGTAGCGCCTTTCTGATAGAAGCGAGCGAGGCTGGGGCTTCCCAAGCAACTCCGCCAACAGAGTCCGCCAGTTCCGAGCCACTCGCAGCTCCCGAGAATATCGATTTGGGGTTCGAAACGCCAACAGCCAACGCTGCTACGGGGAAAAACCGTATGCGAGCAATCCTTTGGCCTGTTGCTCTTTTGGTCTGCCTCTGTTCCATTATCTTTGCCCTTTGGGGCTCTGGGTTACTGTCGCCACAACCGGTTGAGGAAGAGAAGCCCGCGAAGCCGAAGGGGAATCCCGGTTGCGAATTGGTGTACGAACGAGTAGACATTGACGCGGCCCACGCGTTTCGCTATGCAGTTCATCTGACTCCGGACGGAGTGCTTACCCTCAAGATGAATGATATTGCCGAGAAGTCGCGCACCATTGATCAGTCAAAAAAGATTACCGAGGATGAACGCAATCGTTTGGTGAACTCCATCCGAGCCATTCTCGCGGCCAATCGTCCTGAAGCCCAGGATATCGGCCAGCCTGACAGCTCAACGCATTGGAGCGAGGTGTCTCTGACGCTGGTGGAGAATTATGCGATAGAGAGTTGCCATCTGCAAAACCGGACCCTTTCGGAAGCCTGGCTCCGCATCAAGGAGCAAATCGAGACGCACTGCAACACGCTCTTCGGCACTTGGGCACTCAACCTTTCTGCCGATGAACTGCTTGCAAAGGCGAAGGAGAACTAT
>JBJFGP010000095.1:0-18023 GCA_051892815.1 Kiritimatiellia bacterium | reverse complement strand
GGTGGGGGCTCTCAGGGGGGCTGGGGACACGCGGGTGCCGCTGATGGTCACGACTTTGGGCTCGTGGCTGATCTGGCTTCCGGTGGCGGGTTGGATGGTGTGGAGGCATTGCTCCATCCTGGCACAGTGGCAGTATTTGGCGGGGTATTGCTGGGTGCTGGCGGGTGTGTTCCTGTGGCGCTGGCTGAGGGGAAGGTGGAAGTCGATCCGGGTGATTCATACGCCCGTGGAGCCGGCGCTGATGGAGCCGCCGGGGTCGGTTTGAAGGTTTTCCTCCCAGGCGATTCGTGCCTAGGAATGGGGGTGTTTCCTGCGTAGGTTGGGGGGCGATTGGTAGGCAGGAATGGGGGACGGAGGTGGCAACCTGTGAAGCAAGCCCCTGCCGGACGGCGCGGCCGGCAGGGGCTTGGGTGTTGTTGCGGTGTGCGATTTAGTAGAGCAGGAAGAGGAGCCCGCCCGAGGTGGCGTTGAGCGCCCCTGCGGCGAGTTGCCCGATGGTACGAGGCTGACCGAAAGCATCGGGCATTGGCTCGGGCTGGGAGGCATCCTCAAGACCCATCGAGACCCAACCTTTGTAGACGGTGGGTTCGACGAGGTTGATGTAGGTGGTGTTGGCGTTCTCGGCATCCGGGTTCCAGAGGTAGGGACGCTTGCCGAAGAGCACGATGGTGCCGGTGCCGTGCGTCAGCGGCGAGGTCGTGTTGATGCCAAGCGCCTCCAGACCATCCGGGGAAACGGAGGGCTTGGCGGCAATCCCGGAAGTGTTGGAGGTGACATCTTTCAAGAGCGTGCCGGCAAGCGTCGTGTCGAATTCGTTGGTATCAATGTTGCTCAGCGCCGAGTAGAGAATCGTCGCGGGCGTGGACGCGTGCAGCTGCAGCGGCTTGTACGAAGGCTCCTTGCTGTGGAGTATGGAATTGAGGATTCCGATGCCGTGGGCCGTGCGCGCGCTTGCCAATGGATGGATCAACAGGTCGGCAGCATAGACCCCGCCTTGAGCCGTATTGTTGGCCAAAGTGCAGTGCACGAACGCCAGCCCGTTATTGTTAGACGTGTTGCGGTCTCCTACGGTCGCAGCCGCGGCGACGGTGGACTCCATCGCGTCGGCGTGATTGTCCAGAAACGTGCAGTTGATGAACATCATGGCACCATTGTGGAGCGCCGCGACCGAGGTGACAACGGTAGTAGCAGTCGTGGCCTTTTGCGACTTGGCGACATTGCGGGCGATATAGCAGTCCTGGCAGAGGAGATTGCCAGCACTCTGGTAGAAGACTGCGGACTGGCCGCTCAAGCCGAGGGACAGGTTGGAGTAGTCCAGGAGGTTATCCTCGAAGCGGCAGCGAACGAAGGTGTAGTTGCCGTTGAGGGTAATGTGTCCGTTGGCGCTCTTGGCTTGTGCGTTGCCGAGTGCCGGGAGCGGGCAGGTGCGGGTGTTGCGCACGACCCAGTTGGAGACGGTGCAACCGGCGGAGCTGGAGAACTCAATGCTGGAGGCGACCTCCTGGGAGGTGTAGACGTTGTCTTCAAAGCGGCAGTTGGAGGTGGTCAGGGGCACGGTGGACCAGTAGCGGAAGACACGGGACTTCCAGATTTCGTTGCCGTAGAAGGTGCAGTCGTCGACCACGGAGAGGCGGTCGTCGTCGGAACCGTTGAAATCGACTCCGCCGTGGTTGTAGCGGAAGTCGCAGCGGCGCATCTGGAGGGAGCCTTTGACGGCGACGACGGCGGTGTTGACGTTCCAGGAGTTGCCGATGAAGCGGCAGTCTTCGACGAGCAGCTGGGATTTGATGAGGGTGGTGCTGATGGGCGTTCCGGAGAAGCAGGCGATAGTCATGCCTTTGATGAGGGCATTGGTCGCGCAGCCGGTGGTGGTGTCCGTGAAGGCGGTGGTCGCGTTGGAGGTGTACTTGACGCGCCAGACAGGCGTCTCGACATCTGCCGCCGGAACGGGGACATTGAGCGCGAGGGTGTCGGGATCGAAGACCAAGGTGCGGTTCCCGGCGCCTGGGTCGGAACCCTGCGGGAGCCAGTAATTCCCGGCGTTGAGGTCGCCCGTGATGAGCGTCAAATGGTTGCCAGGATCGGCCTGGCTTCGTTCGTACTCGTCGCCCCCAAAGCCGCCCAGGAATGCCACATTGGGGTGCAAACCAATCGGGGTGGAAAGTACGTACCTTCCTTCTCGGAACCAGAGTTCGCCCCGATAGCGCGCGGCGTCGGCAGCCGCGGCGTTGATGTCATCCGTCGCGTTCGCCCAACTCGAACCCGATCGGTCGCTTCCCTCGGGAACCTCGCCCGGAGGGACAATATGGAAGACGCGCGAAGCCTTCGTCAGCACCTGCGCATTGGCGGTAAAGTCCTCCCCCGGGACGAACTCCGGAAAGTCCCTGTCCCATTCCTCCACCAGCCACTCGTCGGACTCCACAAACGGCGGCAGCGCCGGGAACACATCCCCCTCCCGCAGCGTGTAGGAAATCGTCGGCTCCCCATTCTCCTCGAAGAGCCCCCCCTGCCCCAGATTGAAGGTCACCGTGACCGTCTTCGTGGAGAACTTCGCCGTGAGAATCGCCCCGGAGCTGAGCACCCCCAAGTCAATCGAAGCGTTCGATTCGACCAGATTCCCGCCCTCGTCGAACCACCCCAGAAACCCAGCCCCCGCAATCGGAGAAGCCGTCACCACCGCCTGCTCCAAAGCCCCCACATTCTGCGCCGAAGGCGCTCCGCCAAAGTCCCCCGCGCCAAACGGATCCCGCCGCAGAACCACCGCCTCGTGAGCCTCCCCGTCAACCGTCAGAGCCTGCACACACCCGCGAGTCACCCCGCCAACCGGCCGAGAATCCCCCCGCGCATCAGCCACCAAAGCCTCCGGCTCGCTCGTCACAACCGACGAATAACCGTGCAAACTCTGCCACTGCTCGCTGCCGTAGGGACGGAACCGGAACTGCGCACTCTTGCCATAGGTGTAATAGTCCGAAACCGCCACATCCGCACCCTCCCGCAGCCCTGGCGTCAACACCTTCGCCACCGGGAAAATACCCTCCTCCCAAGACAAAGGAACCCAGTCCGTCTCCCACCCCTCAGCCACCACATTGTATGGAACCGTGAAACAATTCTGAGCCGTGCACGAATAGCAGTGAATCCCCGTCGTGGCCGTCGGCGAGACCCTGCTGTAGAAAGGCACCGCCACCTCAGCATCGCTCAAAAAGAGGCAATTCACCACATTCACCGGCCAATAGTGAGCCGAACCAAACAGCGCCACCGACGGGTTCCGAGACCCCGAAGAGATAAACACGCAATTCGCCGCCGCACAGATAGTCCCGTAAGTGTTCGCAGCCGCCAACACCCCCTCCGCCAGGACAGGAGACACACCCGTCCGTTCCGTCCTATCCTCCGCCAGATTGCGTTCGAACAGACAGTTGACAAAGACGTGTTTGCTCGCATTGTTATACGAGTTTCCAGCGTAACAGTCCGAACCTGCAATGCCCAAAGCATAGTTCCCGTCGCTCTCGTCGGCGTGCGCGGCGATGACATTTTCGTGGAAAGCCGTATTGAGGATAAAAGCCCCTCCAAGACGCCCCGCCTTTTCATGCTGTCCGACCAGGAAATAGGCACCCGCGTTCTTCACAGAGCAGGAGATGTAGTTGCGGTCGAAGCGGCAGTTTTCGATGCACCAACTGCCACCAGAGGTCCCGACGATTGGCGCACAACCGGTCGCGCTGGCAGTCATCACCTCCCAGCAGTGGTCGAAAGCGCACCCCCTGATTAGTGGCAAGGAGCCGCCGTTTTCGGCGTTGATGCAGACGGCCGGTCCACCGTGTGCAAGGTCTGGCTTTCCATGGCGGCAGACGCGGCTGAAGGTGGAGTCGGCGATGACGGTCGGGTAGCGGCCGTTGGAGAGGTGGATAACGCCTCCGCGGAGGGTGGCGGTGGAGTAGATGGACTCGAAGAGGCAGTTGGTGATGAGGCCGGGGGATGAGTTCCAAATGGCGGCGGTGGTTTCCGCGACGCCGTAGGCGAAGATGGTATTGGCGCAGGTGAAGGACTGGAGGTTGTCGACATTGAAGACGCCATTGGCGCCGCGGCAGGCATAGAAGCGGCAGGTCTCGACGGTGAGGCTGGTGGTGGTGCCGGAGGCGGCAAAGAGGGTGTTGCGGTAGCCGACGAAATGGAGTCCGTCGAGAACGAATGTGGCGCCATTGGAGAGGGTAAAGATGGCGGAGCCGTGGTTGTCGGAGGTGAGGGAGGAGCCTGTGCCGTTATTGATGGCGGTGGCGTAGATGTCGTACTCTCCGGCGTAGGCGGGCGGCGGGTTGAAGCGTCCGTTGGACACCATCGGCCAGTCGTCCACGACGGCGATCGAAACGCTGGGCGTACCGTTGGTGGAGAGTTGGTAGTGGACATAGCGGTCGTTGCTGTTCTTGTCGCCCGTGAAGATGGTTTGATTCGCCTCCGGGTCGCGCTCATCCAGCCCCTCTCCGTCGACACCGGCGAAACCGCCGTAGACCTTGAGCGTCCCGGTTCCGATGGCCGTCTGAGAGGCCAGCGGATAGACCCCGGCGGCGACATAGAGTGTCCCCTCTTCATCCGCGAGCGCGGCGGTCAACGCCTCCTGCGCATTGGTATAGGCGCTCGCCCAGGAAGTCCCGTCCTGAACCGCGCGCTCCTCACCCTCGGCAGCCGCCCTCAGGAAGACGGCCGCCGAGGTCTGGAGCGAGAACAACGCGGCAATCGCCGCGGCAACATAGCGTATCATTTTCATGGTCACACATACCTTTCACCCCGCCGAAACGGGCAATCCAAAACCAGCAACGAGACTATCGACAGTCTAACGCAACCTTCCAATCCTGTCAAGCCCCGACCGACTTCCGCGGTGGAAAAACTTTATCCGCCCTCCCGACAGGCACTCAAAAACCCCTGAAAAAACGCCCCAAACCGCCGCTTTTCCCACGCGCCCCACCCCTGCGGCAAAGCGGCGCCCCAACCACTACCCATTTGGGCAATGCCTCCTTGGACTCCCTCTCACCCCACCCCATCGGAGATTCCAACACCTGCCCACCGCCATACCCGAAAGGTGCCAACCTCCACCCGCCGTTCCTGCCTACCCACTACCCCCCATCCTGCCAACCATCCGCCCCGACACCTACCCGCCGATCGCCCCCATTCTTGCGCACCTATCACTCCCGAAGCGAGGCCCCGCCATCCCCATTCGAGCCCGAGAACCCCCGAAAACATTGGGAAATTTCGCCAGCCGCAACTTTTTCGGTCCGAACGCAACTTTCTGCTTGCACGCGAGCCCCCCTTTTGGTAATCTCTTGGGCATTGCGAACGTAACTCAATTGGTAGAGTTCCACCTTGCCAAGGTGGTTGTCGTGGGTTCGAATCCCATCGTTCGCTCCATTTTTATGGGGGTGTAGCTCAGTTGGTAGAGCAAGTGACTCTTAATCACTGGGTCCACGGTTCGAGCCCGTGCACCCCTACCATAAAAATGAAAATGCAGTGCCCCGCAACACTGCATTTTTCATTTGGCGGGTTAGCTCAGTTGGTAGAGCATCGGAATCATAATCCGCAGGTCGGGGGATCGTGACCCTCACCCGCCACCACCTTTTCCCAAATCCCAAAGCCAAGCGCCGCGGGGGCGCGGCACCAACCGCGCCGGTGACCGCACCGGAACGAGCCATGTTGCCCACACGCACCCCGCAAGTTCCAGCCAATCCACCTACCCGCGACCGATTCGCCAACCAATCAATTCGGCGCATCCGGGGGCAGAAAGGTTCGGGAAAGGTGCCTAGGTCCAGGTCTCGGCGGTGGACTCCTCCCCGAGGCCGAGACGCCCATCCCGGCTGCCGCGAGATAGTCGGGACAGGGCCGCAGGAAAAGGCATTCCAAAATGGTCTTGCCGGGAGGGAAGTTGTCTCCCTAGCGCCCGCGAAACCGGCATCGCGTTATCTTGCCGGGCGAGCCTTCGTCAGGTTCGAAGCGACCGCCCCCGAGCGTGCCGCATTACCCCATTTGGGGCATCTTCCGTCAGCTTTTTTTATTCATTTCCTTTCTCTGGCGGAAGGTGCCCCTTTCCTTATAAAATAGCCCGCCGCCCCCCGCCATGAGCCACCAGCCAGCCCCCTTGATACGCCACGCCCTCGCCAAAGTCAACCTGACCCTCCAAGTCGGCCCCGTCCGCCCCGACGGCTTCCACGAACTCGACAGCCTGCTCATCCCCATCACCCTCTTCGACACCCTCCGCTTCGACCCATCCGACACCCTCGAACTCCTCCACGCTCCCGACTCCGAGATTCCCCCCGAAGCCCTCGGCGCCCCTCAGGACAACCTCATCCTGCGCGCCGCCCGCCTCCTCCAAAAGGAAGCCGCCGCCCCCTTCGGTGCCACCATCCGTCTGACCAAGCGTATCCCCACCGGCGCCGGCCTCGGCGGAGGTTCCAGCGACTGCGCCACCACCCTCCACGCCCTCAACCGTCTGTGGAGCCTCAACCTTCCCCTCCCGCGCCTCGAAGCCCTCGCCGCCACCCTCGGGTCCGACATCCCGGCCTTCGTCCGAGGCGGCGCCCAGCGTATGCTCGGACGCGGAGAACGCCTCGAATCCCCCTGGCCAAGCCCCGAAAACAGCCCCATTCCGCCCCTTTGGCTCGTCCTCGTCAACTGCGGCGCGCACTGCTCCACCAAGGAAGTCTACGCCCATTGCACTCCAGCCTTGACTTTCACCCCTGAAGTTTACTATACTGTCCGCTCTTCGACCGCCCGCGGAGCCGTGTCCGAACTCGCCCCCGCGCTCGTCAACGACCTCCAGGATGGCGTCTTCCGGCGCTACCCCCAAGTCGCCGCAAGCGCACGGGAACTCGAACAGGCCGGTGCCCTCCGCGTCCTCCTCTCGGGGAGCGGCGCGACCGTCTTCGGCCTGGCGCGGAACCGCAGACACGCCGAAGAGATGGCTCGGCGACTTCCAGCCGGGCTTTGGAACCGCATCGTTCACACGATTGCCCGATGGTGTAATGGCAGCACAAGGGATTTTGATTCCCTTTGTCCTAGTTCGAATCTAGGTCGGGCAACCACCGATTCCGGGACTGATTGACGATTGAAAGCCGAAAGCACGCGCATTCGGCTTTCAATTTTCCATCCGCCCCGCTGAGACCTCAGGAATGAAACAGATGAAAGTCTTCTCCGGAACCGCCAACCGCCCGTTGGCCGAAAAAATCGTCGCCTGCATGGGCGAACAACTCGGCAAAATGGACATCACCCATTTTCCCGACGGAGAGACCTTCGTCAAAATCCACGACAACATCCGCGGGCAGGATGTCTTCCTGGTCCAGCCCATCTGCGGCAAGCCCAATGAGATGCTCATGGAGCTGCTCATTATGATTGACGCCGCCCGCCGGGGCAGCGCCGAGCGCATCACCGCCGTCCTTCCCTACTTCGGCTACGCCCGCCAGGACCGCAAAGACCAGCCGCGAGTCCCCATCACCGCCAAACTCGTGGCCAACCTCCTCACTGCAGCCGGCGCCGACCGCGTCCTCACGATGGACCTCCACGCCCAGCAGATTCAAGGATTTTTCGATATTCCCGTAGACCACCTCCACGCCGCGCCGGTCATGGTGAAATACCTGCGCGAGAAGAAGCTCAACAAGCCACTAGTCGTGTCCCCGGATACCGGCGGGGTCAAGTCGGCTTACGCTTATTCACGAATGCTCGGCACAGGCCTGGCAATCGTCGCGAAACAGAGGCTCGGAGCTACGGAAGTGGATGCCTTTTCCGTCGTTGGCGACGTGAAAGGGTGCGACGTGATCATGGTAGACGACATGACCACGACCTGCGGAACCCTCCGCGCTGCCGCCAAGCTCCTCCGCGAACACGGAGCCGCCAGCGTCCGCGCCGTCGTTTCGCACTGCCCGTTGACCGACATCGGCCTTGAGCGCCTCAAAGAGAACTTCCTTGAGGAACTCGTCACGACCGACACCATCCCGCTTGCGGTGCAAGGGTTGCCCGTAACGGTGCTGTCCGTCTCCGAGCTTCTGGCCGAAGCCATCATCCGGATCCACAACGACCAGTCCGTCAGCTCCCTCTTCCGTCTAGACTAAGGCGGAGCCCGACAGACCTGCACGAACAAGGAAACCAGACAAAATGGCCAATGCTATCAGACTGGCCGCGAAGCCCAGAACCGAATCCGGTTCCGGGGCCGCAGGCCGCCTCCGCCGCGCCGGATCGATTCCCGCCGCGGTCGGCAACATGAATGGCGGGACCACCCTCATTCAGATCGACACGCATGACTTCACCCTGATGCTCCGCCACCACCAGGCAGACCAGCTGCTGGTGACGCTCGTCATGGACGGGAAAGACCTTCCCGCCATCATGCGCGAAGTCCAGTACGACGTCCTCTCCGGCGTCCCCACTCACGCCGACTTCACCGAAGTCGACATCAACAAGCCCATCCGCGTCGAATGCGCCATCCACCTCGTCGGCGAGCCCGACGGCGTCAAGAACGGCGGCGGCGTGCTGGACCAGCTCCTGCGCCACATCCATGTCGAGTGCCTCCCGGGCGACATCGTCGAGCACTTCGATGTCGATGTCTCCGCGCTCAAGCTCAACGAGGCGCTCGAAGTCAAGGATCTCGACTTCGGCGCGAAGTACCGCATTGCGACCCTGGCGACCACCCCCGTGGCGACCGTCGTCAAGGCCGATGAAGAGATTGTCGTCGACACCCCCGCCGAGACCGCCGAGGCCGCCAGCCCCGAAGTCATCGCCAAAGGGAAGAAGGAAGAAGGCGCGGCCCCTGCCGCCGATGCCAAGAAGTAATCCGCTCGAACGCGCCGCATGAAGCTGATCGTGGGACTCGGCAATCCCGGCCGCGACTACCAGGGCACCCCGCACAACATCGGATTCGATGTCACCGATGCCCTGCTCGCCCAGACCGGAGCCTCCTGGAAAGAGGAGCGCCGCTGGAACGCCAAAATCGCCAAGACCACACTCGGCTCAAGCCCCGTCCTGCTGCTCGAACCCCAGACCTTTATGAACCTCAGCGGCCAAAGCGTCGCGCCCGTCGCGCACTACTTCGGGATTACCCCCGAAGCAATGCTCGTCGTCTCCGATGACGCCGACCTGCCCCTCGGGCGGATTCGTCTGCGTCCCGACGGTGGCACCGGCGGTCACAAGGGATTGGCCTCGATTGCCGACTCCCTCGGTACCGGCGGCTTTGCGCGGCTGCGCATCGGCGTCGGCCGGAGCGGGTTCGGAAAGCCCCTTAGGGACTTTGTTCTGGCCCGGTTCCCCCAGGAACTGCGCGAGCAGGTTTCGCAGACGGTTGCCCAGGCCGTGCTGGCGGCGCAAGAGTGGGTCTCCAACGGAATCAACGAGGCGATGAACCGGTTCAACTCCGCACTGCCTCCCGCACAAGAGAAAACGACATGAAGAAATACGATGGCATCTACATCTTCGCCCCCTCGGCGAAGGACAATGTTCTCGATACGCTCATCGAGAAGATGAAAGAGGAAATCACCCGCCTCGGCGGCACCGTCCTCGACATCGCACAAGAGGGTCGCAAGACCTTCGCCCGCCCGATGCAGAAGCGCGACAGCGGCGTCTACGTCCGCATCCGCTTCGAGCTCGACCCCGCGCAGGTCTCCACCCTGGTCAACCGTGCGCACCTGATCGACGAACTCTTCCGCCTGCAGGTGCTGGCGGTCGACGAGCGTCTTGAGGCAATCATCGCGCGCCAGAACGAGGCCCGCAGGCTCCGCGAAGCCGCCAAGGCCGAGGCCGCTGCGGCGGCCGCCGAGGCTGAAGCCGCCGAACAGGCTGTCGAGGGCTGAACTTCCTCCCGGAAGATCGCAACATGGGTTCATTCAACAAAGTCATTTTGGCCGGAAACCTGACGCGCGATCCTGTCGTGCGGGTGGCTGGCTCGACCGGCTTGAAGGTGGCTGACTTGGGGTTGGCCGTCTCCGAACGGTTCCGTGACAGACAGTCGGGCGAGGTCAAGGAGTCGACCTGCTTCGTCGATGTGTCGGTCTGGGGCAAGAGCGCCGAAACTGCCGAGAAGTATCTCCGTAAAGGTCGGAATGTGCTTGTCGAGGGGCGTTTGCAGAATGACGAGTGGACCACGGACAAGGGGGAGAAGCGTTCCCGCCTGCGGGTTCGGGCCGACCGGTTTGTGATGCTGGGACCTTCTGTGGGCAGTGCAGGGGTGGCGCCGGGCGCCGCGTCTGCCGGGTTCCAGCCGTCCCAACCGGGGCGTGCGGAGAGTTTCCCTTCCGATGTTTCCCCCTCTCCGGACGGTGTTTCGGACGAGGATAGTGAGGATCTTCCCTTCTGAGTTATCCAAGAGAAAGAGTGTAGAAAATGGCTTTCAAGAAGAACGACAAAGGCGCCAAGCGCCGTCCCCGCCGCAATGACCAGTCGCAGAAGCGCGCTCCGGCGATGCAGACCAACGAGTTGGTCGACATCAACGACATCGAGTTTCTGCGCCGTTTCGTGACGGACTTCGGCAAGATTGTTCCGGCTCGCGTCTCGGGCGTGACGGCGCATCAGCAGCGGCAGATCAAGAAGGGCGTCCGCCGCGCCCGCAACATGGGTCTGTTGGCCTAGTCACCGAAAGGATTCACCATCATGGCTATTGAAGTCCTCCTGATGAACGATGTCCAGCACTTGGGGCTGGCGGGCGACGTGAAGACCGTCAAGGACGGCTATGCGCGGAACTATCTCTTCCCGCATGGGCTGGCCGAGCCGGTGACGAAGAATGCGTTGCGCAAGCTCGAAAAGCTCCGCAAGGAGCGCGAGGAGCTGGCACGCCAGCGCAAGGCCGAGGCGACGGAGAAGGCCGCGAAGCTTTCGGGCAAGGCGGTGACAATCCGGGCGCGCACGACGGACGGGACGAAGCTCTACGGTTCGGTGGGCGTTGCCGAGATTGTGGCGGCGCTGGCCGAGGAGAAGGTTGACGTGGCGGCTTCGCAGGTCCAGTTGGCCGAGCCGATCAAGGAGACGGGCGACACGGATGTCGTGATCAAGATCTTCCCCGAGGTCGAGGCGACGGTCAAGGTCTGGGTTGTGGCGGAGTCCTAATCCGGGCGCACGCCGCACATGCCGCGCAAGGCGAAGAAGAGCGAGGTTCCTGCCGGGGAGTCTGTCTTGCGGACTCCGCCGCAGGATCTCAATGCCGAGCGCGGTCTTTTGGGGTCCATCCTCCTCGATTCCACGAGGGTGATGGACCTCTGCCTTTCGATGCGGATGACGCCGGAGGTTTTCTACGATCCGGCGCATCAGGTTGTCTTCCGGGCGATGACGGAGATGGCCAATTCGCTCAAGGCGATTGACGCGATTACGCTGGCGCAGCATCTGCAGGTCGGGGGGGATTTGGAGCGTGTGGGGGGAATCCCTTTTCTCGAAGAGGTGATGCGCGCGACGCCGACGGCGGCGCACGCGCAGTACTACCGGGACATTGTCTACCAGAAGTTTTTGCTGCGGCAGATTCTGCTGGCGGCGTCGGAGACGCAGGAGCGCTGCTACGCGGGGGCGGAGAGCGTGGATGTGATTCTGGGGTGGGCGGAACAGCGGTTTTTGGATTTGAACGGGACTTCTTCGGGGCGTGACTGCTCGTGGAAGAGTTCCATCGAGTTGACGGTTTCGCAGATTGAGCAGCAGTTGCGGAATCCCGATGGCGGGTTGACGGGGCTTCCGTGCGGGCTGGCGAACCTCGACCGGATGATTCACGGGTTGCGCAAGCAGGAGATGATTGTGCTGGCGGCGCGCCCGTCCCAGGGGAAAACCTCTTTGGCGATGAACATTGCCGAATGCGTAGCGCTCGGGCGGCGGATTGACAATGAGCCGTTCCCTGGTGCGTACGCTGGGCCCCATCCGGTAGGCGTCTTTAGCTGCGAGATGAACCAACAATCGCTGGCCAAGCGTATGTTGGCTGGGGTCTCGGGGATTCCTATGAACAGCCTCGGGGGGCGGGCAATCGATCCGCAGGAGATTATCCGGCGGCTGACAACGGGGGCGAGCATCATCGGAAAGGCGCCCATCTTTGTCGACGATGCCTCCGATTTGGATGTGATGGATTTGCGCGCGCGGGCCCGGCGGATGAAGAAGCAGCATCATATCGAGCTGCTCGTGATTGACTATCTGCAGCTTTTGAGCCACCGCGAGTACGCCAAACAGGGCCGCCAGATTGAGGTCTCCAAGGTCTCCAGCAACATCAAGGCGATGGCCAAGGAACTCGACATTCCCGTGCTCGTGCTCTCCCAGCTCAGCCGCAACACCGAGCAGCACGGCGACAAGAACGCCATTCCGAAACTTTCCGATCTGCGCGACTCCGGCGCCATTGAGCAGGATGCCGATGTCGTGTTGATGCTCCGCCGCCCCTGCAAATACCCCGGCAGCGACGGCTACGAGGATAAAGACCTCGCCATTGTCGATGTCGCCAAACAGCGCAACGGCCAGACCGGCGAGGTCCGGCTCAACTTCAACGGCGAATTCACCCGATTCTCCGATCGCCACGACCCTGTGGCTGGCTAATCCATTCCCACTATGAAAAAGTCCCTCTTCCTCATCCTGCCCCTCCTGATTGCGGGGGTGCTCCGGGCAGACGAAAAGACCGTCTCCAAGGTCACCGTCCAGGCCATCGACGGCTTCCAGGCCGATGTCTCCGATGTCATCTCCTACTGCAATGTCCAGCAAGGGCAGGAAGTCTCCCAGACCGCGCTCTCCAAGGATGTCCGGGCCCTCCTCGACACCGGGCGATTCTCCTACGCCTCGGTCGATGTCCTGCCCACCCCCAACGGCGTCGAAGTCACCTACAAAGTCAAGCGCCGCTACCGCTTCCAAGGGCCCCTCGCCATCCAAGGTTGCGACTACTTCTCCGAGAGCAAAATCGCCAAATTCGCTGACCTCAAGGACGGCGATCCCATCGATGAACTGGTTCTTGCCGACAAGGCCGCAACTATCCGCAAGGAGTATGTCAAGAAATACTTCCCCTTCCCGCGCATCGGCGTGGCAATGACGGATGTCGACCCAACCAACGGCATCGCCGGCGTCTCCTTCACCATCGAAGAAGGGCCCCGCGCCAAACACAAGTCCTACGAGTTCACCGGCAACGAACACATCGACTCCAAGACCCTCCGCGCGACATTCGGCAGCCGTCCCTGGTGGGATCCGCGCGGCTGGTTTGCCGACACCCCGGTCTCCGAACAGGAACTCGACGACGCCCGCGTGGAAATCGCCAACCTCTACCGCCAGCAAGGCTACCTCGACGCCACTGTCGGCGAAGCCCGCCTTGAGCAAGTCGACGCAGACCACGCCTCCATCTACTACGACATTGTTGAAGGCCCCTGCTACACCATCGACTCCGTGGCCGTCGAAGGCGTCGAACTCTTCCCCGAAACCCAAGTCACCGAAGCCCTCAGCCTCGCCCAAGGTCAGCTCGCCTCCAGCACCACCGTCGACGCAGCCGCCAAGACCATCCGCGACTTCTACGCCGCCCGCGGCTATGTCGAGACCCAAGTCCGCACCGACTATGAAGCCGTCGAAGGCGCAACCAACCGCGTCGCCCTGCTCTTCACCGTCCAAGAGAGCGAACAGGTCACTATCCGCAACATCGTCCTGCGCGGCAATACCAAGACCAAAGACAAAGTCCTCCGCCGCGAACTGCTCGTCATCCCCGGACTTGTCGCCAACGATGTGCTCGCCGAACGGAGTGAGAACCGCCTCAAAAACCTCAACTACTTCTCCACCGTCCGGCACTACTATGTCCCCACCGGCGAGAAGGGCGAGCGAGACCTCGTCTTCGATGTCGAAGAGCAGCGCACCGGCAACTTTATGATCGGCGTCGGCTTTTCCAGCATTGACAGCGTTGTGGGCTACTTCGAGATTCGCCAGTCCAACTTCGACCTCTTCAACTGGCCCAACTTCACCGGCGGCGGGCAGAAGGCGCGACTGGGCGTCGAATACGGCAACCGCCGCCAGACTGTCGAAACCCAATGGACCGAGCCTTGGCTCTTCAACCGCCCCCTGGCGCTGAATGTCGAACTCTATCGTCGCATGCGCTGGTTCGACCAGTACGATGAGATTCGCACCGGTGGCGGCGTGGGCATCTCCTACCCCATCGCGCTCGGACGCCTCGGGCTGATGCACACGCTCGAATACATCGACTACGACGACGAGGACGACGGGCCCTACTTCCTCGACCGCGACCAGAACAAGCCCTTCGCCTACGGCACCAGCGACGACAAGGGTCTCTCCAGCCGCTCGCGCATCTACTGGCACCTTGACCGCCGCAACCGCGCCTTCGTCCCGACCGCCGGCTACCGCATCAACATCTTTGCCGAAGGCCAGGGCGATGTCACCGGTTCCGAGTGGAACACCTACGCGCTCGGAGTCAACTACACCCACTGGGTGACCTGCCCCTTCAAAACCGTCCTGATGTGGCGCCTGCGTTATGAAACCGTCGACGCCTACGGCTCCACCGACGAGGTTCCCCTCCACGCCCGCTACTTCATCGGCGGCGGCCGTACGGTGCGCGGCTTCGAATACCGCGGCCTCGGCCCCAAACTCTACAACGGCGACGGGCGCAAGACCGACGATCCCTATGGCGGCCAAACGATGGCCGTGGCGACGCTTGAGTACACCATTCCGCTCTTCGAAGCCGTGCGCTTCGCCATCTTCACGGACATTGGCTGCCTGGGCGCCGACTTCGGGGATCCCGACTTCGACAACATCTATGCGACGGTCGGCTGCGGTCTGCGCATCGACATTCCCGGCTTCCCGATTCGCCTCGATGTGGCTGTCCCCTACAGCAATCCCGACGACTCGGAGGAGGAGGTCTTCTCCTTCTGGATTGGCTTCGACTGATTTTGAGAAAGGCTACTGTTATGAAACATCTGTTGCTGGCTTTGACGCTATTGGCCGCCGGGGCCGTATCCGCCGGGAAACTCGGTGTGGTTGAAATGGACATTCTGCTGCGGCTCCATCCGAACACGGTGGCGGATGAAGCGCTCATGAAGGAGATGGTCGAACGCCTCGAAGCCGAGCAGGAGAAGGGAAAGGCCCAGCTCAAAGAGTTGAACGCGGCTTTCGAGAAGGCGGTGGAGGCCTACGAAAACCCCTCGCTCTCGGACAAGCAGCGCGCCAAGGCCAAGGCTGATGCCCAGACCCGTCAGCGTGCCCTAATCGAGGCGGACAACGAATTCCGCCAGAAACGTGCCCAGCGCCAAAGGGAACTGGCGGAGACGGAGTCGACTATGGTCAAGCGCACGACCGACAAACTCCGCGAGATCATCACCGCCTACGCCAAGGACAACGGCTACGATATGATTTTCGCGGCGAATGTCCTTCCCTATTACTCGTCGACAGTCGATGTGACGGATGCAATCCTGGTCAAGATGGGCATTGACCCGGCCAAGCGCAAGGAACTGGCGAAGAAACTCAACGCCAAGGCGGATGCCCGGAAAGAGAAGTAGATATGGGACAGCTTGAAGAGTCAAACGAACTTCAACTCGACTTCACGAAAATCGCAAAGATCGCCGGGCAGATTCTGCAGGACGGCGACCACGTGATTCCTGTGGCGGTTCAGAATGCCGATACAAAGGAGGTCATTTTGGTGGCCTACACCAACCGCCAGGCGATGGAGCAGGCGTTCCGCGAGCGGATGCTGGTGCTGTGGAGCACCTCTCGCCACTGTCTCTGGGAAAAGGGAAAGACTTCGGGGGAGACTTTCGACCTGCTGGAGGCCCGGGTGAATTGCGAGCAGAACTCCCTGCTCTACATTGTCCGCCCACGGCGCGGTGGCATCTGCCACACGAAGAACAAGGCGGGTCAACCGCGAAACTGCTACTATCGGCGGATTGATTTCGAGACGCAGGCGTTGACGAATCTCGATCCGTAAAATGGGGTCTTTCGTGCGTTTCGCCGGGTTGGTTTCACTCCTCTTTGCCGTATCGGCGGGTTGGGCGGCAACGGTCTCGTGGGAGGCTGTTCAGACAATCTCCGGCGCGTCGGATGTGGTGACTGAGGGGCGGAAGGTCGTTGCCGTCGGGTTTGCAGGCAGCAAGGGGGAATCAACCTTGAACGGGGTTGTGTTCTCTGTTGTTGCCTCTCTCTCGCTCTTGCCTGAGGGGGTGACAAAGGGTGGCTCTTTCGCGACATCTCTCTCGGTTGCCTATAAGGGTGTCGCGCCCTTCTCGACCCTGCCGGAAGCCTATCAAGCGATTCTCAGATATGCGCTTTGCACGGGCGGTTCAACGGGTATCGGGACGCTGACTTTCTCCAATCTGACGCCGGGGAATGAGTATTTGGTCCAGCTGTGGGTCAACAACTCGTACGACACGGATGCGCCATCTCGCAGCACTCTTATTGCGGACAATAACGGGATGACTTCGGCGGTGACTTTGGCGCATAGCCATGCCGCTTCGGGGACTTCGGGCGGGGTTGGCTCGCATGTGGTGGGGCGGTTTACGGCGGATGGGGAGACGCAGACTTTTTATGTGAAGGGGAAGACGGCGAAGGCCTATCTTTCGGCATTTCAACTGCGCAATCTTTCGCCCGCGCCGTCGCCGACCTATATCTTTTTCAACTGATTGATGGCGGGCTTCCGCAACTAGATTTGGCGGAAGGGATTGGCTTGGCGGAGGGGTTCGAGTGGGGCTAGCGGCGGGCTTTCGGGGCGTCGGTCCAGTTGAAGCGATTGGTCTCGTTTCCAAAGCGCCAAACTTGGGGAGTCGGTGTTTGGAACCAGTCGATGGGTTCGGCAGTTGGGCGGGGAATCGAGGCTAGGCGGAAGGCTTCCGCAAGGGCTTCTCGGACTTCGGGGGTTGCCAGCTGGCGTTTCCAGGAGATGAAGAGCGGGGTGCCGCTGTTGGCGAGGAGTTGGAGCCATTGGCGGTTGAGGTACCAGGGGATGTCGCCTTGGGAGACGAGCCCGACGCAATCGGCGTCGGCGGCGAAGAGGGTACGGTCTTGGATGGAGCGGAAGGCCAAGGTGTTGATGCCCATCTTTCTTGTCCGTTCCCACTCTTTGCCGCTGGTGTCGTCCCCAATCCGTTGGAGTTCGAAGATGCCGGCGGCGAGGTGGTTGAGGGCGTTGCAGCCGATAATCACGGTATCGTCTCCGGCGCCGTCTCGGATGGCTTGGTAGATTGACTTGACGACTTCGGCGGTGGTACGGGTGTTGTCGCGCCAGCGGAAGGTGTCGTCGGGGATGAGGCGCTGGTCGAGGCGGAATCCCCAGGCGCGATTGTTGAGGTCTGCGGTGAGGTAGTCGGCTTTGATGAGGCGTATGCCCCAGGAGCGGAAGCGGGCGGTTTCGCGGCGGATGCGTTCGAGCAGTTGGGGGCAAGAGGGGTCTACGAGGTCTGGATTTGCCTGGAGGCATTGATCCTTGGGGTAGCCTTGCTAGGTGTGGAGCGGGCGGTACCAGAGGCCGGGCTTGGCGCCGAGCGCGACGATGCGGCGGCAGAACTCTTCCATCGCCATTCCGAAGGCGGTGCCGCTGCGTTCCCAGGGGCCTCTGCCGGAGGCTTTGACGATTGGGGGGGCGTTGATTTGCCAGCCGTCGTCGACGACGAGGTAGGGGCGGACGGGGAGGTCTTTGGCGCACGCGAGGATGGTGGCGGCATCGGCGAGGAAGTTGGTGGCGGTGTTGCAGCCGTAGGCGCAGTACCAATCGTTGTAGCCGTAGACGGGTTCTTTCGGGAGGCGCGGATGGGGGCACATCAGGCGGCAGAATTGTCGGCCGGTCTGCCAAGGGGTTTGGTCACGGGGGCCGCGGTGGATGACGATTGTGGCGGCGTCGAGCCGGCGGGTTCCAAGACGGAGGGGGCCGCCGCCGGCGCGGAGGTCGAGATTGAGTTCGCGGCCTTCGGGGAAGAGGCGCCAGCAGGCCAGGGCGTTGGGCTGGACTTGGACGCCCCATCCGGTCGTGACGCCTTGGTCGTATTCGAGGAAGTACCAGGGCAGGGCGCGGCGGATTTGGGAGAAAGGTTGCCACCCGGCGTCTCCATAGGTGCGTTCCCAAGCATCCCCGAGGTAGCAAC
>JBJFGP010000094.1:0-3837 GCA_051892815.1 Kiritimatiellia bacterium | reverse complement strand
TACCGATGTCTGCGAGGTGTGGTAATCTCCTCCGAGTTCAAGCGTGGAGGAGGCGTCGAGATGGATGCCGTGCTCGGCGGCCCCGGGATGGGCGGCGTCGGAGACAATCAGATCGCCGCCAATGCGCAGGATGCCGCCCGACGCGTCGATTCGGCAGAAAGAGCCGTCGTCCCCCGTCGCACCCGCGTCCAGGCGCAGACCGTTGGCGAGCTCGAGGGCGTTGCCTTCGAGGTGGAGGGAGAGCGAGCCGGGCGAGGTGTAGGTCGCCAGCGTCAGACTGTAGGGGCGCGTCTGCGCCTCTCCGCCGCTCTGCATGGGGGTCTCGACCACCTCTCCGAGCAATGCGACATCACCGTCGAGGGCAATGCACTGACGCCGCCGCGTGGTGCCCGACGAGCAGAAGTGCAGAGAGCCGTAAGTCCCCCCGCTCAGATGCAGCCCCGTCAGCGGCGTGGCGTCCGCCAAAGGCTGCCCGCAGACGCTGAAATTGACCTGGCCGAGATTGTCCAGACGCTTCGAATCGAGCGGTATGGGAAAGACCGGCCCCTTGGCACCTTCAGGCGTCTGGCGCGCATTGAGCGAGACGTAGGCGGTGGGCTCCGCGATCCAAGTCTGGTCGCTTCGCAGTTCGAGATTGTTGTAGCCCAGCCGGATTGCCCCCTTGTCGAGACCCTGCCCCGCCAGGCGGATGGTGCCGGCCGCCGTGCTGAACCGGATGGTGCCGTTGGAAGAGCAGGCCGCATCCTCAAAATAGCCGGAGGACTGGATGGCACCGTCGGACGAGGTCTTCCCCACATTGCTCTTGGGAAAGGCAATCTCCTCGCCGCAGAAATCAATGACACTCCCCGGCGCCAGCCGGACATAATTCCACCCAGACGAGGACTGCCGGAAGTCGAGCGGAGCCGTCCCCCCGGAAAGCGCCAGCGTGACCGGACGATTGGCAGTCCCTACCTGCACGCGTCCCGCATGAACCTCCGCAGACCCGGCCGTGCCATCCTGGCATTCAAGCCGCTGAAGCTCAAAGTCCCGTTGAAACTCCAGACGGTAGCCCTGCCAAGTGCCTTTGAAAAAGAGCGTCAGAGGAGCAAAACTGATGACTGAATCGTCGATGACCAGATTGGTTGCCACGCACGCGCAGTCGAGATTCTCACGGTCCGGCACCCGATCCAGCGACCAGTTCGCGGCAAAATCAGGGCTCGGCAGGTAACCTTCCGCGGCAACGGTGCCAAGCCAAAGGTTGGTAGCCGCCGTAGCACTGGCGATACCGGACAACGCAACGGACGTCTGCAGGAAACGATCCTTGAGAAAGCCCTCGGCCAAGGCGTCGGGCGCACACTCCGCCGCCTCGGCGGCTGCCCCGTTCCCGACCGCCGCATACCGGGGCGCACACCCGGTTGCAGTCTCTGCCGCAACGGCCGCCGCCTCATCCTGCGCGGAGAACGCAAGGTTCAGTTCCGCGAGGGAACGGTCAATCTCCGCCTTCGCCTGAAGCGTAGCGGCCGCCTGAATCGAATCCAGCGCCAACAGAGCACCGCTCGAAAGCAGGACGACGACCGTTGCCGCGAGGGGCAGCCATCTCCAACGGCCGCCTTGCTTCATCTGCACCCGGCGACCGGAATCCTTCAGCAGGTCGGGAAACCGGGACAGCCGGGCATGAATCTCAATCTGCTCAACCCACTCGCGCCGCGCCTGGCGGTCTTGGCGCAGAATGGCATTGAACCGTTCGCGCTCGTCGCCGCGCAGGCCGCCGTCGAACAGGCGTTCGAGGAGCAGGTGAAACTCAGGCATGCTCTTCAAGGTTGCCTTTCCAGACGACATTCCTGTCGTATGACGCAGTCGGCGAGTTCGGATCGGATCCGCACGAGACGGGAGGCCACGGCCGATTCCGTCAAGCTGCAGAGTCGCGCGATTTCGCTCACGCCGCTGCGTTGCCAGTATCTCAGGCGAATCAGCCGAAGTTTAGCTTGGTCGAGCCGCCCGATACACCATTGCAGGCAGGAAACGCGCTGTCCGAGGTCGGCATCTGGCTCTTGGGCGAGCGTATCGACCAGCAGGTTGAAGACATCTTCGTCGAAGACCAGCCGCCTGGCATCGCGCTTGGCGTAGAGCAGGGCCTTTCGCACCTGGTAGGTGGCGAGGGTCTTGCACCAGGCCTTGAAGGTACCCTTGGCCTCGTCGAAGGTCGGGTACTTCGCGCAGATTTCGAGGTTGGTCTCCTGGAGAATGTCTTTGGCCCGTTCGACATCGGCGCAGAGGACGCAGATGTGACGATAGAGGTCGTCCTGCAACTGGGTGAGCTGGAGGACCATCTCTCCGGGCAACGAGATTCCCTTTTGCATACTCCTATAAACAGACCGGCAGCGAAACCGTGCGGACTTTTTTGCGGTTGAGCGACTTTTTTGCGGTGGCGCGGTGCAGACCGGCGGCAACCGTTGCCCATAGTGTAGCGCAACGCCCGTCGGCTTGCAAGAGAAATACGGTGCCGTCTCCCGGGGACGATGCGGGATAAACCGGGGCTCCTGCGGGGTGGCATATTGCCCTTTCCGGGGGCGGCCAAGCCGATTCAGCAGGGGTTCTCGGGGCGGTCTCCAACACTTTCCTTGACATCAGTTCCCTAAAAAGGTAGACTTGACTGCCAGTTCTACCTACACAAGGATCGAAATGAGCACGATTGAGAGCCTGCTTGCGCTGCAAGAAGTGGATAGCCGCATCCGCGACCTCCAGCGGGAAATCGACCACGCCTCCTCCAACACTGGAACCGAACTCCGCCGCCTGGCGGAAGCCCGTCAAAATGTCCAAGCCGTTGAGCGGGCCCTCTTGGCTGCGCGGACGCGCGTAGCCTCTCTCGAAGCCGAGATTGTCGAGCACGAGGAGACGATTCGCCGCCGCAAGGAGGCTCAGAACGACCTGGTGACGAACCGCGAATTCCAGGCTCTCAATGAGGATATCGACCGCATCCGCGAGCAAATCTCCCAGGCCCAGGCGCGTCTGACGGTCGCCAATGACGATATTATTCCACTTCAGACGGACTTGGCCCAGGCGAATGAGGCGCTCAAGGAGGCGGAGGCCATTGCGGGCGACCACGAGCGCGAGATGGCCGAACGCCTCGATCGCGTCCGCGAAGAGCTGACCCGCTCCCAGGCGGAACGGGACGAGGCGGTCAAGACGGTCGATCCGACCTATCTGGCCTATTACGAGCGCCTGAAGACTTCGCGCTGGCCCATTGTGGTGCGGATGAATGTGCAGGCGGGGGTTTGCAGCGGGTGCAACCTCATCCAGACGCCGGCGACGCGCCAGTCCGTTCTGCGCGGGCGCGAGCTGGTGGTCTGCGAGAGTTGCGGACGCATTCTCTACAAGGCGTAGGGCCGATTCCATTTTCCACCGCACGGCGGGTCGCTCTCTTCGGAGGGAGGAAAGTCCAGACTCCACAGGACGGGAAATCCCGCGGGAAACCCGGGAGCGACGCCTCCATAAAGCGTCGACGGAAAGCGCAACAGAAAGCAGACCGCCCCAACGGGCAAGGGTGAAAAGGTGGTGTAAGAGACCACCGGGCGGAGGTGCGAGCCTCCGCTGCGCGGCAAGCCCTTTCCGGAGCAAGGCCAAATAGGGAACGGAGGTGCTGTCCGTACCGCACCGCTTCGGCGGACAAGTTCCGGGTTGGCCGCTTAGACAAATGACTCGCACCGCTTTGGCGGGACAGAATCTGGCTTACAGTGCGGTGGAATTGGGGGAGGTTGCCGGCAACGGCGGCCTCCCTCTTTTTGTTGCCTTGGCTTCGGTTGGTGGGATGGGTGAGGAATGGCGGCGGGGCGGGTTTCTGTGAGGGGTGGGGAAATC
>JBJFGP010000093.1:0-3891 GCA_051892815.1 Kiritimatiellia bacterium | reverse complement strand
GCAGGTGTGCGAGTCGGCCACGTGCGTCTCGATGTTGCAGATCTTGAGCGCGGCAATGAACTTCTCCCCTTTCTTCATCCGCGCCTCAATCGCGGAAACCAACTCGTCGAGCGCCCAGGCGACCGTCGTGTTGAGCACCACATTCGCCCCCGAGCAACTCTGGCTAGAGCCCGCCGCGCGGAATTCGAACTTATTGCCCGTGAAGGCCATAGGCGAGGTGCGGTTGCGGTCCGTGGCATCCCTGGGAAGCGGAGGAAGCATCGAAACGCCCAGTTTCAAAGCCGTCGCCGTTTGCGTCCGCTTCGCATTCCCGTCCGCGATAATTTGGTTGACAATGTCCGTCAACTGGGCACCCAAGTAGATGGAGATGATGGCAGGCGGCGCCTCGTTTGCGCCCAAGCGATGATCGTTGCCGGCGGACGCCACCGAGGCGCGGAGGATGTCGGCATGGGCATCGACTGCTTTGATGATGGCGCAGAGGGTCAAGAGAAACTTCGCGTTCTCGTGCGGGGTATCACCCGGGGAGAGCCAGTTCTTGCCGTCGGGGCCGGTGATGGAGAAGTTGTTGTGCTTGCCCGAGCCATTGACGCCGGCGAAAGGTTTCTCGTGGAGGAGTGCGACCAAGCCATGGCGTTCGGCGACTTCCTGGATGAGTTGCATGGTGACCATATTGTGGTCTATGGCCAAATTCTGGTCTTCGAAGACGGGCGCAATCTCGAATTGGGCGGGGGCGACTTCGTTGTGCCGGGTCTTGGCGGGGACGCCTAGGCGCCAGAGTTCGTGGTCGAGGTCCGCCATGAAGGAGAGAATGCGCGGCTGGATGCGGCCGAAGTAGTGGTCTTCCATCTGTTGGTGGCGAGGCGGGCGGCGTCCGAAAAGGGTGCGTCCGGTCTGAATCAGGTCAGGGCGGGCGCGGTAGTCTTCGGCATCAATGAGGAAGTATTCCTGTTCCGGTCCGAGGGTGGCGATGGTACGACGGACGCAGGGGATATCGAAGAGTTTGGCGACGCGCTCGACTTGCTTGGCGAGGACTTCCTGGGAGCGCATCAGGGGGGTTTTCTTGTCCAAAGCCTCGCCGTGGTAGCCGCAGAAGAGGGTGGGGATGCAGAGGACGCTGACGCCGCCGGTCTTCTTGATGAAGGCGGGGCTGGAGGGGTCCCAGGCGGTGTAGCCGCGGGCTTCGAAGGTGGCTCTCAAGCCGCCTGAGGGGAAGCTGGAGGCGTCCGGTTCGCCCTGGGAGAGTTCCTTACCTGAGAAGTGGGCCAATACGCCGCCTTCGCCGTCGGGGTTGAAGAAGGAGTCGTGTTTTTCGGCGGTGGTTCCGGTGAGGGGTTGGAACCAGTGGGTATAGTGGGTGGCGCCGCGCTCCATGGCCCAGGCCTTCATGGCTTCGGCGACTTCTCCTGCGATGGAGGGGTCGATCTTTTCGCCCTTGAGTATGGTCGCGGAGAGGGACTGG
Organism: Kiritimatiellia bacterium; assembly: GCA_051892815.1. Classification (GTDB taxonomy): domain Bacteria; phylum Verrucomicrobiota; class Kiritimatiellia; order RFP12; family DVOR01; genus JAXFQS01. Next base: position 2,432 of record JBJFGP010000093.1, on the reverse strand, counting down.
TAGGCCCGGTTGGAAAGGTAATTGCGCATCACCTTTACATTGAAGACATTCTCGCCGAACTCGGCTGTCACGGTATCCTTTGTCATGCGTCTATCCTTGCTAGGTGGGTGAAGAACGGTTGATGCCTTCTTCCTCGCAGGTTGCGTGCCAAACGGGTTTCCACGGGGTTCGAGCACGCTTGGGGCGGGGAATGGGGGATAGTCTAACAAAATTGTACGCCCGACTCAACTTCAAACGGACAAAATTGTCGACAATCACGCACTTTCCTCCCCTGCCCCGTCTGGCAAGGTCGCTCGGGTGGGGGAGCAATAGGAGTCAATCGCCCGCTGCGAGAGGTACCATGGCGAAGAAGTAAAAGGTTGCCACCTTCGCCCCCAGGGGGAAGGCACCTTGGAGGGGCACAGGTGGCAACCAGTGAGGGGAATTCCTGCCAACCTGTCATAGCGGCAGATGTTCAAACCAGGCCAGCGTTTCAGGGGCGATGGACGACAGGTCTGGCGAAGCGGTCGCCCAGCCGCGGATGAACTCGGCAAAACCCTCAGCCGCATAGCCGCCTGTCGGTTGCTGCTTGCCGTAGAGTGCCTTGCCCATCGAGACAAGCTCGTCGACAGCAGCCTTCGGAATCGCATTCTTCGTTCGGTTCAAGTGCTCCAGGTGGTGTCCGATTTCGTGGCAGATCGTGTTGAAAAAGTCCGCGTCCTTGGACCGGACCAGCAGCGTCGACGGCACGAAATAGCCAAGATAACGCCGCCCGATTCGGGCCCCCTTGTTCTCCCGGCGGATGGCCAGTTCCGGGAATATCTGCCGAGCCTTGTAGAGAAACTCGTTCGGCGAAATCCCACGCTGGGAGACGCCTGAGGCCGCCAGCATCCGGTTCGGCAGATTCAACCCGCCAGCCGCAGGAGCATTCTCGAAGGCCTGCCAGAACGGACTGGCGTAGGAATCCAGCCGATTCTTCCGGTTTCGCTCTGAGATCGAAAACCTGGATGCCGTGCCGTTTTCCTCCCCGTCCGGCAGATTCTCCTTGACCTTCGAGCGCAGTTTCTCTATGATGGCCCCGGAGTCCATTGGCGCGGAATGGTCACGGCCGTTCAGCTTACCGCCCATGGACTCTAGTTTTTCCAACTCGATGGAATAAAGTTTGTGTTTGCTGTCAACCGGCTCCTTCGCGGTTAGATATGCGAATGCCTCCCTGTCGCCAAAATAGACGATTGAGGCAAACCGCTTGATTGACTTGATATTCGCGTCCCCATTGCGGTCTGGATTGGAACTGACTTGTTCCGCGTGCTTCCACAGGTTTTCGATGATGGACACTGCCGCATTGTGCTGGGCAGGAGCAAACCCGTTTTTGACAGACTTTCGGACGGCGGAATTGCTGACTATCTTATTCCTCTGACGCGAGTTTATCTCGGCGACAATTCCTGTCGCAAGATTCCGAAGCGGTTTTCCGGCGAGAGCCACCAGGTGCTTCTTGGCCACATCAACCGTCACGCCAGACGGGTCGACCGTCACGTCAGAGGCGGAGAAACGAACACCCGTTCGATTTTCTCCTCCGCCGGAAGGATTTTGGTTGACTTCTCCGAACAATTCTGCCAAACTATGTGTAGCGTAAGGAGATTCTCTTCCTTGGGCCTGATTTGGTTTCGGGTACCCCTGGTCGAGAATCTCCTTTAGCGTTTCTACAGACGTAGATTCGCTGTCGTAGTACATATTCCCGTTCTTGTCCTCACGAATGACAATTCGGGCAATCCGCTCGCCGTCTCCTAGATTGACCTTGCGGGCATAGAGGTGATACGACCTGTCATTCCCATCGCGCGCGCTCTTGTCACCATTGTAGAACAGGTGAGCGCTGGCAATCGTTTCTTTCAGAATCGGAATGATTGCAAGCGTGTGACTGTCTGCAGAATGGTATCGCGTCTCGTTGAACCCTCTTCTGTAGAAGTGCACAACCCTACCGTCCTGCGTACGAACGGTCTCATTGCGCAGCCCATCGTAAATCCGCCACGCCTCCTTGCGCTGCTCTTCTGCAGGCATAGTGAGCAGGCGACCGTCGGAAACGATTGGCTCGTCTGCCAGAATCGCATCAACCAGTTTCCTTGGATTGTCAGAGAACCGTGTTCCTTCCCGCTTTCCGCCATCCAGCAGGAACTCGTTCAAGGTATTGACGGCCTGCTCAATCGGAAGGTCGTATCCAAGTTCATTTTCTGAAGAGATGGTGCCTAGAGACTGGATATTCTGCTTGTCGAAGCGCTCGGGTATATTCTCCCATTTGATAGTTCCTGCGTGGAACGAATGGTTCCCGAACTGGTACAAAGGACTATAGTGCGAACCAGGCGTATCTTCTCCTCGCTCATAAGTCATCAACTTTCGCCCGGCTCCTGCGAATCGGTGAACCTCGTCGATTGACGCATTCGGGTCCATCTCAATCAACC
>JBJFGP010000092.1:0-3916 GCA_051892815.1 Kiritimatiellia bacterium | reverse complement strand
GCCCCGAAATAGAACAGCGCGGCTCCCAAGAGCGTCCCAAACACGACCATCGGATGCAACCGCACCAGCCTCCGCTTGAAGAACTCTCTTAGGGTGAGCCCCTGCCCCCAGCGATCGTCGTACGCATAGCCGATGACAAAGCCGGAAAGCACAAAGAAGAAGTCAACCGCCAAGTAGCCGTGGTTCAAAATCTGGCGCGTATGGTCGCCGCCGCTGTAGCTTTCCAGCAGATGGAAAGCCACCACCAACAGTGCGGCAATGCCGCGCAGGCCGTCCAAGACTTCGAACCGCGGTTTGGATGCAAAGGATGCGCTATGCTCATTCATTATTTCGGCATAATACCATATCATCCGCATCTGTGCAAGTAAGAGGCCCGTTGCCGTACCGCGCCATAAAGGTTTCCCCAAACGCTTTGTGTGGCGGTTCCCACATAAGAAGTCCCTTATCCACGAGCAATGGGAACCAAAAGGTGCGTACTTGTTCCTCCTCAGGGAATCTGCTAGGCTAACACTCGTTCACCACACAAATCCAAACTCTAATGGAGAGGCAAGTTATGCCAAACTACACGAAGACCCACATCAAGGCCGCCGCCCGAACAGAACTTCACGACCTCCTGGCTCTAACAGGCGCAGAGATTTCCATCAACCACATTCCCGCCGGAGGGCAGGTTCCTTTCGTCCATGCGCACAAAAACAACGAAGAAATCTATGCCATTCTCGAAGGTCGAGGAGCGGCTGTGATAGACGGGGAAAAGGTCGAGCTCCACGCAGGTGATTGGCTTAAACTTGCCCCGCAGGCCAAGCGGCAGTTCCTCGCCAGCCCCGATGAACCGATCAACTTTATTTGCATCCAGGTCAAAGCAAACTCGCTAGGTGCCTTTACGGCCAACGATGCAATCGTCTGCTAGACGCCCGCACGCCGTCCGGTCACATCTATAGGGCGTCCCCTACGCAGAGCGAGGAAGTTGGTTATCCGCCTTTTGCGCCCTTTTCTGTCCTGTTTATTCCTTCAGGCACGCTTCGGTGTGCTCCCCCGTCACGGATAGACTTCTCCCCACACTTGCCTACCAGTGACACCGAAAGGTTGCAACCTGACGGCGCCATTGATAGGCAGGTTCAGGTGCGAGAGGTTGGTACGAAGGGAGCCAATAGGTAAGCAGGAAAGTCGCAACAGGCAACAGGGGCTGGTACGGGGCAGAAGGCAGGCCTTCCCCCTATTGGGCTCACTGCGACGCCAAGGGACAGGGCCAATCGTCCGTCCGGAATGGTGAAGCCGGAAGCCCTGCCCGATTGTAAAGATTACACTCGGGGGCGCCGCGAAAAGCATACCGAACGGCGACCGGGTTGGGCACCTCCGGAGCAGAGACAACCACCTGCGAACCTTCAATCCGGGCAGTTGCGTGATGCCATTTGCGGTCAGCCCCGGCAATGGCAAATCCCGTGAGCGCAGTCCCCTTGGGAGCCTCGACGGGGTCTGCCACATCCGTCACCCGCTTGACCCCAGCCATCAAACCGCACTCGGCGTAGTCGAACGAGAGCCAGATTTCAGCCCCCTTGACCTCCAAGTTCCGGTAAATCGGGCCGGACGGTATCACATCCTTGCCATACTCATTGTGCAGCGCCCAGAGCGCCAGACGCTCACCGACATGGTATTTTTCTCTTGGGTGGATCTCCCAAGGCTCGCCCAGGTCAATGGCCACCGCAAGCCCAGTATTGGGAATCGACACCCCCTTCCTCTGAGCCTCGCGCACAAGCGTAAAACCATCCCCTCCCTCAATAGCATCAACCTTGCGCCAGTTGTTCCAGAAGGCAGCCAACTGCACCGCATAAAACGGCAAATCGCGCCCCCACGCCTGCCGCCAACCAGTGACAAGAGCCCGATAGAGCGGAAGGTAGGATTCCCCCTCCTTCGCGTTGGCGCACCCCTGATACCAAATGACACCTTTTATGGGCAGTCGCGTAAAGGGATGAACCATACGGTTGTAAGTCGAGCCCAGTCGGAGTGTGTCCAAACGATCCAGACGAGGGGCTTCCGTTTGCTCCGGCGCCTTGCCTGCCTTGAGAGCCGACGCAACCTCAGATTGCCACCGCTCCATATGTTGAACATACACCTCAACAGCCGCACGACCGGCGGCAGTATTGGGCAAGCAAGCGGCGACTTTATCGGCAAGGTTTCCAAGTGACGGTTCGCTAGCAAAGGCGGCCGGCGGTATGAACGGCTCAATCCGTGAGGCGCTCCACGAAGTGTTGATGAGACCTATTGCCAATCCAGTCTCTCGCGCCAACCGACGGGCGAAAAACCAACCCGCGCATGTGACCATATCGAAGCATTCATACTGCCTCGTGGTGGGGTGCCAACCCTTCCGCTCGGCGAGAAAGATAGGGTGGTAGGCCAAGTCAGGATCCGGAAACGGTGCTGTCCCCCGAACGACACGGATGGTGCGAATCTGCGGCAGTCCATCCGCCTCAGCAGCAAAGCGTTCCTCTTCCAATGGATGCCACCCGAAGGAATACTCCATGTTGCTCTGTCCTGAGCACATCCACACATCGCCGACTACCACATCCGACAGGACAATCTTGCCATCTTCGGACCATATCGTTAAATCTTGCCCCTCTGTTGTGGGGGCAAGTGGGGAGAGTTTGACTTCCCAGCGACCATCGGCATTTACGGCCACCTTGTGGTGCTGTCCTGCGAAAGCAACTTCGACGAAGGAAGCGGGGGTTGCTTTCCCGTAGATTGGTATCTCCGCATCCCGCTGAAGCACCATATGGGAACTGAAGAACTTAGGCAATTCGATGCCGGCGGAAGCACCTATCGCCAGCAAACCTGCCATCATCCCGAGGAGTATCTTGTTCATCTTCCTGTCCCTTTCCTATATACCCTCACCGCTTGATGGTGTCTGCGGCACGCTCGCCCCGGTTGATTTGACCGGCGCCATCCGGTTCCAGCTGAGGGGGGATGAATCTGACTTCAACCGCGTCTCCCCATACCGCACGCGCCGTTGCGATAAATGCCTGTTCTTTGAGTTTTCGGGTGTTTTGGGGTGTCCTCGATTCGGCGGAGGAGACGGAGACTATGACGCCTTTGACCGCAAGGTTTTTGAGTGGTGCAATCGTCCCGTTCCATGCCGTGCCGAAGTCGGTATGCTTGAGTTCTTTGAACTCTGGGCATTTAGAGGTTGGCACCCGACCTGAATCAAGCGCCTGGGCGGATTCCTCGGCCCATTTGCGAACGGCGGCAAGGTGCGCAACGATTGCGGCGTCGCCCAAGGATGTCCCGGGTATAGACCTTTCGGCTTGATCGGCCAAATCCGTCAAACCGACCGTCCGATAGGCCGTCGCCGGAATGATTGCCTCCAACCGTTCCGCCCCAGCATCGGCAAAGATGAGGCCTATGGGCACATTCCTTTGGGTGCCCAGCGCCCGCCCCAATCCAATCAAGAAATATGGCGTGTGGGAGATGATTCCCGCCAAGGGCTTCCAGCCACCATATTTGACGAAGCCCCGTTCATACAAGCCTTGAGGCCGTTCAAACGAAGCCCGCCGCGTGCTGACGGTAAGGGTTCGGACAGGCCCGCACTCCTTCAAAGAGGCTGCCAATTCGTCCGGCTTGACGGTTCCCTTTCGCGTTTGAGGTCCGAACGCATAACCGGTCACCAAATAGACATCGCCGATAAGCACCTCTGGGAATACAAGGTGCGTACCATCGCCTGTGACTTCTAGCTTCCCTGGGGTCTCAGAGGTTGGTATCGGCGGAATGGTAACCTGCCAACCTCCTTGCTCATCGGCTGTCGAATTCCCCCTAAACTCCCCGAATACCACCGAGACCGATGCTCCCGGCGTGGCGCGTCCGGCAAGCACATACGGCCGATCGCGCTGTATGACCATACTTTTGCTCACGGTAGGCGGCAAGATCG
>JBJFGP010000091.1:0-18696 GCA_051892815.1 Kiritimatiellia bacterium | reverse complement strand
AGACCACCCCATCGAAAAGGATTGGCGCCACCGCGAAATCCGGCAACTCCACCGCAGTGATCGCCTGGGCCGGAGAAGGCGCCTCCAACTCGTAGTCAATCCCGTTTTCGCTCCACGAATCGACATGGCGGATGGTGCGCAACTGTGGCCCCTGGAAAAGCCGGCGAGGGTAGATGTCACGCCCCGACCAGTTGACCGCACGCGGATTGACCAGAGGCTCCGGACAGGCACGGCGCGTCGGAGGGTAGGACGCCGAAAGAACCACAGTAGCCTCAAGAGCCGGCCAGGTGAAGTCGGAGTTCGGCTGCTCCTTGCGCAGTTGCACCTTCACCGCATACTGTCCGTCAATCCGCCACGACACACGCTCCGCCCAGAGCCGAACATCCAGCAAGTCCCGCTCGAATCCCAGCCAACGCTGCGCCTTCATTCCCTGGATTCGCACCACCCGCAAGCCATCCGGCAATAGCCTCTGCGCCGCCTCGCACATCAACTCGATTCCAGTCGGGACCGATAGCAGCGTCATGCCCCGCAACTGCGTATTGACTCGGGAAAGACGCGAAGAGCCAAGCGCGTAGTCGCGCAAGAACGGGTAATCCACCAACTTGATGGTAGCGTGCAGTTCCACCGAAATACCCGGTTCCAGCGAAAGCACCCGCGCCTGCTGCAGAAGCGGCTGGCGCGCGCCGTAAGTGCGGCGCCCCTGCTCGGCATACTCCGGCACAATCGCCAAATGCGCCTCCGTCTCGGATGAAGCCGTGCGCACAGGGTTGAGATTTACTCCACCTTTGAGCGGATTCAAGAGCACATCGGGGTCTACCCTCGGCAGAACAGAGTCCAGACGAATGGGAGGCGAAACCTTCCGCGGAACCGGCGTGTCGAAGTCCAACATGGACGCCCCCGTGAACTCGTCAGCCCCGGAAAGATCCAGCGGCAACGGCAATGCCCCCAACTGCGCGATGGCGTGGCACAACTGCAAACGGTCCGGTCGATGAAACCGGTTGAGCGAAACACTCAAGTGCGGCCGGGCGGCACCCAATACCGCCGAAACCTGCCGCGCCAAAAGCCCGCGCACTCCCGCATCGACAAAGACCCGGACGCCATCTCCATAGAGCCGTTCAACCGTGCCGGCGAAGTCCACCGGATTGAGGAACTGGTCCGCCACCCACGCCGGATTCACCCGCTGACCTGCCTCAATCTTCCGATTCTCCGTGGTCGAATAGAGCGGAATTTTGGGAATATCTCGCAGCCACGCGGAGCAGAACTGGTTCAAGAGCGGCAAAGCCTTCGCCGCCCAAGGCGTATTGAAAGGAAGCGCCAGATGCCGTGCCGTCACGACGCCCCCCTGAGCCTGCATATCACCGGAGACCTGCGCGGCAATGTCAGGCGCAACGCAGATGAGATGATAGTCCGGTGCGATGGCCTGTGAAACCACGCAACGCCCCGGATAGGCCGCGGCAATTTCCTCGACTTTCTGCCGCGCCAGACGCTCCACGGAGAGCACCGCCACGGAAGGTATGTCCTTGCGCGTGGCCAATCGGGACATCAAGCGGGCGGATTCGCGGATAGCCCGAACACGCTTGATGCGCAACTGCTGGTCAATGGTCGCTCCGGCGACGGCAGCCGCAGAGTAGGCGCCGCACCCGATTCCGGCAACCGCATCCGGCGTGACCCCCAATCGTGCCATCATATCGGTATAGGCGAGATTAGCGGCATGGACATCGGCAACGGTCACCGCAGCAGTCAAGGCCGGCAAGGATTTGGCAGGCGACAAGGGGCGGATAGGGTAGAGCAGATCCGTCGCAGTGCCTTCTCCGAAAAGGGCGGCAAGGGCCTCCTCCGTCTCTTCAAGGCGTTGACGGATAATGGGGGAGCAGAAGGCCGCCTCGCGCAGCATTTCAGGGTGCCAGGCGGTTGCTCCGGCATAGAGGAAGGCGACCTTCCCCATAGGTGGCTCGCGGAAGTAGTAGGTCCCGGCCTTGTCGCGAATGCGGGCAATGCCCGAGCGGATTTTTCGGGCGGCGGTGCGCAGGCGATCGTGCAGGGAAAGCGTATCGCCGGAAGCGACGACCAGTCCCAATCGGTACGGCGCCTGTCTGGCGGCGAGGGCTGAGGTATAGGCGACATCGCGCAAAGAGACGCCCGGCGCATGTTCGAGGTAGGTGGCGATGCGGTCGGCCTCCTCGGCGAGCGCGTCGTGGGAATGCGCCCCAATCAGCAGGACGCTCTGTGAAACGGAAGTGTCGCTGAGGTTGATCATGGCTGACTGCCTGAGGACGCTTCGAGGAGTGCGAAGGCGGTGTTCCCGGTAAAGTCGATGGAAGCAACGGCCGCGCGGCGCGGGCGGTTCCTGGTGCTGACGGCAATCCACGGACGCGGGGCGGCGAGGGTGCAGAGATTGGGGGAGAGACGTTGAATCTCCTTGTCGTCTGCGCAGGATGGCGGAAGGGCTGCGGCGCGGAGGGCAAGGGCCGCCTTGAGTACGGCGGCGAGGGCGGAAGCGGTCAGCACATGTCCGATAGCGGTCTTGACGGTGCCGACAACCATGGGTGCGTTGGCGGCATCGCGATAACCGGCTATGGTCTGGAGGAATCGAAGCTCGGCCTGGTCTTGGAGGGGCAAGCCGGATGCGTTGGCTTCGTAGAGGTCGATGGCGTCCATATCGTCTGGCACTTCGCGGCAAGCGCGGCGGAGGGATCGGAAGAGGGCGTCGGCAAGGGGTGCGACCTGGAGGCTGGCGCAATCGGCAAGGGATTGTCGGGCGATGGCGGAGCCAGTCCCGCGCAGGATGGCGTAGATGGATTCGGGGGCGTTCTGAACATCGCGCCGGCGTTTAAGGATGAGGATGGTGCCGCCTTCGGCAAGGGTGACGCCGTCGCTCTGGTGGTCAAATGCCAATAGGCGGGGGCGGGTGGACTGGGGCAGAAGGGTAGCGAGCCCTTGGCGCGTGGCGGGGGAAATGGGGGGCTGAATGGCGGCGACGATGGCCATGTCGCAGCGCCTGGCGCGGAGTGCGTCGGCGGCCTGTTCAAGCGCGGTGATGCCGGAGGTCCAACCCGTGTCGCAGAGGTTTGCCGGGCCGATGATGCCGAGGGCCTGGGCAATGCGCACGGGCAGAACGTGCCGCCAGGCGGGTTCGATTGTGCGAGGTCCGAAGGGTGGCAGGGCGCGTTTCCAGGCCTCGCGAAGACGGTCGAAGTCGGCGGCGGTCAAGTGGGGATTGGCGGCTCGAACGAGGCCTATGGTCTGGTCGAGGAGAAGGGTCTGCTGGAGCCAATTGACGGAGGCGGGCGTGTGGGCGGGGTTGTGGCAGAGGAAGAGGGCGGTGCGGTCTGTCTGAAGGGTGGTGGCGGGCTGGAGTCCGGCATCGGCGAGGGCTTCTCCGATGAGTTGGAGCAGGAAGCAAGCGGCGTGATCTTCGCCGGGAACCGGGGGCTCTCGCACGAAGGGTGCGTCGGCGTCGCAGGTATAGAGGGCACCTAGGGTTTGGGCGGTATCGGCGGGAATGGTGGTCCCCTGGACGATGCGCCGCCAGAAGGTGGCGAGGTCGGGAGTTTCGGCGAAACGGCAGGCCGCACCAATTAGAGCGATGTCGTCGGACGAGGGGGTGCGGCGGGTCGGATTCATAAGGCGGGAGCGGTTCAGGCGAGCGTCTGGCGGTAGGCGGCGAGGGCTTGTCGAATGGTCTCTGCCGCGTTGCCGTAGGAGTTGGCGAAGGAGGGTTTGTGCCCGAGGGTAAGGCCCACGACATCGTTGAAGACGAGTATGGTGGCGTCGCAACGGTTGCCGGAACCGCAGCCGATGACGGGCACGGGGACGGCTTTGGCGATGGTTTCGGCGGGCGCGTCAGGTACGCATTCGAGGACAATGGCGAAGGCACCGGCGGCGGCAAGGGCTTGGGCGTCGCGGGTCAGATTGGCGACGGCTGCGTCGGTCTTTCCTTGGCGGGAGAGGCCGGGGACTTGGATGGATTGGGGGGTCAGTCCAATGTGCCCGAGCACGGGGATTCCGTTTTGGACGAGGCGGCGGACGAGGGGAACTCGGATGGCGCCTCCTTCGAGTTTGACGGCATCGGCGCCGGCTTGCTGAAGGTAGGCTCCGGCGTTGCGGAGGGCTTCGTCGTCGGACACCTGGTAGGAGAGAAAAGGCATATCGGCGACGACGAGGGCATCTTTGACTCCGCGCACGACGGCGGCGGTATGATGGAGCATAATGTTCTGCGTGACGGCGAGGGTGTTGGGATAGCCGAGCACGGTGTTGCCGAGCGAGTCGCCCACGAGGACGAGTTCGAATCCGGCTTCATCGGCCAGCTGTCCGGAGACGGCGTCGTAGGCGGTCACGCAGGTGAATCGGCGGACGCCTTTAAGGGCGGAAATCTTGGCTGTGGTCCATCTCTTCATACCCCACAGTATAGCACACTCTCGGGCGGGTGGGAATAGATTTTGAACCGCGCGCGGGGGCAATCGGGAGGCTAGCGGCGGGGCGGCGAAGAGGTTGACAGGAGTTCCGCGAGGTAGCCTTCTCTCAGGCCTTGGGAGCAAACCTCCAATTCGCTGGCCTGAAGGCGTTTGAGCAGGCGCATGAGGATGGCCATGCCAGGAAGGATGGTGTGGATGCGGTGGGGAACTTGGCTCAGGATGAGGTCAATCGCGGTACGGTCGCCCTTGGCCAGAAGGTTCCAAAGTTTCTTCAGCCCGTCGACGGATGCCACCTGGGACGGGAGACTTTTCGAGCCGGCGCGGTAAAGTTTAAGGATAGCGCGCGCGGTGCCGCCGATGGCAATCAAGCGCGGCGACGAACCGAAAGGATCCAACGACTCGGAATCGAGGATTGATTCGATTCGCCTACGAAGGTGCTTGAGTTCCCCCCCGTTTGGTAGTATGCCGCGACGCACGAAGGTATCAAAGAGATTCAGCGAACCAATGGGGAACGAGGCGCAGCGACAAACCGCCCCTCGCTCAAACCGCGTCACCTCCGTCGACCCGCCGCCAATGTCCGCCAGCACCCCACCCTTGGCGTCAATCCGGTCGCAGACACCCCGGAAACCGAGCCGCGCCTCACGCTCCCCCGAGAGCACATCCAGTTCGAAACCCGTCCGCGCGCGAACCGCCTCCAGCACCTCCCGAGTGTTGCGGATATTCCTCAACGGAGCCGTCGCAAACGGTGCCAAACGGTCGAACCGGCAATGCCCCAGCGCTAGCCGAATCTCCTCCAGCGCCTGGCAAAGCCGCTCCGTTCCACTCGGCACCATCGAGCCCCGGCGAATATACCCGGCCAGCCCCGCCGCAATCTTCCTCGTCGCCACCAGCTGAGGCTCCGCCCCACTGCCGCGGCACGCATAGACATTCAGGCGGACCGTGTTGGAACCGACATCGACAACCGCCACATTCACCGCCCGAGAGCCCCCTCCCCTTGGCAGAAAAGCAACTGCGAATCGACCCTCGGATCCGGGTTGCGGCGGCGATAAATCCCGTCCGCCCCCAGTTCGTGCGCATGCAACGAATCCGACAGCATCACGCCAAAGTCCCGCACAATCCGACGCTTGAGTTTGGGCGCCCGAATCGGCACCGCAGTCTCCACGCGGCGGCGCGTGTTGCGCGTCATAAAGTCCGCACTCGCGAGGAACACCTCTGCCTCACGCCCGCTCCCGAAGATGTACACCCGCGCATGCTCCAGAAACCGCCCAACCACACTCACCACGCGTATCTTATCCGTCAGACCTGCCAGTCCCGGACGCAGACAGCAAATGCCCCGCACCACCAAATCCACCGTGACACCCGCCGCCGACGCTTCCGCCAATCGCCAGCAGATGCGCCTATCCGTCAGCGCATTCAACTTCAACCCGATGTAGGCAGACCTGCCCGAGCGCGCCCGTTCAATCTGCCTTCCAATCCGCTCCAGGATGCCTTCCTGCAGGTTGCGCGGAGCCACGAGAATCCGCTCCGTCGAAGGCGGGAGTTCCCCCAATGCCAACGCACGAAAGATGACCACGGCGTCACGACCGATGCCCTCGTCCGCGGTCATCAAGGCATAGTCGGTATAGAGCCGAGCGGTCTTTTCGTTGTAGTTCCCCGTCCCGGCGTGCGTGAAGTATTCGATGCCGTTTCTGCCCTTGCGCATGACGAGGCAGAGCTTGCAATGGACTTTGAAACCTTCCAACCCGTAGACCACTTGGCAACCCGCGGCTTCGAGGCGACGGGACCATTCGATGTTGTTCTCTTCATCGAACCTTGCCTTGAGTTCGACCAGCACGAGTACATCCTTTCCATTCTCGGCCGCCTCAATCAAGGTTTCCACCACGCGGCTTTCCCGTGCGACGCGATAGAGGGTCATTCGTATTGACACGACCTGGGGGTCGGTGGCCGCCTCGCGGAGCCATTGGAGGAAAGGTTCCATCGAGTCGTAGGGGTAGAAGAAGAGGCGGTCCTCGTCTCGGATTTGGGCGAAAAGGCTCTTTTTGGCCAGGCGGGTTCCTTCGCGGCGGGGGGTGAAGCGGGGCCAAAAGAGTTCGGGCCGGTGGCGCAAGGAGTCGCGCACGGCGGCTAGGAAGGAGAAGTCGAAGGGGCAATCCGAGCGGCAGAGGGTTTCCTTGCCGACTCCGACGGCGTCGCCTAGGGCTTTGGCGAGGGCTGGACTGGCTTGGGATTCGATTTCGAGGCGGACTGGATTGAGGCGTTTCCGGCGGCGCATGAGGTCGGCCATGAACTCGCGATAGTCGCGTTCGTCGTCGTATTCGCGGTCGGGATCGATGTCCGCGTTGCGGGTCAAGCGGAAGAGGGATGTCTCGCGCAAGGTGCAGTCCGGGAAGGCGTTTGCGGCGCAAAGGCGGAGGATCTCTTCCGAGAGGGCGAAGCGCCCTTTCCCGGGCAGGGCGAGGAGTCTGGGCACGGCGGGAAGGGTGCAGGAGATGAACCCCAAGCGGCTTTTCGATGCGGCATCTCCGCGGCGTCTGGCGAGCACGGCGAGGTAGGTTTCGCGGTCGCGAAGGAAGGGCGGGCTACGGTGTTTGCCGAGCAGGACGACGGAGAGGGTATCGGCCATTTGTTCGCGGAAGATGGTCCGGGCGGCGGCTTTGTCTTGCGCACTCCATTGGTCTGCGGGGACGATTTCGGTGGCGGCCTCGCGCTGGAGAGTTTCTCGGAGATGGTTCCATATCTCGGCGCGGAGCGCGGAGAGACGCTGGACTTCCGCGCGGGCGGCGTCGAGTTGCTCGGCGACGGTCAGACCCGTTTTTTCGTCTGGCTCGCCGCCCAGCTGCAGGCGGTCGACCAAGGCTCCGATGCGGACTTTGAAGAACTCGTCGAGGTTGGTCTGGAAGATGGAGAGGAAGCTGAGGCGTTCGCAGAGCGGCACATCGTCGCGGGCGGCTTCGCCGAGCACGCGCTCGTTGAATTTGAGCCAACTCAGTTCGCGGTTGATGAAGAGGTTCCGCTGCGCCTCGACGGGGAGGCTTGCCAAAGAGGGGGTGTGCTGATTCATCACGCCGACACAATCGCACAATCGTGTTAGGATTGTGTCAGCATTCTGCAAGGAGCGCGATTGGTGCCTACCTTTCGCCCCCAAAGGTGCACACCTCCGACCCCCTTTCCTGCCAACCTCAGCCCCCAAAAGGTTGACACCCGCCGGACGCGACGGCGGAAAGCAAAAAAAGGGCCGCCGGCAATGCCGGCGGCCCTCGACTGCCAGGCGGACGCCTAATCGCCCAGCAGACGATCCCAAGCCTTTTCGACCGCGGGCATCGACGACTCTGGCACGCCCAGCGCCTTGAGCACCTCGCGCGCAATCAGCCGGTGCCCGGCCGCGACCGGATGGACCCCGTCGTAAGTGAAATGGCGCTCGCCCGTCTTCGGCAACTTCTCCAGAGCCTCCACCTCCGCGCGCCGGCAATCCGCATAAGGCAGCCCCCGGCGCTTCGCCTCGGCGCGGATGAAGTCGGCAAACAAATCAAGCTGCCGATTCTCGTCATTGTCCGGATTCTCTTGAATGAGCGTCGGCGTCAGCGGCACGACCAGCACCCCCGCCCGAGCCGCCTTGTCGTAGATCTCCCGCACATTCTGCTCATACGCCTCAAGCTCCACCCCGCGGCCCCAGTCATAGCCCCAAATGTCGTTCACCCCGCACGAGACCGTCAGCACCTTCACCTCGGGATTCGCGAGAATGCCGCCTACCCGCCCGAGCATATCCCCCGCATTCTGCCCGTCGCATCCCGCACGCACCGCCTGCACATCCTTGACGCCAACCGCATCAAGCCCCGCCAGCACCAAAGCGATATAGCCCCTATCTCCGCCGCCCAGCCGCGTAATGGAATCGCCCAAAAACGCAATCGTCTCCCCCGCCTTCACGCGAATACCGCGCTCCCCGGCCCTTGCCGGCGACGCCGCCAAACCATTCGCACGCTCAAACCGCTGCCGCTCATAGAGTTCGGGCGGCGGGACGGCAGAACCCAGCGAACACATCGTCCGAGTCGAGAACCCCTCCGGAGCCGTCCGCCTCACGCAAAACCGTCCACCCAAAATCCCAAATTCCTTCAAGAGTACATTCCCCGGCCAATCAATCGCCGACGCCTCGCCACGACTGCGAAGCGCCCCCATCCACCACCGCCAAGCCGTCCCCGTCACCAGCAGCCCGCCACCCCCACGGACAAAGTCAACCAGTTCCGAGGCTTCCCCATCCTTGAGCAACGAACCGTCCACCTTCCGGAAGCGCCCATTGGCCGAAAGCCACCGCACAATCTGCTCGCGAAGCACCTTGTTCTCGGGCAATTCAAGCGCCCCCGAATCGTCAGCAACATAGACCACGCGTCCCTTCCCCGCGCCCCCCGCCGAAGCCATGCAGGCCGCCGAACGGTCCCAATTCCGCGCCGCAAAAAGCGGAAACGCCCCCTTCCCCGTGCAATACACCGAGCCCGCCAAGCCATTCACCCTAAAGTAACGCGTTCCCGCCGTCAACTCCGCCCGCGCCGCGAGTTGCTCCGCAGTCAACGGCTCCGCCCAAGGCGCAATCTGAGATTGCGGCGCAACACAGTCCGACACGCACACCCGGAACCCCGTCGCGCCGTGACCAATCACCGGCGCCGTCTTGCTCCCCAACCGACGCCCCCAAGCCGCGCAACTTCCCGGATCGCCGTAGCAAAGCACCGAACCGCCTTTCATCACGCGCCGCCCCTTGTAGCTTCGACTCTCGTCGCGAGGCCCCACAGGATCCGTCCCGGAACAGTCCACCAAACTCTCCGCTGTATTGTGGAAATCGAGACAATGTTCAAACAAATTTCCGTGCATATCGTAAAGCCCCCACAGGTTCGGACGGTACGAACCCACCGCCGCCGGGCAAGCCACCCCGCCGCAGTTTCCGCTGTAGCGACCAAGCGTATCCAAAACGCGGTCCCGCTTGACACTCATAGGCGGCTTTGCGTCCTTCACCTGGTAAGGTGCCGCCGCCTCACCAGTCCCCCAAGGCCCCTCGCCTCCGGCACGACACGCCCACTCCCATTGAGCCTCGGTAGGCAAATCGAAGTCGGCGCGGAACCCAGTCAATTCGCGCAGACGACCGAAAAAGGAGTCGGGCATGACCTCATATCCCGAGAACGGCCAGCAGATGCCGTCGGACACGTGTCCGCGCGTATGGCAGTAAGGAATTCCATTGACAGGAAGGCTCCCCCGAACCTCCGGGTGCCCAAAAGTGTCCCCGCGCCATGCCCCCATAATATGGAACCACTGCCTTTGAGTCACCTCGTAAACCCCGATATAATAGGGGCGGGTCAAAGTCACCCCATGGCGCGCATCTGCCCCGGAAGAGAGTTGCGGATTGCCCAAGGAGACCTCGCCGGGCGTAGGTTCGATTCGGCGCAGCAGCAACCAATCCCCCTTCCACCGCTCGGACTTCTCTCCCTCCGGAACAGACTCGCGAGTCGGATAGAGTTCTATCTTCCCCTCGTCCGCTCCCGTTAGGCAGATTCCCATGTAGAGCCCCTTTACCGGAGTTGTCGCCAAAGGCTTGTACGGCTCCCGAACCAGCCCACGAACCAGGCCGTCCGGAGCCTTCGCATACTGGGAACAGTGCCGCGCCACCGCATCGGAGACCGGCAACGACCACTGGCGCATCACGGCCGCGACATCCTGCTTCACGGCGGCAGAAAACTCCCGGGCGAAGACATTCCATTTGTCCCCATTCGTGCGCGGCAACGCAAAGCCAGGCTTGCGGTAAACGGCGAACACCCGTGCCAACACGTCCCATCCATAGGTCTCCACCAGCCGGGCGTAAAACTCAAGAGCCAGGAAGGGATCTTTTTTCCAGTTCTCGAAGCGTTTGCCCGACGCGACCCACTGCCGCACCTTGGCATCCGCGACGGCACGGGCTGTCGCGAAACCGTTCTCCCGGAAACTACGACCGGAGACTTTGGATATGCCCAGCAGGGTGAAGAGGTTGACCGTGACTTCGGAAGTTCCTTCAGGCGTCCAGGCGGGATTCTGGTGATTGTGTCCGATCTCGTGGTAGACACCCCAGGCTTGGGCCCGTTCCAACGCCTGACGGTCGAGGATAACCGCCGAAGGGTTGCGCCGGTTGACAAGGGCCATCATCGGATAGCCGTCGTGAAGCACTCCGATTCCTTGCAACTGAATGTCGCTGCAGAGGCGTTCGGGGAAGCGGCGCGGAGGCAAACCGGAGAGCCATTGGCAAGCGTCGAGATAGCGATCCCAGTAGGCCGCGACCCACTCGGGATCCTTGCACTGCGCCAGTCCCGTGGTCTCGAAGGTGATGATGTAGTTGAGCCCTTCGACTTCGCCCTGCGGCGCACCAGTCTGGCGGCACTCTTCAAAGAATCCCTCGGCGGTGTCGCGCCCCAACTTAAACCACGGTGCCATCACAGCTCCGTCGATGCGGACTGTGAATCGTTTGTCCGCGGCGGGGGGCTGGTCAGGGACGATGATGTAGACGAGCCCGCCGAAGGGGGAGGTCAACTCGACGCGAGATTGTAGCACAGGTGCCTCGGTGGTGACAAGCGGAAAACGCTTCCATCCCTTGGCTGCGCCGGAGAGGTCGTCCTGGGTCGTTCCGATGCGGATGCGAAGGTTCCAGTCGGCGGCGCCATCGGGAAAGGTGAAGGCGATTCGGCTGCCTGCCGGAGCGAAAAGTCCTGTCGAGTGCCAGCGCGGAACGGCAGCGTCGATTTCAATCTCTCGCGAGATGGTCGGAGTACCGGGCTTGACCAGCCCCGGATAGACTTCGGCGGCGGGATCGGCAGGCCAATGCCTGAAGCGGTCGGTCTCGTAGGCGGCCTTGCGGGCGAGGATAGCAAGTCTGGCGAAGATGTCTTCGGGTTCCACGGGATGTTCCGGGGAGGGCACTTTGGCGGCATCGGGATGTTTGGCGAAAACGGCGATTTTCTCCAGCACGCCTTGGGGGAGAGAGGGGGGCAGGACGGCGGCCATTTGGGAGAGGACGACGGCTACTTGCCGTTTCTGTTCGCGGCTGGAATAGGTGTCTTTGGCGGCGATTTGGAGTGCGTCATCGGCGCGCGTGCCATTGGGGACGGTCTGGGGGTCGAGGGGGAATCCCTGCTTGTCGGGGCGGACGATTCCGATGTCGCCCATCAGGATGCCCATGGGACCGAAGATACGATTGTCGCCAAAGTCGTCGGCAAAGGAGACGGCGCGGGTGCGGCTGGCGATTTGCTTCCACCCCCAGCCGAGCCCGGCGCCAAGAAGTCCGCCTCCGTTGCGGACAAAGTCGAGATAGGCGGGGGCGTTCTGGACGGTGAAGTCGACGGAGGCGATAAGGTCGTAGCGGGGAAAGTCGGCGGTGTCGGTGATGAGAGTGGATTCGATTCCGGCGCGCTTGAGGGCGTTGCGGATGGCGGCGTTTCGGTAGACGCCGATTTGGGGGGCGGGCTTGTTGCGGACGAGCCAGCGGATGGCATTGCTGTGGAAGGCAAGGGTCTCGTCGGAGAGTTTGCCGCTGGTGAGGAAGGAGGGGTGGCCGAGGTAGATGGCGCGACCTTTTCCGTAGGTTACACCGGCGGCGGCGAAGGTCGCGGTGCCGTCCCAGTTCTTGGCGCGGGCGATGGGGAAGGCTTCGTCGGAAAGGACGAGCACGGTGCCAGGGAGCCCGTCGCAGTTGATGGCACGGACGCCCTCTGCGAGTTCCTTGGGGAGGGTGGCGGGGGCAGCTTGCAGCACGGGGGCGAGCAGGCCGGCAAAGAGGATGGCACAAAGGGGTCTATTCATCAGTGTTTCTCATTGGGGAGTTCGAGAACGAGGCGAAATCCGACGGCTGCGTGGCGCGTAGAGGGATAGCACATATCGCCGAGCCAGCGGGCGTAACTGGTGCAAGCGGAGTTGCAGCCGAAAAGGTAGTTCCAATAACTGCCGGAGCGCAGAACGCGGGTCATTTGCTTAGAAGTTGTCGGGCCCTTGGGGTCATCTCCGGCGTAGGCGGGATGGCCTGCGGGGGCGAACCAGTCGCGGCAGAATTCGTAGGCGTTTCCGTGCATGTCGTAGAGCCCCCAGGCGTTAGGACGGTAGGAGCCGACGGGGGCAGGGCCGTTGGTGCAGCCGCCATTGGCGAAGTAGCGGCCGAGGCGGTCGAGGGCGTGGTCGGACCAGTAGGGAATGGGTTTGCCGTCTGGGCTCGGGCGTTCGTAGGGCTGGGCTTCGGAACCGTCGTTCCAGCAGGTAGTGGTACCGGCGCGGCAGGCAACTTCCCATTGGGCTTCGGTGGGCAGGTCGAAGGGAAGTCCCGTGCGGCGGCGAAGTCGGCCGAGGATGGAGTTGGTGGCGACAGCGGAGCCGGTCTTGGGCCAGTCGATGCCCTCGCGCAGGGAGCCGCGCAAGTCGTTGTAGGAGAGATTCAAAGCCGGGAGCGGCCCCGTATCCTGCGTACCTCCGAGGTGGTTTAGTTGACTCCTTGTGGTCTCGAAGATGGCTATGAAATAGGGCCGGGTGATACGCACCTGCCGGGCCTCGTCGTTGGCACCTTTGGGGGCGGCTGGATTGCCGAGGCGGACGGGTTCGGGAGTAGGATCGACGCGGCGCATCAGAACCCATTCGTCGCGCCAGCGGGGACTTTCCTCGCCGCCGGGAATCGCTTCGCGGGTGGGGTAGGTTTGAACCTCCGCGGGGCCGCCGCCGATACGAACCGCCAGGTAGAGGGCGGAGGAAAGCAGCAAAATGGGATTCACTTGAAGAC
Source organism: Kiritimatiellia bacterium (assembly GCA_051892815.1). Classification (GTDB taxonomy): domain Bacteria; phylum Verrucomicrobiota; class Kiritimatiellia; order RFP12; family DVOR01; genus JAXFQS01. The sequence goes on along the minus strand of JBJFGP010000091.1, from coordinate 5,514 downwards.
TCCTCTCCCGGCCACCGTCGCGAACGATCCGCTCATGCGCCAGGCTGGCGGGTTGGGCGAGCAATCGAGGTCCAGAAGGCGAATGCCGAAGGCGCCCGCCGTGCTGGGTTTGGCCGCCGACAAAGGCGCGACCGAGGCGTTCAGGCGGGGGGTTGCGACCCGGCCCCAAATATCCTCCCCGATCTGGACCAGCAAAAGATTCGCCGTAAAGGTGCCCGACGGCGTGGTCACTTCGCACGGTGCCATCAAGACCGCTCCATCATTGACAATCGAGGGGCGGATGCGCTGCTTGCTGAGGCGGTCGGCGCAAAGATAGATGTCCGCTTCAAGCCCCTGAATCTCCCCTAGCCTGCGGCCCGGGCAGACCAGCTGCAAGCCGTCCCCCAACCAAATCTCCTGCTGCATCACGCGCCCGGAGGTTCGCATCAGATGGATGCCGAGAAAGAGGCCCGCCGCGGCTAGAAGTATGAGGCAACTCTTCCCAATCGTGCGCGCCGCCGGGGTCTGGAGCAACCCGCCAAGACAGAGCCGGGCGTAGTGCAGGCGCGACTTGACGGTGCCTTCCGGAATGGAGAGAATCTTGGCAATCCGCGCCACCGGGATGTCCATGAAGTAGTGCATCAGGATGGCTTCGCGCATCTCTTTTGGCAGCGCGTCGATGCCCTTGCGCAAAGCCTCCGCGTCCAGACCTTGACCCAACCGTTCGGCGCTTTCCGTGTCGGTCGACTCGGGCAAAGAGTCGGTCACCACCATCCGCTTGAAGGCCTGCGTGCGCACCGTCTGGAGGTGGAAGTTCCGCAGAATCGCCGAGAGCCAGGCATAGAAGGAGTCGGCCGAGCGGCAGGTCTCGATTCGCTCGATTGCCCGCTCGAAGGTGCGGAACACTAGATCCTCAGCCGTGTGCGCGTCCACCCCGAAAGCACGGGCTTCGGCTTCGAGGCGGGCACGGTACCGCGCCACCATCAGGCGCGCCCCGCGATCCGCATCGGTGCGTATCGCCAAAAGTATATCGTTCGTATCGTCCATGGCTAGAGGTTGATATTGTTGACTCCAGCAGATAGGTTCCTCACGACCCCATTCCAACGCAGGACTGCCGGCAGTCCCTTGGGCACCACCACCCGGCCGGAAAGTTTAGCCCCCTCGAAGTGGAAGTCGCAGACGAGTTTTCCCTTCGGGTGCGGAAAGGTCGAACGGAGCCACTTCAACGGGCCCGGCTGGGGCGCAATCTCGACCGACGAAAAACCGTACCCCGTCGGGCGAATCCCGCACAGCAATGTCTGGAAATGGAACGCCGGATGCGCCGACCAGGCATGGCAGTCGCTCCGCGTCCCAAGCCAACCTTCCTCAGGCGTCGTCGCAAAACCGTACGCCACCGCCTCGCGCCAGATGCCGAGCCGCCGCAAGAACAAATCAGGACGCCCCACGGCCTTGTAGGCCGAAAACAGATAGTGGGAAAAATAGATGCCCGTGCGCACCAGCCCGCCCCCTTCTGGCGTACAATTCGCCTCCAGCGCCGCCACCACCCGGGACAACTGGTTCGTATCAAACGCCCCGACGAGAATCCCCAGCGCCTGCGCATGCTCGGTAAAGACCTGCCCCCCAGGATCGTCGGCAATTACCCCCCTTGCTTCATTCCAAAACCGCCGCATCACACCTTGCACACAGCGCTCAGAATGCTTGCGAAGCCCCACCGCGAAATCTATGTTTCCCGCCGCCTCCTCCGCATCCGCAGCCCTCAGTAGCGCCAACGCCCAATGCAAAGTGATAGGCGCCGTCAGCCTCGGAGTCTTCCCCTGAACATGCCCCCAATCTAGAAAACACCAGCCCGGAAGATACTCGAGAATTCCCTCCGCATTCTCGTACTGCTCAATCGCCGCAAGCGTATGACGCATCCCCGGAAGCATCTTCCGAAGCCCCGGCAAATCGGCACGCCATAGGGCATAATCCCCCACAGCCATCGGCAGACAGATGGAATAGGTTCCCGACTCCTGCAGGCGTCGACTGGGGGCATTCATAGGCAAGAAACCGTCCCGGAAGCGCGAATCGTCGAAGAGACCGATAGCCCTTCTCACGAGGCGAGAGTCAGGCGTCATCGCGGCCGAGACAAGCCAATCGACTCGACTGTCTCCGCCGTACATCTGCTGCTCGATGAAAGGGCAGTCGAAGAACATTTCGTGGGAACACATCTCCATTGCCCGATTGCAGATACGGTTGATCGGCGCGAGTTGGGGATCGCTTGCCTCGAAGGTATTCTCTGCATCGGCAGGATAGCGAGTCTCCTCCAGCACGATACGCTTCAAAGTGACCGGCTCATCGGCAGTTTCGACCGTCAGCACGCTCCACCTTCCGCAGCGCCACCAAGGCGTCGTGAAGGTGGCATCGCGCCTACCGTCTGGAAGAAAGGTATCCTGGAAGAGTCCCGGCACAATCTTTCCCTCACGCTGGTCTCTGCGCCCCTTCTGGCCCGCGACTTTGTCGCTTTGTCCATCCGGTAGCACGAGCGATTCAGTCCAGCCCCAAGCAATCTTCGCCCCCTTTCCGCCTCCGACATGAAGTTGGGGATAGAAGCAGAAGTAGTTGCCGAGGTCGATTACGAACTGCCGTTCGGCGTGGGCGGGAACTACCAGCGGGGCATCCTTCGAAAGGAGGTCATCGAAGCCTTTGTCCCCCGAGATTCCGACGCGCCGCCGCGTGGCGAGCTGGTCAGGGATATCGGTCGGCCAAAGGCGCAGATCGCGCTCTTTGCGTACGCCGCAAGCGTGCCGTTTGGGTATCTGGGTTGCGACGATGGAAGGAGCATACAGTTTTTCGGGTGTTGCGTCAAGAAAAGATGTTCCGGTGATTTGGACTTGGTGTCCGCCGCCCCAACTTCCGCCGCCGGGACCGCACGCCTCCAGGGTGGAGAGGAGCCCGCATTTCCAAGGGCCCTTGCCTGTGGTGAGGAGCGGGTCGTAGTTGCCGGATGCCTTGAGGATGAGGCGGGCGCGGCCGGAACTCAACTGTGCCAACGGGGCGGCCTCGCCCATTTGGGTGACAATAACCTTGAGGTTGTGTCGCCCCGGCTCGAGGTCGATGCGATAACTCTGGTAGAACCAGCGCGCGGGGGTGCCTCTATGCGGTCCGCGGGCGAGAAGGCTGCCGTCGAGGAAGAGCCAAAAGCGCTCATCTGCGGAGATGTCGATTTCCAACGGCTCGTCGCCTTGTCGGTCGAAATCGCAGGTGTAGTATTCGACATTGACCTTGCGGTGGCGCGGCGCGGGGCCATTGGCGGCAATCCACCTTGCCTGGTCGATGGGGGTCATCGCGACGAGGTTGACATTGCCGGGAATGGGCGGAGGGGTGCGAAAGATTTGCTCGACTTTATTGGCCAAGGCCCCGGTCGCGAGAAGGGCGAAGAGGGCGGCGGGGAGCAGTCGGCAAAGGCTGGGCGGTCTGGGCTGCATACACTCTATTAGATGCGACAGACCGCCCTTGGGTTCAATGCCCAATCTAGTAGATGAAGATGACGGAAGGGAGGCGGCAGTCTCTTCCAAGGACTTCGATTTCACCGAAGGTCGAGCAGGTGTTGTCGAGTTCTCCGAAGGCAATCCGGAGGGCTGTCGCGCGGTTGAACATAAAGTCGCCGTCGGGGGCAAGGATTTCAACCTTGATGGCCCCTGAACTGTTCGCATCGCCGACTCCGATGGTGTAGGACTGGACGGTGTCGATGCGCCTGAAGAAGTCCTCTCCCTCGTAGCGGACATAGAGGGTGTCGACTGCGATCCCGTCGCGGGCGGGGTTGTAGAAGTAAGTCCAAAAGCGCAGTCCGCGGATGTCTTTGGGGGCTGCGAAGGTGCATTCGGCGACCGCGTAGCTGCCGATTGGATAGATGGCTCCGACGAGGTTTTTATCGGCCTTGACAATCCCGTTGGTCAGTACGCTCAGGTCGTTGGTGCAGGAATAGAAGGAGTCGTGCACCACATTGGTGATGAAGGCGAAGGTGCTCTCCTTATGGCGCAGGAGATTGCCGGCGGTGGGGAGGATGATTTCCGAAGAGGTATCCCAATCCTCGGCACGCCAATCGTATTGTGGCGAGAGGAATCGGGTGGCACGGGCTTCCATAAGGCCGGTGCCGGAGTTGTCGGCTCTGCCGAAATCGACGAGGAAGGCTTTGGCCATTGGCGCGAGCGGAGCGGTGGGATCCGGGCAGTAGGCGCGAAGAAGGTAGCACTTGTCGGAACCGCTGTTGTCCAACCCGACCGAGATGGGGTCTAGGGCGATGGTGTGCCAGACGTCGTCGGCGGTCTGATAGGAAAGCGAAGCGATTTCGATGCCGTCTCTTCCACCGTCGCTCCAGCGGGTGTACAACTCGAACGAGCCGATGTCCTGCGGGTAGGGCAGCGTGAAGGTCAAGGAGCCATTGTCACCCATACCGTAGAAGGCGGAACTGTTGTTGTTCGCGCAAACATTGTCGACCAGCGCGGCCGGGTCGTTATGGGACGCCAAGGCCTCCGCGATTGTGCCCTGTTCGGCGGAAACGGTCGCGCCCTCTTGCGCGAAAAGGTTCAACTCCTTCAGTTTCGGTTTGACTTCCGACTCGGTCCAAACACCGGTCTCCCAATAGGGGGTGCCCTTGGGGACATAGACGGGGCTAACGACGGTGTCGCCGATGATGGCAGTCAGGTCGCTATCCCACTTGAGAAAGATTTGGCCATCGACTTCGGGGGCATCGGGCGCCAGGGCGGAGACATCGCTGCCGGATTCGACTTCGTTCAAGGTCTTGATGGTCTCCCCGTCCTTGTCGAGGAAGGTGACGGTGTAGGTGGAGGCGACGGTCACCTCCCCGATGACCTCAACTTCGACCATCGTGGTGCCGTTGTTGTGCATCGTGCCGAAAGTCACCACCAGCCGCTCGGCACCCGTTGCAAAGTCCGAACCGTCGGCATTGGCGAGATCGTACCAGAAGCCATTTTTACCCGACGGTTTGTTCTCATAGGCCTCGCTCAAGAGTGGCGTGGAAGCCCCGCCCGTGACGGCTTCTATCGAGTTGATCTGAATGCCGACACGCCCCGCGCTGCCGTAAGTCCAAAAACGCAAGCGGGAGAGATTCGCCTTGCCCGGGAAAATAATCGTCATCACCGCATTGTCGCCGACCGAATAGGCGTATCCCGCCGCCGAACTTTTGGGAATCGTTCCATCATTCAAGACCGAAGAATCGCCCAGCGTAGACGCCGCCCAAGCGCCTTCATTGCCCGAGAAAGAGAGCACCGTTCCCGCAGCGAGCATCAAATTGCCGTTCTCCGCGCTCGGCGCCGTCGAGGCGGCCGTGAAAGTGCCGTCCGTCCAGACCGGCTCGGCACAAACCGGCAACGCGAAAAGCAGACCAACCAGCAAGAGCAATCTAGTCATAACCGCCATCCTTTTCAAAAACACTAATCTTTATACATTCAGATGCATCAAATTCCAAATCAGTTCAAACAAAATCCAAAAAATATCTGCCCCGCCCATCATGCTCCATTTGGGAAAACAAAAGAT
>JBJFGP010000090.1:0-18710 GCA_051892815.1 Kiritimatiellia bacterium | reverse complement strand
ACTCAAGCCGAAAAAGCCCGCAAACAGCTTGCCGCCCTCCACAAGGATATGCTCGAACTCTACGATCGCCTCAACTTCAAGCAGAAGATGCTCGAGACGATTTGCTCCGAGGTCGAAGAAAACCTCTTCCGTCCCTACAAGATAGCACGCGGCGAGCGTACCAAACTCAGACGACAGCACCCTTCCAAGCGCCGCGATGCGCGCTTGAACGATTGCCTCAACCGGATAGCCCGTCTCGAGAGCCAGTTCAACATGGACCCCGACACCTTTATGGCTCGGTTCGAGACCCTCCGGAATGGACTAAAGCTCGGGCAGGATGCGCGCAGCGATATGGTCAAGGCGAACCTCCGCCTGGTCATCAGCATCGTCAAGAAGTACATGAATCGCGGGCTTTCGTTCCTCGACCTTATTCAAGAGGGGAATACGGGGCTGATGAAGGCGGTTGAGAAGTTCGAATACCGCCGCGGCTACAAGTTCAGCACGTATGCTACTTGGTGGATTCGCCAGGCTGCGACCCGGGCGATTGCCGATCAAGCGCGGACGATTCGCATTCCCGTGCATATGATTGAAACAATCAATAAGCTCACGCGGGTACAGAAGAAGCTTGTCCAGGAGTTGGGGCGCGAGCCTACGCCGGAGGAAGCGGCCGAGGAGATGTCTATGCCTGTGGAGCGTGTCCGCGCTGTCTTCCGGATGGCGCAACAGCCTATTTCCCTCCAGAGTCCCGTTGGCGAAGGCGATGATGCCAAGTTTGGGGACTTTATCGAGGACAAGACTTCCGAGAATCCCTCCGAGATGGCGGCGTATTCTATGCTCAAGGAGCGGTTGAAGGAGGTCTTGGACACACTTTCCGAACGCGAACGCAAGGTCTTGAGTCTCCGATTCGGTCTATACGACGGGTGTTCGCTCACGCTGGAAGAAGTTGGACAGAAGTTCAAAGTGACGCGTGAGCGCATCCGACAGATTGAGGCCAAGGCTTTGCGTAAACTTCGGCATCCCATCCGCAAGCGCAAGCTTGACGGTTTCCTAGAATCCCGGTAGACGACCGTCTTCCAGTGACGGTTTCCCGATGAAAGAAGAGTAGGCAGAATAAGCATGACCCTAAGTTCGATAGCAGAAGTGGTAAAGTCCCTCAACTTTGTTTACGGCTCCGTGGCCGGAGTGGTAGTTGGTCTGGTTGCGGGCGTCCTGATTGGGCGTCTTGGCGGCAAGCATTCCTGCGGATGCGGTCGCGGCGCACGAAATGTTTCGTCCCGGCAGAACCGTCGGGGGCCCGGGGCTGTTCCGGCGGATGACGAGCGGCCTCAGGTCGGGCCCGGCGAGGTTGAAATCTATGTCGGCAATCTCAGCTATGATATGACGGACGACTCGCTCCGCGGGGAGTTCGCCAAGTACGGCGAAGTCCGTTCGGCTCGCATCATCACCAATCGTTTCACCAACCGTTCCAAGGGCTTCGGATTCGTCATCATGCCCAACCGTCCTGAAGCCGAGAAGGCGATAGAGGCGTTGCACGAAGCGGAGATTCTCGGCCGCAAGTTGAGGGTGAACGAAGCGCGCAACTCCGGAAAGGGCCGCAACTGATTCGCCCCAAGCGCGAACTCCTCCGCGGGGTTCGCGCTTTTGCTAACGACTGCCCTTGATTGTTTGCTACCTCCGGCACCATTTCATACCAACCCAATACACCTATGGCTACCAACAAATCCCTCCCCAAGGTTGCAACCTCTTCCAAGGATGCAACCAAGCAGTTTCCCTCCAAGCCGGGAATCGAACGCGGCAACAAGCGTCTGCCGATGACCCCTGATGCCCTGCGCGAAGGGTTCTTGCGCAATCTCCACTATACGCTGGCGAAGTTGGACTACCGCGCCACGGAGCGCGACCACTACCACGCCTTCGCCTTGGCGGTCCGCGACCGCGTGGTCGACCGTTGGGTGGAGAGCCAGGCGGCCTTCCGAGAAGCCAAGGTGCGCCGCGTCTACTACCTCTCGCTTGAGTTCCTGATTGGGCGATTGCTGGGCAACAATGTCTGCGCCCTGAAGATGGAGGAAATCTGCCGGGACGCAATGTCCGCCCTCGGTCTCGACTGGAACCGTCTGCGCGACTACGAGATGGACGCCGGACTCGGCAACGGCGGATTGGGTCGCCTCGCCGCCTGCTTCCTCGACTCCCTCTCCACGCTCAATCTCCCCTGCATGGGCTACGGCCTGCGCTACGACTACGGCATCTTCCGCCAGAGCATCGTCAATGGAGAGCAGCGCGAAGACCCCGACAACTGGCTCAAATTCGGCTACCCCTGGGAAGTCCAGCGCCCCGAACATACCGAGCCCGTCAACTTCGGCGGACACGTCGCCGTCCACCGCAACAACGGCCGGGACGAGTGGGTATGGGAACCCTCCGAAACCGTCCTCGCCGTCCCCTACGACCTCCCCATCGTCGGCTACGCCGGCAAATGCGTCAATACCCTGAGACTCTGGTCCGCAGAAGCCACCAACGAATTCTCCTTCGCCGAGTTCAATAGAGGCTCCTACGTCGAAGCCGTCGAAAGCAAAGTCCTCGCCGAAAACCTGACCAAAGTCCTCTATCCCAACGACAACACCCTCGCCGGCAAAGAACTCCGCCTCCGCCAGCAATACTTCTTCGTTGCAGCCTCCACACACGACATCCTCCGGCGCTTCAAAGAAGAAAACAAGAGCTGGGAAGACCTCCCCAAGAAAGTCTTCATCCAACTCAACGAAACCCATCCCGCACTCGTCATCCCCGAATTGATGCGCATCCTCGTCGACCGCGAAAAGTTCGACTGGGACAAGGCCTGGGACATCACCCGCGCCTGCTGCGGATACACCAACCACACCATCCTACCCGAAGCCCTCGAACGCTGGTCCGTCCCCCTCTTCGAGCGCGTCTTGCCCCGACACCTCCAGATTATTTACGAGATCAACGCCCGATTCCTCTCCCAAATCTCCATCCTCTATCCGGGCGATACCGACCGCCTCGCACGCATGAGCCTCATCGACGAGAACGGCGGACGCTATGTGCGGATGGCCAACCTCGCGATTGTCGGCTCGAGCGCAGTCAACGGCGTAGCCGCCCTGCACACCCAGATTCTCAAAGACTCCCTCTTCAAAGACTTCTTCGAACTTTGGCCCAAGCACTTCTCCAACAAGACCAACGGCATCACGCCTCGCCGCTGGCTGCTGAAAGCCAATCCAGGTCTGGCCAAACTAATCACCGGATCCATCGGCGATAAGTGGATTACCGACCTCTCACGCCTGCGCGGACTGGAGAAGTTCCTAGACGACAAATCCTTCCTCGACTCCTTTGCCAAGATCAAAAGGGCAAACAAGGAGATTCTCTCCAATGTGATTTTCAACACGCTCGGCGTGCGGACATCACCTCAGGCGATTTTCGACGTGCAGATCAAGCGGTTGCATGAGTACAAGCGCCAACTGTTGCTGGTTCTGTATATCATTATTCTCTTCAACCGCATCATCGAAAACCCTCAGTTGGACATTCCGCCCCGTGTCTTTGTGTTCGCCGCGAAGGCTGCACCCGGATACTATATGGCCAAGCTCATCATCCGCCTGATTCACGCAGTGGCGGAGGTCGTGAACAAACATCCGGCCGTGAGCGATAAGATTAAAGTGGTCTTCCTGCCTGACTATCGGGTCTCGCTTGCCGAGAAAATCATCCCTGCTGCGAACTTGTCGGAACAGATCTCCCTGGCTGGTACCGAGGCCTCGGGCACCGGCAATATGAAGTTGATGCTCAATGGCGCATTGACCATCGGCACGGAAGATGGCGCGAATGTCGAAATCCACCAGGAGGTGGGAGACGAGAATATCTTCATCTTCGGACTTCGTACGGAAGAGGTTGCCGCGAAACGGGCCACTTATGTCTCGCGGGAGATTTACGAATCTGACCCTGAAATCCGTAAGGCGCTAGACATGATTCGCAAGAATGTCTTCAGCCTGATGAATCCCGGCTTGTTCAACCCGATTGTGCAAACTTTGCTGGATTTCAACGACCATTATATGCTGCTGGCGGATCTGCGCTCCTACATTGAGGCGCAGGATCGTGTCAATACGCTTTACGCCAAGCCGCGCGAATGGACGCGCCGTGCGCTCATCAATGTGGCTCGCTCCGGAAAGTTCTCTTCGGACCGTACGATTGACGAGTACGCGCAGGAAATCTGGAACTTGCCGCGCTTTGATGTCGAGGCGTGGTATCGTGGCCGCAAGTAGGCGTTTGGGGAACGATGCTGACGGTCAGCAAGACGCTCTGCTTTGACGCGGCGCACCTCCTTGGAGGACACCCAGGGCAATGCCGCAATCTCCACGGGCACACCTACCGCGTGACCGTGGAGGTTGGCTCTTCGCCGAAGACGCCGGGGGCTCCCGACGATATGGTTGTCGACTTCCGGGACTTGAAGGTGGCACTTGGCAAGGTGATTGAAGCCTATGACCACGCGTTCATCTACAATGCCAACGGGTCGGTCGAAGCGGAACTCGCGGCGGTATTGGAACGGCACGGTCTCAAGACGGTTCGGCACGACTTCCGGACGACCTCGGAGAATCTGGCGAAGCACTTCTTCCATTTGCTTTCCCAGTCCCTTCCGGTCACGGCAGTCACGGTTGCCGAAACCCAATCGAATGTCGCGACCTACCGTCCTTGAGCCACGCTGACGCCTTAGCGCCACGCGCAGAAGATCTGCCAAACCGAAAAGTCACCCGGCGCAAGTCATCGTCCGACCCGCCTATCAACCTCATGCGCGGGGTGATGGAGCGATTGTCGGGCATTTCGTAGGAACCTCTTGGCCAAGCAGATGCCCACCTCTAGAACAAAGAGGTGGGCACCTATGGTTTCGGGACCTTCTTACCTACCGAATCGACAGATACCAGGGAATCTTTCCGAGCAAATCCACCCCAGAGAGTGTGTGGGAGCAAGCGCCTAGCCTCATCGTAGCAATACGGCAAAGGGCTTGCCATCGTAATTGGCGCCCCCCGACCTGACCTCCTTTTCTCCAAAAGGCACACGCCCAACATCTTTGTCCGCGCGACAAAAACGGCAACCTTCCAACCCAAGAACCATCCCTGCGAGACGCTTCCCGCACCATCGGGATTTTCATTGTCACCGCGCCCGAAATCGAGTATAATAGCCCGAAATTGAGGAGTACCTCAGGAGTCCCCATGTCCGAAACCAATTTTGACCTCGAACGCATCGCCCACCTCGCGCGGCTAACCCTCACGCCCGAAGAGCGAACCCTCTTTGCCCACCAACTGGCCTCAATCGTCGGCTATGTCGAAAAGATTGGCGAACTCGACACGGACGGCATCGAACCATCCCTCTACGGCCAACCCGTTAGCAACATCTTCCGCGAGGACTCCCCTCGCCCCAGCCTGCCGCCGGAGACCGTTTTGGCCAACGCCCCCGCCCGCATCGGCGACGAAATCAAGATGCCACGAGTCGTTGAGGAGAACTGAGATGAACGAACTAGCCCGCCTCACCCTCACCCAGGCCGTCGCCGGCATCAAAGCAAAGCAGTTCACCCCAACCGAACTCACCCAGGCCGTCCTCGACGAGATTGAATCCCGCAACCAGCAACTCGGCGCCTATGTCAGCGTAGACGCAGAAGCCGCCCTCAACGCCGCCCGTCAGGCCAACCCCGACACGCCCCTCGCAGGCGTCCCGATAGCCGTGAAAGACAATATGAATGTCACCGGCCAGCCGTGCACCTGCTCGTCGCGCATCCTCCAAGGCTACAAGGCACCCTACGACGCCACCGCCATCGCCAAACTCCGCCAGACAGGAGCCACCTTCTGCGGCCGCACCAATATGGACGAGTTCGCACTCGGTTCCACCACCGAGTCCTCCGCCTACCTCAAAACCCACAACCCCAAAGCCTTGGATCGCATCCCCGGCGGCTCAAGTGGCGGCTCCGCATCAGCCGTAGGAGGCGACCTCGCCATTGCCGCCCTGGGCACCGACACCGGAGGCTCCATCCGCCAGCCGGCATCCCATTGCGGCATCGTCGGACTCAAGCCAACCTACGGCCGCGTCTCGCGCTATGGCATCGTCTCCTGCGCCTCATCGCTCGACCAGGTCGGACCAATGACCAAAAGCGTCGAAGACGCAGCATTGCTCCTCCAGCATATCTCAGGACCGGATGCCTACGACAGCACCTGCCTTGACCGTCCCGTGCCAGATTACCTTGCCGAACTCGACAAGTCCGTCAAGGGACTCCGCATAGGTCTTCCAAAAGAATACTTCGTAGATGGTCTAGACCCTGCCGTCCGCGCACGCGTCGAACACGCGATAACCCTTTTGCGCGAACTTGGAGCAGAATTCGTTGAAGTCTCTCTGCCCCACACCGCCTACGCCATTGCGACCTATTACATCTGTATGACTGCGGAACTCTCCGCAAACCTTGCCCGCTTCGACGGCGTTCGGTACGGTCAGCGCGTCCCAGTCGATGATGTCCTTGAGCAGTACAAGGCGACACGATCCGCAGGATTTGGCGAGGAGGTCAAACGCCGTATTCTGCTCGGCACTTTTGTTCTGAGCAGCGGCTATTACGATGCCTACTACAACCGCGCGCAGAAGGTCCGCACACTTATCCGCCGGGACTTTGAATGCGCACTTGAGCGGTGCGACCTGCTCTTGGCACCGGTCACACCTGAGCCCGCCTGGAAGCTCGGCGAGTTCCGCGATGATCCCCTGAAGAATTACCTTGCGGACATCTTCACTGTTTCCGCCAATCTGGCCGGAAACTGCGCTATATCCGTCCCGCACGGCACGACTCCAGAGGGTTTGCCCGTAGGCGTCCAGCTCTTCGGACGCCCCTTTGGAGAGTCCACCATCCTACGCGTCGCCAAAGCCATTTGCATCCGCTGAGAACCGCTATGAACTACCTTGTCACCATCGGCCTGGAAACCCACGTCCAGCTCAAGACCGCAACCAAGATGTTCTGCGGCTGCGAGACATCTTTCGGGGCACCGCCCAACACCCATGTCTGCCCGGTCTGTCTTGGCTACCCCGGCGCACTGCCCCACATGAACCGCGAAGCGATACGGCTCACTGTGCGGGCGGGATTGATGCTGGGGTGCCGAATCAACCCGTACAGCAAGTTCGACCGGAAGAACTACTTCTACCCCGATATGGCGAAGAATTACCAGATCAGTCAACTTGACCGACCGCTCTGCCTCGGGGGGAGCGTCGAGATCCAGACGTCCGCTGGTCCGAAGACCATTCGCCTGACGCGCATCCACCTGGAGGAAGATGTTGCCAAGCTCACGCACCATCCAGGCGCCAGCGGAGTCGACTTCAACCGGGCGGGAACCCCCCTGATGGAGATTGTCTCAGAGCCCGACCTTGCCTCCCCCGATGAGGCCTTCGCCTATCTCCAGGCACTCCGAGAAACACTCGTCTACGCTGGCGTCAGCGACTGCAATTTGGAGGAAGGCAACCTCCGATGCGATGTCAATGTATCCATCCGTCCTGAAGGTCAGCAGGAATTGGGCGTGAAGGTTGAAATGAAAAACCTCAACACCTTCAAAGGAGTCCATGCCGCTCTTGTCTATGAAATCGAGCGACAAAAGGCCGCCCTCGACGCTGGAGAGACCATCAAGCAGCAGACGCGGCGTTGGGACGCCGAACTCGGCGAAACATTCTTGATGCGCTTGAAGGAAAACGCCGACGACTACCGCTACTTCCCCGAGCCTGATCTCCTGCCCGTCGAACTCTCGCAAGAGACCATAGACTCTTGGGCGAGAGACCTCCCCGAACCGCCGGCCAAGAAACGCGCCCGCTTTGTCGCCGAACTCAAACTCCCCGAATACGATGCCGGCGTCCTTTCCGCGGACCGCGCCCTCTCTGACTACTTTGAAGCCACGGCCGCCGCCTGCGGGAACCCCAAAGCCGCGTCCAACTGGATCATGACCGAACTCCTGCGCCACCTCTCCGCGACCGGGGAAACCATCGCCGACGTGCCACTCTCGCCGCAGAATTTCGGGGCCCTCATCAAACTCGTCGAAGGCCGCACCATCAACGGACCAACCGCCAAAGAACTCCTTCCCGAACTCCTCGAAAACGGCGGCGATCCCGAAGCCATCGTCAAAGCACGAGGCCTGGCACAGGTCACCGATACTGCCGCCATCGAAGCCCTTGTCGACCAAGTCATTGCAGCCAATCCCAAAGTTGTGGCAGACTACCAGGCAGGAAAGAAAGCCTCCGCCGGATTCCTCGTCGGACAAGTCATGAAACTCAGCAAAGGCAAAGCCGACCCCAAACTCGCCGGCAGCCTCGTTGCCACCAAACTCGCCGCCCACTAACCCGGAGAGCGTGCCGTGACATCTAATGACGACTATGTCCTCCAGTTGCTCCAAGAGAGCGGCATTCTGACCTCCGAACAAGTCGACCAGGCCGAGCTCTCGCTCCACCAGCCGGGCGAAACTACCCTCGACATCCTTATTCAAGGCGGAACCGTCACCGAAGACCAGGCTCTCTCAACCCTGGCGCAAGCCTTTGGCGTCACCTTCGCCCACCTCGATCCTGACCAACTCCCCGGCGAACTCTCCCAACTCCTTCCCGCCGAGACCGCCCGCAAATACGCCGTTGTTCCTCTCTCGCGCGAAGGTCAGACCCTGACCGTGGCCGTCAGCGACCCGATGGATTGCGAAACGCTCGACAATCTCCGCGCCATTCTCGGTTGCACACTGGAAACTATCGTCGCCCCATCGAAAGAGATTGACTCTGCCCTCCAAAAGCTCTATCCTGTCTCCGCCGCGGATGAAATCTTCGGGAAAGACGTCGATGTCACTGTGCGCACAGAAGGCGATGCAGGCGATGCCGATGATTCGGACGCCCCGGTTATCCGCCTCGTTAGCCTAATCCTGATGGACGCCGTAAACCTCAAGGCCTCCGATATCCACCTGGAGCCCATGGAGAAAACCTTCCGCGTCCGCTACCGGATTGACGGAGTGCTGCGAGAAATGCCTCCACCGCAGAAGAGCCTCCAATCCGCCATCATCTCCCGCATCAAGCTCATGTCCAACATGAAGCTTTCCGAGAAACGCATCCCTCAAGACGGCCGAATCAAGTTCCCTGTTAAAGGACGTGAGCTCGATTTGCGCGTATCGAGTGTTCCGACCAATCACGGCGAATCCATCGTCATGCGTATCCTCGACAAGTCCAATCTCCAGTTCGGACTTCCCCAACTGGGATTCCTTGCCGACGACCAGGCGCGTTTCGAGCGCTTCATCTCAATGCCGGACGGCGTCATCCTTGTTACAGGGCCGACAGGTTCAGGTAAAACAACCACCCTCTATGCCTGCCTTGGGCAAATCAACCTGCCCGACCGCAAACTCATCACCGTCGAAGATCCTGTCGAGTATCAGATGAGCGGCATCAACCAGGTGCAGGTCAACCGCGATGTTGGCCTCGACTTCTCGGCTGCCCTGCGCTCCATCCTGCGCCAGGCACCCAATATCGTGATGATTGGTGAAATCCGCGATGCCGAGACTGCCGACATTGCCATGGAAGCCGCGCTTACCGGTCACCTCGTATTCTCCACGCTCCACACCAACGACGCGCCCAGTGCCATTACGCGCTTGCTTGACATCGGCGTCAAGCCCTATCTCGTTGCCTCCGCCCTGCGGGCCGCCATGGCGCAGCGTCTGGTGAGGGCAATCTGCCCGAACTGCCGGCGCGAACACGCCGTCACCGATCGTGAGCGCAAACTGTTGGGGTCCATGCTAGCCAAGAATGCCGAATCGATGCCCATGTTCGAAGGGTCTGGTTGCTCGGTCTGCAGCAAGAGCGGCTACAAGGGGCGAAAGGGAATCTTTGAAATCTTCGAGGTCGACGATACCATCCAGAAACTCATCTTCGACCGTGAACCGGCCACTGTCATTCGAGCACGAGCCCGCGAGATGGGGATGCGCACCCTCCGCGAGGATGGAATGCTCAAGGTGGCTTCGGGGATGACTACCCTTTCCGAAGTTCTGCGCGCGACGATGGGAGATGCTGACTGATGAGCGAGTATACGATTACAATGAACGATTTGATGGGCATCTCGGTTGACGAGGGGGCCTCTGACTTGCACCTGCGTGTCGGCGCGCCGCCTATGTTGCGCATCCACGGTTCGCTTCAACCGCTGGATGTTCCTCCCCTTTCGGCGGAGGACACGGAACGCCTCTCCCGGGAGATTGCCAATGATTTCCAGCTGGGAGAAGTCGAGAAGGATGGTGGATCGGACTTTGGCATCAGTTTTGGGGATAGGGCTCGTTTCCGTGTCTCTATTTTCAAGGAACGCGAGCGGCTAGGGCTGGTGTTGCGTCAGATTCCGACCACGCTTTTGACGCTGGAGCAGATTGGGCTTCCGCCTGAGGTGCAAGAACTTCTTTTCAAGCCGCGCGGTCTGATTCTGGTCACGGGGCCAACTGGTTCGGGCAAGTCGACGACGCTCGCTTCCATGCTGGACATCATCAACCAGCAGCGAGACTGCCACATTATTACGATTGAGGACCCGATTGAGTTTTTCCACACGCACAAGAAGGCAGTGGTCACCCAGCGCGAGGTGCACCACGACGTGCCGTCCTTTGCCGAAGCCATTCGCCGCGCCTTGCGCCAAGACCCAGATGTGATTCTCGTCGGCGAAATGCGCGACTTGGAAACCATCTCAGCTGCCATTACCGCGGCAGAAACTGGGCACTTGGTATTCGGCACGCTGCACACTACGGGCGCGGCCGAGACCATTGACCGTATCGTCGACGCCTTCCCGATGAACCAACAGGATCAGGTTCGTACGCAGCTTTCGGTCGGACTGGTTGCCGTCATCTCGCAGATTCTCCTGCCGCGCGTGGACAAGCCCGGTCGGGTGGCGGCGTTCGAGATTATGATTACCACGCCGGCCATCCGCTCGCGCATCCGCGACAACAAGAGTTTCCAAATCAAGTCCGACATCCAAACCGGCGCGAAGTACGGTATGCAGTCGCTTGACAGCCATCTGCTGGCGCTCCATCTTGCGGGCAAAATATCCTACGAAGAGATGGTCACCAAGGCACAGGATCCCGACACGACCGTCGAGAAGTACAAAGAAGCCAAGCAGGGACTCTGACCATGTCCGATTCCACGACATCCGCCACCGACGCCATCCACGATCCGATTGTCGAACTGGTCGTCTCCAACGGCTATCTCGACGAGTCCCAGGTCGCAGACCTCCAGGAGGAGCACGAGACCTCGGGGAAGCCCTACCGCGAACTGCTCATCGCCCAAGGCATCCTCAGCGAAGAAGAGTTGCTCGGGTTGATGGCCTCCTACCAAGGGTGCGATGTCATCGACCTGGAGAATTTGCAACTTTCCTCCGAGGTCATAACGTCCATACCTCCGAGCGTGGCTCGTATGTACAATGTCATCCCAGTCGAAGCCGAGAATGGGAGCGTGACATTGGCAACTTCCACCCTCGTGGAGCCGCAGGTTATGGACGAGCTGATGTTCGTCCTCGCCCGCGATGTGCGCTTCGCGATGGCCACCGAATCCGCCATCGCCAAACGCGTCGAAGAGTTCTACGGAAACGACCAGAACTCCGTCAGCCAGATGCTCGACGACCTCGAACAGAACATGGCCGCCGACGACTCCCTCAACATCACCACTGAAGACGAAAAGAGCATTGAGGCCGCCGCTTCCGCCGCTCCCGTCGTACGCTTCGTCAACCTCATCCTCTACCAAGCCGTCACCGACCGCGCCTCCGACATCCACATCGAACCCTTCGAGAAAGACTTCAAAATTCGATACCGCGTCGACGGAGCCCTCTATGAAATGGCCCCGCCGCCGCGCCACCTTGCCACCCCAATCATTTCGCGCATCAAAATCATGTCCAACCTGAACATCGCCGAACGCCGCGTGCCCCAGGATGGACGTATCGCCCTTACCGTCGCCGGACGCCAAGTCGACCTGCGCGTCTCCTGCCTTCCAACCGTCCACGGCGAATCCGTCGTGCTCCGCGTCCTCGACCGGAGCGTCGTATCCCTCGACCTCGAAAACATCGGCCTTCCCGAAGACATCTACGAGCAAATCACCCTCGACATCGAGAAGCCAAACGGCATCTTCATCGTCACCGGTCCAACCGGTTCAGGCAAAACCACCACCCTCTACTCAGCCCTCCGCCGCATCAACACCATCGACTCGAAACTCCTCACCGCCGAAGAACCGGTCGAATACGACATTGAAGGCATCATCCAGGTTCCTATCAACCCCGTCGTCGGCAACACATTCGCCGCCGTCCTGCGCGCCTTCCTTCGCCAAGACCCCGACATTATGATGATCGGTGAAATTCGTGACCTGGAAACAGCCGAAATCGCAGTCCAGGCCGCCTTGACCGGACACTTCGTCTTTTCCACCCTCCATACCAACAACGCCGCCGGTGCCGTGACACGACTGGTCGACATGAATGTCGCCCCCTACCTCATCTCCTCGACACTCCAGGCCGTCCTCGCACAGCGTCTCACCCGCACCATCTGCGCCCAGTGCCGTACGGCTTATGCCCCAGATGACGAAGTATTGCGCCGCATGGGGCTGTCCAGAAGCGATGTAGGAGACCGCCAGTTTTATTATGGCGCCGGGTGCAAAACCTGCAACGGAACCGGCTATAAAGGAAGAAAGGGCGTCTTTGAATACCTGCGCATCAGCGACCCCATTCGAGAGATGATCAACGACCGGAGACCTACGCTCTACATCCACCAAAAGGCCCGCGAGTTAGGCATGCGGACGATGCGCGAAGATGGCATCCGCAATGTGCTTGATGGATATACGACCGTGGACGAAGTCCTGCGCTATACCTGACATGTACCTTTACGGTCCCGTTTATTCCCGCCGCTACGGCCAATCCCTTGGCGTCGACCTGTCAAAGGGAAAGGTCTGCTCGTTCAACTGCCGTTTCTGCCAGCTTCAGCCAACGGACCATCCGACCATCGAGAGAACCGACCAACCGTGCGTGGAGGAGGTTCTCCACGAGTTGGACGCTTGGGCAGATGCGGGCAACACGGCCGACTTCATTACCCTCTGTGGCTCGGGCGAACCGACTCTGCATCGGGGCTTTGGAAAGGTGCTGGAGTGGGTCAAGAAACGGCCCCGGTTCAACGCGCTTCTGATGACCAATGGTTCGTTGCTCTGGATGCCGGAGGTACGCGAGCAGGCGGCCCTTTCCGATGTAGTCAAGGTCAGTCTCCACTGGTGGGACCAGGCCTCATTCGAGTCCGTTGTACGCCCAGCGCCATCGCTGCGACATGAGCAGATTCTAGAGGGCTACCGGCTCTTCCGAAAGGCTTTCAAGGGAAAACTCGACTTGGAAGTCTTTGTCATCCCAGGTTTCAACGACAGCACCGAGTGCATGGGCAGGATTGCCAGGCTGGCTCGGACATTCGCCCCCGACAGCGTGACGCTCAATACGGCCGAGCGCAAGCCTACTGATTCCACCGTACTCCCCTGCCCTCCAGAGCGCATGGCTCAGTTGCGGCGCCTGTTCGATGCGACAACCGAGCGTCACGCGGAAAGGAGCCAGTCGCACTTGGTCTATTCGCCCGAAGCGGTCCGGGCATTCTTTGCGCACCATCCCATTCCGCTCGACGATTTGGCCAAGCAGTTTGGCGTCGATGTCCAGCAAATCCGTCAGGCTCTGGAGTCGGGGGAATGAGCAAACCGTCCCGCTATCCTATACCCTGGCGCAAGCGCTTGTGGCGTTGGTTCTACTCCCATTTCGAGTTTCTGCCCATCCTTTTGGGGTGTTGGATTATCCCTCCTTTACCGCGTAGAGTAGTCCTATGGATCGCTAATACGGGGGCGGTTCTAGCGCCTTTCTTCGACCGTCGGGGGGCCCAATACGCACGGGCCAACATCGACTATCTTTTCCCGAATGCCTCGCCCAGACGCAAGGCTCTGATTCTACGAGGATCCTATCGAAACATTGTCCGCGTGATGCTCGACATGTTTTGGTTCGACAAGCGCCACCCCGAGAAACTTTCGTGCTGGACTTCGCTTTCGCCCATCTGGCACGACTTCCTGGAAAAGTCTCAGCCGAAAGTCATCGTCACGGCCCATCACGGCAATTGGGAGATGGCCGGGCATGTGGTGGTCACGGCGGGCTATCCGCTTATGAGCGTCGGGAAAGCGTTGGGCTCTGCGCACACGACGGAAAAACTCAATCGCTTCCGAAGCCGCTTTGGACAGGAGATTGTCCTGAGCGAGGGGGCCGTCCGCCCCTTGCTGCGGACGCTCCGGAAAGGCGGCAACATTGCGCTCTTGGCAGACCAACACCTTTCGGCCCGGGAAGGTGGTGTCTGGACAGACTTTATGGGGCACCGCGCGCGCACGGCGCCAACTCCCGCCTTCTTCGCTCTCAGGGTGCCCCACTCGCTTGTGGGGGTCGCCTATATGCAAGCCCGCCCCGATGGCAGCTACCAGTGCAAGACGCCCATTATTATCCAACCTATGCCCGGCGAAACCGTCGAAAGGTTGACACAACGCATAGTCGATGCTTCCAGCCAGCTGATCCGAAGGTTTCCTACCCAATGGCTCTATCAGTACAAACGATGGAGGGATATTCCTTACCACGCCTCGCCGGCAGAGTTTCCTTTCTATGCAAGACCCGACAAACACGACATCCCCCCAACGCCTTGATGCCGAAGCGGTTGCCCCCAACCGCTTCTTTCATTATGTGGACACCTTCCGGGAAGACGGCGCCCTGCCACCTATGATGCAACTCAAGGTCGACCACACCCGGCGCGTGGCAGCCGATGCCCTTCGCATCATGCAGACCGAAAACTGGCCGGACGACCGCCTACAAGAGGGGCTTTGGGCAGCCTGGTTCCACGACATCTCACGGTTTGAACAATTTCTGCGCTACGGCACCTTCAGCGACCGGAAAAGCATCGACCACGGCGAACGCTCTGCCGAACTGATTGCCGAAAAGAATCTGCTTGACGGGCTCCCTTCAGACGCCATCGCCCGAATCACAGAAGCCGTTCGCGTCCACAACAAAAAGTCAATCCCCCCCGAACATCAAGGCCTACAACTGGACCTGAGCCGTTTGGTTCGCGACGCAGACAAACTGGACATCCTCGCCCTCCTGAGGTACACGGCAGAGAGCGGCGAGTTGCTGAAAAATCCAGACATATTCTGGGGGCTTCCCGTGCACGCCCCAGTCAGTCCAGCCGTCCGCTTCGCGATTCAAAACCGCCAGCCTGTCGACTACCAAGCCATAACCTGCCTGGCCGACTTCATTATGATTCAAGTCGGCTGGATTACCTGCGAACTCGAGTTTCCCGCCACCCGCGCTTTGGCAGCAAAACGAAACGAACTTGAGTTCCGTCGCCAGCTATTGCTGGAAATCACCGCAGATCCCACACTCCTACCACTCTTCGGAAATTTAAGTTCAAATTGAAATATAACGACTTTTGACAATCTCCCGAAAATTGTCTTGCGCAGAAGCCCTACATCCGTTATCCTACCTCTTTTGCAATTCACAGAATTCCAAGAGGTACTGCACAGCATGTCCACAAAAAGTTCCGCACGGTCGATTCTGATTCTGAGCCTGTTGAGCCTCTGCTCGACAACATATGGAGCCGGTTTTGCCATCTACGAACACAGCGCCAGAGGTATGGCTATGGGAGGCGCAGTCATTGGCGAGGCCGCCGATGCTTCGACCATTGCAGACAACCCGGCGGCTATGACGGATTTGGAAGGTGTCAGCCTTTACGGCGGACTGACCGCCATCGTACCGACGACCGACATTTCTATCCGCGAAACCGGGCGCAAGTACCATATGAAGCGCGACACATTCGCCATTCCTGCGGTCTTTGCGACTTGGCAGCTTTCAGACAGGTGGTGGCTTGGATTCGGGGAGTATACTGAGTTCGGTCTCGGCACCCGCTACCACAGCAACTGGGATCTTGCCTACAGCAGCTACGACACGTCGCTGGAAACCTTTACAATCAATCCTACGATTGCCTACAAGTTGACAGATGACCTTTCCCTTGCGCTGGGGATGCGTATCATGTATGCGGCATTCGAGTACCACAGCCGGCCGCTGCACAATGCTCCTTCCGCCGCTTTAAGTGCAATGGGCGTACCTGAATTCCTGCACGACCGTTTCCGCGAGCAAACCTTCAATGTCGATGGCGACGATGTTGGTTTCGGGTGGAATGCCGCCGTTCGCTACCGCATTACGGATAAGTGGTCATGGGGCTTTACCTATCGTTCCCCGACTTGGCTTCACATCAAAGGTGACATCTGGACGGAATCCCGTGTCCCGTCCAATATGGTTCCCGGCTGCCAGAAAAACACCAAGGGTGACGGGAAGATTGTTTTGCCGCAGGCATTTGTGACGGGCGTGAACTATGCACCGACCAAAGACTGGCTTTTCGGCGCGATCGTGACTTGGACGCAGTGGAGTTCCTACGAGGCACTCAACATCAATGTCAATCAGCCACTGAACGCCTTTGGTGGTAAGACCGTGATGGGCACCACGAAGAACTATCACGATGTTTTCCGTTTCGGCATCGGCGGCGAGTGGCAGTTTATCGACAACTTCAAGTGGCGCATGGGTTTTGTCTATGACATGGACCCGACTGCGGAGGGAAATGCCGATACGATTGTCCCGGCTGCCGACCGTTTCATTCTCAGTTCGGGGCTTGGCTACACCTACGATTGGCTCACGGTCGATTTGAGCTACAGTTTCCTCTATGGGACCGACGAGACGCGCACCGTCCACGGCGCCGCGCACCAGGCTTTGACTGCTGACTTCAGCCACTCGCGGGCCCACATGCTGGCGCTCAATGTCGGGGCCAAGTTTTAACCCCATCGCCTAAAAAGCATCTATTCCCGGCTCCTGCGGATACCCGCGGGAGCCGTTGGCTTTTGGGTTCCTCGCCCTTCCCCTGAAGGATTTCCCACCCGGAAGCGCGTTCCAAGATTGAAGTTGGAAGGAAAATATGGTTTAATAGAAGTCCTAGCAACCGATTGACCCCAAGCCTACGAACCAGTCCAACCATGTCCTTGCAATTCCCACACCTCGTTCCTATATTGCTTTTGGCGATGGCGCTTGCCGGCTGTGGAAGGGGGCCCCACGACCTGGCGGCGGTAGAGAATCACGAGCGGCAGAACACCCATTTCCAGGAAGGGCTTGAGGCCGAACGCCTCGGCGAGTGGAAAAAAGCCATTGCCTGCTACGAGGCCCTTCTTGACGACAACCCCAAGGCGCTCTCAGCCCACTTCCAGTTGGCCGTCCTCCTCCACGACCATACCGACCGCCTCGTCGAAGCCATTTACCACTACAGCCGCTACCTCGCCACGCGCGGCGACGATAGCGAGAAGAAACAGGTTGCCCTCGCCCGGCGCCAAAACGCCGAACAACTTCTCACCGGACGCCTCCTCGCCGCCTCGGGCATCTCCGCCGACGCCGACAAGGCCAAAATTATCGGCAAGAATGCCGAGCTGAAAACCCGTCTTGCCCAACTCGAAGGACAACTCAAAGTAGCCGAAGCCGAGCGTGCAAAACTCGATTCCAAAGTCGCCGCACTCGAAAAAGACAACGCTCGTTTGCGCGACCTCCTCCAGCAGGTACAGTCCACCCCGGCCAAGCCATCTGGCCCTTCCGCCGCACAAGTCGCCAACGACCTTCGCCAACGCAAACCATCTCCCGAAGCCGACCAAAAAAAGCAACGCCTCAACGAAGCGCGCGCCCTCATCAAAGAATCCGAGACACGCCCGGAAGAGACCCAAGCCCTTCCAGATGTCAAGCCCCCGTCAGACGAGCCGGAGAAAAAGTCCTCACCCATTCGAGGCTTCATCAACCCCTTACGCGAGCAAGAAATCCCCGCAACCGTCGACCATCCCAAGACCTACACCGTCCGCCCTGGCGACACCCTCTTCCGGCTTGCCGAAGAGTTCTATGGCGACAAATCCATGTGGAAAAAGATACGCGACCTCAACCGAACCGTCATCGACCCGGACGGCAGGTTACGCACCGGACAGACCATTAAACTCCCATGAGCCGCCCCCCTCGCCTTCCCCTTTCAGGTTCTCAAGACGGCGTCTGGCGCGAAACCGACATGCGCCCCAAGCGTTTCCGCGTGCGCAGTCGCCGCTCGGGCGAATTCTTCGGCATCCTGCCCCTGCGAGGTCAATTCGGGACACCCTTGACAATCGAAGAAGACCAAGCCGAAAGGCGAGGACGAAGACTCTTGACAATCGGGCTCGCTCTCAGTATCCTATGGCTCCTGCTGATGTTTTGGCATTGATTCCCATCGTAATGCCCAGCATACCCCGATGGAACCGAAAACCTACCACATTCTTCAAATAGTCCCCGAGCTCAACGAAGGCGGCGTAGAACGCGGAGTCGTGGAACTCAACCGGCTCTTCCATGCCGCAGGCTGGCGCAACAGCGTACTCACGCGTGGGGGCAAACTCTGCCAGCAAATCGAACACGACGGCGGTAAAGTCTTCCAGGCCGATGTGGCATCCAAAAACATCCTGACCGTGCCTTGGCGCGTGCTCCATCTGCGGCGACTGTTGAAGCAAATCAAACCAGACCTCATCCACATTCGAAGCCGAGTGCCAGGCTGGCTCATTCGCTTGACCGGCACCCAGATCCCCATAGTCACAACCGTCCACGGAATCAACCACGTAGGCAAATACAGTTCAATCATGCTACGCGGAGAAAG
>JBJFGP010000089.1:0-3978 GCA_051892815.1 Kiritimatiellia bacterium | reverse complement strand
CCTTCCGAACCATATTCCTACTTCCTCTCCGCCCCCGCCGCACGCCCCAGACTCAGCAGTCCCAACACACCCCAAAGCACCGCGGAAGCCAACAGAAACACCCCCTGCCGAGGCGGCAACGACCTCGATGCCAACTCCTCCGCACGCCGCGAAGCAAGCCCCCCAAGCGTCCGCCTGGCAAGCGCCGACAGCCCCGCCGGAGAGACACCTCCGCCCGCCGGAGGAAGGTAGTCCCCCCCGCTTGCCTCGGCAATCCCCCGCAGCAAAGGTTCGTTCAACCGCGTACGCACCTCTTGCCCCTGGTAGCGCAACGGCTGGCCACCTTCGCCTGGGATTGGTGCGCCTTCAGGGGTGCCGACGGCGGCTACGCTGATGGGTATTTGGCGCTTTTTCGCCAGGGCGATGGCTTGGCTGGCCTGGGGGGTGAGGTCTTCCCCGTCGGTGACCAGGAGGATGGCACTGGCGTCGTCTGGATGTGGGTTGAGAACGGCGAGAGCCTCGTGCAGGGCCCGGGCCAAATCGGTCTCACCTGGGGGGGCGGCCTCGGGCACGATTGCCGCCAGGGTTTCGCGCAAGAAGGCCGCATCGGTAGTCAGGGGGCAGAGGAGTGCGGGCTTGGAGCGGAAGGCGATGATTGCCAGGCGTTCGCCGGAGAGGTTGGGGAGAAGGTCTTCGAGTGCTGCTTTGGCGGAGGCGAGGCGGTTGGGACGAGCGTCTCTGGCGAGCATGGACCTTGAGACATCGATGAGGAGCACGAGGTTGCGGGCGGCGTGGGTTTGAATGGGTCTGGCGGTGCCGTATCGGGGGCCTGCGAGGGCGACAAGGGCGAGGGCGGCGGCTAGGATGAAAAGGGTGGATTTGATGGTTTGGAGGCGGGCGGTCTGGCGGTTGGGTGTGGTGGTGGCGGTTGGTGCGAAGGGGATGGTGCGGTTGGTTTGTCTGCGGGCGTAGCATGCGCAGGGGAGGAGCAAAAGCAGGAGCAGGAGGAGGTGGGGTTGGTCGAAGGTCATAAGGGGTCAGGGTTGGAGCCAGCCGGTGAGGTTGCCGAGTTGGACGCGTTGCCAGGGGCCGGTTGTCTGGAGGGGTTTTGGGAGGGGTGTATTGGGGGGAAAGGTTGCTATGAGTGGGGCTGTGGGGTTGGGGGCGAGGCGGAGTTTGAGGGGTTGGGGCTGGGGGGGGAGGTTGGGCTTTGGGGCGGGTGTGAGGGGGATGGTGGGGACGGCGATGGTTTGGAAGTTTTGTCCGGCGGGGTGGAAGGTTGTCCAGGCGGGGAAGGTAAGGGTCTGGGGCGGGGGATTGGTTGCGACGATGGGATAGGAGAGTGTGAGTCGGTTGGGGGTTGCGGCGAGGATGCGCGGGGGGTAGGTTTTGAAGTTGGGGAGGGTGAGGTTTAGGGGATGGGTCTGGAGGTGCTCGGGAAGGGGGGCTTCGGTGTGGATGTCGAGGGTGAGGTTGTGGACGCTGCCGGGGGCGGTTTCCGGGGTGTCGAGGGTGGCTTGGATGGTGACGGGGCCGAGGGTCTGGAGGTAGTCTTGGGGGATGTTGGCGGGGCGTGGACGGAGGCGGAGGGGTGGCGGGTCGAGGGGGAGAACGGTGGTGAAGTAGCGGGTGAGGAGTCCGCGGCGGTGGATGTCGATGAGGCGCACGCGGAGGGGGGCCAGGAGGGTTTCGGGGGTGGTGGAGGTGGGGGTGTAGAGGGCGGCGAAGGAGTAGATGTTGGTCTCGCCGGCGTGGCGGACGGGGAGGGCTTCGAAGGTGAGGTGGCGGAGGTTGGAATGGGGAG
The DNA here is from genome assembly GCA_051892815.1 of Kiritimatiellia bacterium. Taxonomy (GTDB): domain Bacteria; phylum Verrucomicrobiota; class Kiritimatiellia; order RFP12; family DVOR01; genus JAXFQS01. Next base: position 2,195 of record JBJFGP010000089.1, on the reverse strand, counting down.
CGAGGGTGCAGGGGTTGTGCGGGTCGAGCTGTTCGCCTTTGGCGAGATGGAGTTCGAGTCGAACTTCGCAGGGGAGGCCGACGAGGGGTTCCGGGGTGTCGGTCGCGAGGCAGGCGGTAGCGGAAAAGGTTGGTAGGGGCAGGAGGCAGAGGAACAAAAGATAGGGGGCGATTGCTTTCAAGGTCCGGACCAGATCGGTTGCTATCCCCAGCAGGAGAAGGTTGGCGAGAATCAGCGGAAGGGTGGTCAAGCGCTTGAGGCCGAGCAGGTGCAGGGCCAGCAGCAGGAAGAGCCCGCACCAGACGGCGGCGAAGGCTTCGAGCCGGCGCTCAAGGGGGATTCGCGCGAGGGCGGTTTCGAGGCGGTTCCGGGGGGGAATCCCAAGGCGGGCGGCGGTGGCGCGGAGAGCTTGATCGGTCTCGGGGGTCGAGCCGGAAAGGGCTTCGAGCGCAAGCAGTTCCCGGTGCGCCTCGCGGTAGTCGCCGGAGAGATAGGTGGCTAGGAAAAGGTTGTAGTGCACGGCACTTCCGGGGCGGTCGAGTTGGCGATAGAGGGCGGCGGCCTCGGGTGCGTTGGTGACGGATTCGCAAATGAGCGCGTTGGCGCGATCCCACAGGAAACGGTCGGCCTCAGTGTCGCGAGGCGACGCCGTTCCCAAGAGCAGAAGGGTGGCCAGAATAGGAATCATTCGCTCGCCTGGGCGGGAAGGTCGGGGGTCGAGTGCAGGCGGATGGTACGGCGGACATCTTTGTAGATCAGCAGAACCATCAGGCCAATCAACAGGATGGCAAAAAGGTTGACCAGTCGCTCGACGAACACCTTGGGAAGTTTGCGGCGCGTGAGCACCTCGAAGAGCGCAAAAAGGATATGCCCGCCATCGAGCACTGGCAGCGGCAGAAGGTTGATGAACGCCAGATTGATGCAGAGAAAGCGCAAGAAACCGAGGCCGCAGAAAAAGTTCTGGCGGATGGAATTGTAGAGTTGCTCGATGATCAGAATAGGGCCGCCAAGGGACTTCGCCGCACGGCTCCCCTCGCCCTTGCTCTTGGGCGCGAAAAAGGCGCGGAATACGCGCAAAATGGAGTCGAGGTCGCCTTTGAGCTGGGCCAGCGGACGCTTATGGCGCATCCAGCCTGGTGCGCACTGGGCGGAGAATACGATGCCAATGCGGCGGGTGCCGTCAAGCACTTCGGAAGGGGGCAGCTCGAGCAGGAGTTCGCGCCCTTCGCGCCGCACCAGCAGGGTGGTGTTGGTGCCGGTTTCGGACTGGATGCGGGATAGGAGGCGCTTGGGGGAGAGCAACGGTTCGCCTCCGAGGGCAAGCAAGGTGTCGCCGGGGCGGATGCCTGCCTTTTCGGCGGGGGAGTTGGGCAGCACGCGATCGACTTCGGCGAATCCGGCGGGGCCGATGCCGCCAATGGTGCGCAGTTCGCCATAGAGCAGTTCGAGCGGGAGGTTCACCTTGGTTTCGGCGCCGTCGCGGCTATAGGTCAGTTCGACGAGTTGGCCTTCGGGGCCGGCGAGGTGGCATTCGAGCAGGAGGTCGTCCCAGGAGTCGACGGGGGTGCCTTGAACGGCAGTGATGCGGTCGCCGGGGCGCAGGCCTTGGGCATAGGCGCGGGAAGCGGGGTCAACGACTCCGACGGTGGTGTCGGCCGAACCGGTGCGCACGGAGGGGACGGCGGCTATGAGCAGGGCGAGGGCGACGGCGAGCACGACATTGCCCAGCGGTCCGGCGAGGGCGACGATGATGCGTTGCCAGGCGGGGACGGGCTGGATGGCTTCGCGGTCGGTCTTGCCCTGGAGGGTGTCCATCGAGGAGGGGTCGAGCTGGGGGAGTGCGACATAGCCGCCGAGGGGGAGGAGGCAGACTTTGTAGAGGGTCTGGCCAATCTTGCGTTTCCAGATGGCGGGGCCGAAGCCGATGGAGAAGGTGTCGATGCGGAAATGGAGCAATCGCGCGGCGAGGTAGTGTCCGAACTCGTGTATGAAGACGGCCAGTCCGAAGAAGAGGACGACGAGCAGGGCGGCGAGGATTTGGTCGAGCAGTTCCATCAGGTGTTCCAGAAGATTCGGTAAGGCGCGAGTATACCAAAAGGCTCGCCCGCCCGCAAGTTCCTTATATATAAAGCGGCGGAACTCCTGCCTATCCCCTCGCCCCGTTCCCGTCCACCTCCGCCCCCCTCTGGTATCTA
>JBJFGP010000088.1:0-4036 GCA_051892815.1 Kiritimatiellia bacterium | reverse complement strand
CAGACAGTCTACAGTCAACCTAATTAGGAAAGAACGCATGAAACAACTCCTCCTCGCAGCGGCTCTCGCCGCCATCGGATCGGCGGCGTTCGCTGACGTCTACAACGTCAAGTTCACCGCCACCACCGCCGTCGGCGCCACCAAGAAGGTCAACGGCCAGCCCGTCGACTACTTCAAGAAAGGTACCGTCGTCGTCCAGGGGCTCTACGATGACGCCACCCAGAACTACTACTTCTGGAAGGGAACCAAGAAACCCTACGAAGTCCTCAAAGACGTCGTCTTCGAGGGCGCCAACCAGGCCGCCGCTCTCGATGATGTGGTCAACGGCAAGAACCTCACGCTCAACGCCAACCTCCTGTGGGGCAACAGCGAAGAGAGCGTAGACAACGCCTTCGTCGCCGCCGGCATGGGCACCGCCATCGCCGCCAAACAGACTACCCTCGCCAGCGCCAAAGGCAACTTCGCCGGCAAGATCGACGGCAATCCCGCCTACGGCTCCTGGTCCTACTCCAAGAACGCCGCAGCCACCAAGGACCTCGCCGGATACCTCGCCAAGCTCGGCTTCTCCGAGAACGACTTCGACCTCCAGGCGAATAAGAATACCACCGACAAGTTCAACGAGTGGAAGGCTGTCGCCAAAGGCGCCGTCGCCACCAAGCAGGAACTCGAAGAACTCCTGGGCGTGACCATTCCCGGACTCAAGGACGACATCGCCTCCCTCGAAGGGGACAAGGCCGCCCTTGAAGACCAGAACGCCGCCCTGGAGAACGACAAGGCCGCCCTTGAAGACCAGAACGCCGCCCTGGAGAACGACAAGGCCGCCCTTCAGGACGCTATTGACAATCTGATTGCTACAATCAAGACACTCAACAACTCCGATACAATGGCTCAGGCCCTCCTCTCCTATCTGCAAGAGCAGAAGCTCGCCATGGAGAGCGTGATTGCCAGCGACCCGACCGAGCAGCTGAACTCCTATGAGGCCCTCAAGGCTGCAATCAAGCCCTTTGAGGAAACACTCGCCGCCAAGGTGGCTGCGCTCAAGGTCTTCACCGCCAAGGAAGATGCCGCTCAAGCAAAGGCTGATGAGGCTGACTTCATGGAGTCGCTCTATGATGGCTCTTACTTTGAGGATGTGTGGGCGGAGGTTGCGGCAACCAATACGCTGATTCAGAGTTGGCGGGATACCAACAACAGCCTGCGTCAGACGATTGCGGATACGGAGGTCAGCATTGATGCTGGTGTCGTGTCTGCCAGCAATGCGTGGGATGCGGCCGAAGCCGCCGCTACGGTGGCGTTGGATGCTTGGGAGGATGCCGAAGAGTTGGCTGAATCCTATACGCTTGAGCAGTATCTGGCCGCCCATGGCATTGATCCTGAGAATATGACGCTTGAGGATCTGGCCGATTACGAGGCTACTCAGGAGGCGCAGGCTGCTGACGCTGCCGCCAAGAAGGTGGCGTATGAGGCTGCCGCGGAGCAGGCTCGTACGCTGAAGGAGACTTATGAGGCTCTCAAGGCGGTTGATGACAGCAACAAGGCTGAGACTATCGCCGGAATCAAGGCTCAGATTGCCGAGAATGAGGCGCTGATTACCGCGGCTCTTGCGAATATTGCCGCGTTAGAGGCTGAGATGGCCTATTGGCATGAGCGTGTGCCTACTGAGAGCGAGTTGGTGGCTATCCAGGAAGAGGCGGCTGCTCTTCAGGCGGCGGTTTCTACTCCGGAGTTTATGGCCGCGAAGGGGCGTGCGGAGGATGCTCGTGATGTTGCGCAGTTGGCTCTGGATGATGCCAAGGCGGACTATGATGAGTTGACGAATCCGACGGGCACTGGTTATACGAGCAAGGTTGCGGCGATTGCGGCTCTGGTTGGGGTCGATCCGGATGGTGCGGCTCCCGAGAATGGCTATGAGGCGTTTGTCGCGGCGCGTGCGGCGTTGCTCGATGAAATCGCTTCCAAGGTGGCCATTGCCCAGTCGAATCTGGAGGCGATCAATCAGATGATTGCGGCTCTGGCCGAGTAAGGATTCGGTTTTTCAGTGCTCAATGTGGCGGAGGGATGCGGTGCGTCTCTCCGCCTTTTTCTTTGGAGTCGAGGGTTATGAAGATGGGTTTGTTTGGGGTGGCGTTGGTGTGTCTGGCGGTGTGCGGGTGCGGGGAGCGGAAGGGGGAACGGGCGGGCGGCGAGTCACCCCGGGAGAAGGGCGAGGCGGTGTCGAATGCGGTGGAGCGGTCGGGGGCGCGGTGTGCGACTGGGAGGGGGAAGAAGGTGCGGGTGCCGAGGAAGTTGGTGGAGCTTTCGGTGGTGCGGGCGCTGGATGCGAGGGACTTCAAGGGGTTGCGGTCTTTGGTGGAGGAGTTTGGCGGGAATGAGCATGTGGAGGTGCGGATGGATTTGGTGGATGTGCTGGCGGAGGCGGGGGCGGACGGGGTGTTGATGCTGGCGCGGATGCTGAAGGATCCGGACCGGCGTGTGGCGGCTTATGCGGCCTCGTCGCTGGAGACGACGGTGGGGAGTGTGGAGGATGGCTACCGGAAGAGTCTGATTGTGGAGGATGCGGTGCTGGCGGTCGAGGATGAGGGGACGGTGGTGTCGCTTCTGGCCCAGCTGGAATCGGTCGAACCGGGGGATGCGGTGCGGAGTCTGGTCTCGATTTGGAACCGTCGGGCGGAGCATCCGGCGGCTGCGGAGGCGGCGCTGGCGGAGTATGAGTTCATCACGGGGGAGGCGTTTGTGGATGTGCCGACGGCGTTCCGGTGGGTGCGCGAGCACCAGAAGCGTTAGGGCGCGGCGGGTAGGCACGAAGGGGTTGCGGTGGTGCCTACCTGCGGGGGCGTGAGGTTGGTACCTGCCGGGGGAAAAGGTTGGCAGGATTTCGGGCGGCTGGTGGGCATCTTTCGGGGCGGGGGCGGGGAGGCGACGGGGCGTTTCGTCGGGGGCGGGACGGATTCGCGCCTTGCAAACGGGGCGGAAATTCGGTATGATAGGCGACCTAGCATTCAGCATTGTCGCGGAACCAAAGATGGACAAGAATTACGATCCGAAGTCGGTAGAGGAGAAGTGGTATCGCTTCTGGGAGGAGAACGGATGTTTCCACAGCGAGCCGGGCGAGGGGGGCGAACCCTACTCGGTCGTCATCCCGCCCCCGAACGTCACGGGCATTCTCCACATGGGCCACGCGCTCAACGAGACAATCCAGGACGTGCTCGTGCGCTACCGCCGGATGCAGGGGCGCAACGTCTGCTGGGTTCCGGGCACGGACCACGCCGGCATCGCCACCCAGAACGTCGTCGAAAAAGACCTCAAGAAAGAGGGCAAGCGCCGGCAGGATCTTGGGCGCGAAGCCTTCATCGAACGCGTCTGGGAGTGGCGCCGGAAATTCGGCGGCACCATCGTGCGCCAGCAGCGCAAACTCGGCGCCAGCTGCGACTGGCGGCGTGAACGCTTCACGATGGACGAAGGCCTCTCCAAGGCCGTGAGCAAAGTCTTCTGCGACCTCTACGAAAAGGGGCTAATCTACCGCGGAAACTACATCGTCAACTGGTGTCCCAGGTGCGGAACCGCCCTCGCCGACGACGAGTCCGAGCACGAACCCAACGAAGGTTTCCTCTGGCACATACGCTACCCCGTCGCCGGCGGAGGCGAAGTCATCGTCGCCACCACAAGGCCCGAAACCCTCCCCGGCGATACCGCCGTCGCCATCAACCCCAAGGACGAACGCTACGCCGCCATTCGCGGGAAAAAGGTCCTCCTGCCCCTTTGCAACCGCGAGATTCCCATCGTGGAAGACGACTACGTCGAGCGCGAATTCGGCACCGGCGTGGTGAAGATAACCCCCGCCCACGACCCCAACGACTTCCAGGTCGCCCAACGCCACAACCTCCCCATCCTCAACGTCATGAACGGCGACGGCACCATGAACGAAGCCGCCGGAAGATACGCAGGAATGGACCGCTTCGACTGCCGCAAAAAAATCGTCGAAGACCTAGAGAAAGAGGGCTATCTCGTCAAAGTCGAGCCCTACAGCAACCAAGTC
>JBJFGP010000087.1:0-4049 GCA_051892815.1 Kiritimatiellia bacterium | reverse complement strand
TTTTGTCGCGTCTGGGTGACAAGCGCCGGGTGGTGACGGTTGAGGAGATTGTCCGAAACCATCTCTACTATAAGGAACTAACCTCTCCGGTCGGGACTTGGGGCGCCTGGGAGTGGCACCATTCCATTCCGGCTGACGATCCGCTCAATTACCGGGACCAGGATGGGATTCTTCTGACGCATCCCTTCAACCGGCTCTACACGGTCTCCGACCCGAAAACGCTGGAGGCCTACCGGTGCGGCTCCGGGCAGCTCGCGCTTGTGCGCCACTATTCGCTCAACGAGAATATGATGGACTCGACCGACGGCCGTTCGACGGGTATGATGGGGTACTTCGTCAGCGACTACGAGCGTGCACGGGAGGCCTGCATGCAAGCCGAAGCCGTCGCCGTCGCCAACGGCGATCCGACCAGCCTTGCCTACCTCTCGTCGAACTGCTTCAACCGCGGCTTCCCCGAGTTTGTGCGCGACTTCAACGCCAACTTCCTCGCCTTGCCCGCCCTCCCGAGCCGCCGCATCCCCGACGCCAGTTCCAACCCCGCGGTCGCCGTCCGCCGCATCGACACGCCCAAGGGCATCTACCTTGCCGTCGTCAACACATCCGCCCATCCCGCCCAAGACCTCCGCCTGACCCTCCCCGCCGGCGCCAAGACCGTGACCTCCCTCGCCTCCGGCAAGACCCGCCCGGCCACCGCCTCCATCACACTCACCCTCCGCCCCTACCAACTCCTCGCCCTTCGCGTCAACTAGCCCCCGCGGTTCCTGCCAACCCCTCCAAACGAGCCGTACCCACCAATGGGTGCGGCTCGTTGCTACCTGATTTCCCCGGTCGTGCCAACCCCACGCCCCCTAAAGTTCCTACCCATCGCAACTTTTGCTTGCAACCGACGGCCGGATTCGCTATAAATATAAAGGCAAATACCCTTATGGAGAGTTGTATGCACCCCAATGCCGCCATGGACGCCTTCATGAACCTCTTCCCGATGCAGGGACTGACCTACGACGATGTCACCCTCGTCACCCAATACGCCGACTTCCTGCCCGGCGACACCACCCTCGAGACCCGCTTCACCTCCCGGATGAAACTCAACATCCCCTTCGTCTCGGCCGCCATGGACACCGTCACCGAAGCCCAGATGGCCATCGCCATGGCCCTCATCGGCGGCATCGGCGTCATCCACAAAAACCTCGACCCCGCAGCCCAGAGCGAAGAAGTTGCCAAAGTCAAAAACCACCTCAACGGCCTCATCCGCAAACCCGTCTGCTTCAGAGACAGCGACACCGTCGCCTACCTCCATGACTACCGCGCCAGCCACAACCTCAAGTTCGGCGGCTTCCCCATCCTCGACGCCCAAGACCGCCTCGTCGGCATGATTACCTCGTCCGATCTCCGCTTCATGGGACGCGGAGCAGACAAACTCGCCGAATGCATGACACCCTCCCCGCTCACGGCAAAGCCAGAGACCACCCTCCGCCAAGCCTACGAAATCATGAAAGCCAACAAAATCGGCAAACTCCCCCTCGTCGACGCCGATGGCAAACTCGTTGGCCTCTACAGCTTCACTGACGTCCAGCAACTCATCGAAAACCAGCGCCCGCAGTACAACCGAGACGCCAACTACCGCCTCCGCGTGGCAGCCGCCGTCAGCGGAGGAGACTACGAACGCGCCGAACGCCTGGCCACCGCCCAAGTCGACGCCATGGTAGTCGACTCGGCCCACGGACACAGCAAAGGCATCATCGACATGGTACGCTGGCTCAACGCCCATTACCCAGACATCGACGTCATCGCGGGCAACATCGCCACCGGAGAAGCCGCCCTTGCCCTCCGCGACGCAGGCGCCCACGCCGTCAAAGTCGGCATAGGTCCCGGCTCCATCTGTACCACCCGAGTCGTCTGCGGCGTAGGCATCCCCCAGATTACTGCCGTCTACAACGCCGTCTCCGCGCTGGAAGGATCGATACCCGTCATTGCCGACGGCGGCATCCGACTCTCGGGCGACGTGGCGAAGGCTCTTGCCATGGGAGCGGACACGGTGATGCTCGGTTCCCTGCTCGCCGGAACGGAAGAAAGCCCGGGGGAGAAAATCATCTACGAGGGGCGGCAGTATGTCGTCTATCGCGGCATGGGGTCGCTAGCGGCGATGAAGAATCGTGGCTCGCGCCAGCGCTATGGGCAGGAAAACGTCGAGGAGGCGGACTTGGTACCTCAGGGGATTGAAGGTATCGTGCCCTTCTCGGGGCCGGTAAGCCGGATTATGACGCAGTTCTGCGGGGGACTTCAGGCTTCGCTCGGGTATTGCGGCTGCCGGACGGTTGCCGAGTTGCAGAAGCGCGCGAAGTTCTACCGGGTCTCGGCGGCGGGCGTGCGCGAGGCTCATCCGCACGATGTGAAGATTACGAAGGAAGCGCCGAACTACCGCAGTTAGGTTGGCATCTTTGGCGGGGGGAGGTTGCCATCTTTCTCCGCGCGGGGTGCGTATCGACTTCTGAGACGGGCTCTTTCCGATGGTGCCGCTGCTAGCCGTCCGTGACTTGAAGGTGTGGTTTCCGATTCGTTCGGGCGTGTTTTCGCGCACGAGGGGTTGGAAGCGGGCTGTCGACGGGGTTTGTTTCGAGCTGTACGAGGGGGAGACGCTTGGGATTATCGGCGAAAGCGGGTGTGGAAAGACGACGCTTTCTAGGGCTCTGCTGGGGCTGGTGGAGCCTACCGGCGGGCGGATTGAGTCGGTTCTGGCGCCCAATGAGTTGCAAGTGGTGTTTCAGGCTCCGTTGGCATCGCTGAATCCGCGCCATACGATTCGGGAACTGGTGTCGGAGGCGGCGATTTTCCACGGTTTGGTGCCGGCGCGGGGGGCGGAGGATTGGGCGGTTGGGCTGCTGGAGGATGTCGGGCTGGACGCGGGGATTCTTGAACGGTATCCGCACGAACTTTCGGGTGGGCAGTGCCAGCGGGTAGGCATTGCGCGGGCCTTGGCGCTCAATCCGCGGGTGGTAATCTGCGACGAGGCGGTCTCGGCTCTGGACCTATCGGTTCGGGCGCAGATTCTCAATCTTTTGGAGGATCTCAAGCGCAAGCGAGGGTTCTCTTGCCTCTTCATCACGCACGACATCGGGGTGGTGGAGCACATTGCAGACCGGCTTTTGGTGATGCGCGAAGGAAGGGTGGTCGAAAGCGGCACGGTCGAAGAGGTTCTGACCAATCCGAAGTCGGACTACACGCGCGAGCTGATTGAGGCGGTGCCCCGTCTGCCTGCCTGCTGAGGCGCCGATTCCTGCGCACCTTCGTCCTCCGGAGGTTGGCACCTTGGGGGGCAGAAGGTTGCCACCTTTCGATGGTGCGGATAGGTACCTTTTCCCCCGATTGGTGCCTACCAACCACCTCTGTGCGCGAGTGGCTGTCGGAATGCACGAATGGAGTTTGACAAAGCGCGGGGCGTCGGGTATACTTTCTCCAATCTATGAGCACAGACTTGAATGGCCTTTGGCGGATGCGCACCGACGCCGGGCAGATTTTCGGCCCAGTCCCATTCCCCGAACTCCTGAAGTGGGTTCAAGAGGGGCGCATCGCAGCAAACTACCTGCTTACCCCGGACGGGCAGCAGTGGATTCCCCCAGCCGACATTCCCGAACTGGAAATGCGCTGGATTGTCGAACTCGCCCCCAACAAGTTCTTCGGCCCCGCCCACCGGAAAGTCGTCGATGAACTCAAGCAATCACCCGAGTTCGCCGGCGTCCGCCTCTACACCCTCCCCGACCCAACCGCCGCCGCCCGTTTCGACCAACTCCGCCGCGAGAACGAAGCCCTCGCCTCCGAGCGCGACCAGTACGCCCGGCAGACCCAGACCCTTCAAGCCCGAGCCCTCGAACTGGAGCAGTCCCTCGCCGAGCAGGAAGCCCTCCTCGCCCAGACCGCGCAGGCACTCGAAGAGGTCCGCCAAAACCTCCAACTCGAAGCCCAGGCACGCACCCTCGCCCAAGCCGAGTTGACCGAAATCCAGGCCCTCCGCGAGCAAGACCTCAACGCCTTTCAGGCCACCCAAGCCGACC
>JBJFGP010000086.1:0-4090 GCA_051892815.1 Kiritimatiellia bacterium | reverse complement strand
CTTGGTACTTTCGACCTTCCGCGCCAAGCAAGGTTGCCTCAAGAGCAGGCTAAACGGAGCGGGCAGGGGACATTGAGTTTCCTGTCCGCTTTGTTTGCCTTGATAGTTTCGATTGGTATCAAGGTCTTCCCGGAGAAGGTAGGAAGGATAGTGTGCTGCAGATAGACACCTTTCCCCCTTGCAGATTGCTACCTTTCGGAGGCGGAGGAAGCAAGGATTGGGTTCCCTCGCGCGATTTCCCTTTGAAATTGACATTTCTACCCAATTCCTTTAGAATATTTGCGTTTAGCAATAAAAGCCCATAAGGAATCCGCTCGACAATGGCGTCTTTTGCCTACAAAGCCATGACCAAAGAGGGGCGCCGGGTTGAAGGCACAATCGAAGCCTCCGACCGGCGCGGCGCCGTTGCGCAGTTGCAGCGTTCGGGGCAGACACCATTGAGCGTCGAAGAGGTGCGCGGCCGCACCACCGAGACCAAGGCCTCATTTTGGAAACTTGAGCCTTCCAAGAATATGCGCCCCCGCGAGGTCTTGCTTTTCACCTCCGAATTGAGCGACCTCATCGAGGCGGGGATGACCTTGGGCTCCGCGCTCAACTGCCTGGCGAATCAGGGTGGTGGGGCCGATGCCGCCGGGGCCATCGCCGCCGATTTGCGTGACCGGATTGTCCGCGGTGACACCTTCTCCGATGCCCTAAAAGCCCACCCCAAGAGTTTCCCCCCAATCTACTCCAATATGGTTCGAGCGGGCGAGGCTTCCGGCGCGATGATAGAGGTGCTCCGCCGTTTGGTTGAGCACTATGAACGCCAACAGGCGATGAAAGAGAAAATCACCGCCGCGCTCACCTATCCCATTATCGTGCTGATATTCGGAACCGTCACCGTCATCTTCGCGATGGTTAAAATCGTCCCCCAGTTCGCCAAGATTTTCGACAGCATGGGGCAAGCGCTCCCCGCCCCGACGCGCATTCTGATCGGCACCAGCATGTTCGTCAAAAGCTACGGTTTGCTCTTGGCCGCCATCGTCATCGTAGGCGTGCTTTGGCTTCGCCGCCACATAGCCACCGAGCACGGTCGCTACTGGTGGGACAGACTCAAATTGCGAACCCCGCTGCTTAAAGGAATCATCGCCGCAGGAGCCTATTCGGGCGTCGCCTACACCCTGAGAACGCTTATGGCAAACGGCGTCAATGTCCTCCAAGCGCTCCAGATTGCGGCCGAAACCTGCGGCAACGCCGTCATAGCAAAAGCCCTTTCCGATGCCCGCGACCGCGTCACGGACGGCACCACCATCTCCGCCCCTCTTGCACAAAGCGGCATCTTCCCTCGTATGATGACCGATATGCTCGCCATAGGCGAACAAACCGGCGACATGCCCACATCCCTCGGACACATCGGCAAGCGCTATGAGGGCGAAATGGACCGCAACATCAAGATCTTCACCGCCGCACTAGAGCCCCTGCTAATCGTGCTCGTAGCCGGCCTCGTCGGATTCGTCGCCATATCCATTTTGATGGCAGTCTTCAAGGCAACCTCCGCCATGGGCGCAGGCTGACCGAAACTAACCCCAAAAGGCAGAACATGAAAAACCTCGCCACACCCGTCAACCGTATCGCCTCGGCCGGTTTTACCCTGGTCGAACTCCTGCTCGTGGTCACCATCCTCGGCATTCTAGCCACCGCGGCATTCGTCAACTTTGCAGGCGCCGGCGAAGAAACCCGCGTGACCGCCACCCGCCTCTCTATCAACAGCATCGGGGATGCCATTCGCGTCTTCGAGGTCCAGCACGGCCGCTATCCCGAGAGCCTTGAAAAGCTCACCGAGGCCGTGAACGGGCGTGAGCCCCTGCTGAAAGCCGAGGCATTGGTAGACTCTTGGGGTACGCCCTTTACCTACAAGCGCGAAGGCCGTCGCTTTACCATAACCTCCGCAGGTCCGGATTTGCAGATTGGTACCGAGGACGACCTTACCAACTAATCTCTTGTCTCGGCGGATGCCAAGAAGCCTGAGCCAGGGTTTTACTCTGCTTGAGTTGCTGCTGGTAGTGGCGATAGCCGGTATATTGCTGGCTATTGTCGCGCCCAATTTCTCGGAAGGGCTCGCCGGGACGCGTATGCAGATGGCCGCCCAAAGCGTAATGCATCTGTCGCGTTATGCCCGCAATATGGCAGTGCTGCAGCAACAGCCGGCGGAACTCTCTTTCGTATGTGGCGAACAGGCTGTGATTCAGGTTTTGACCCAAACCAAAACGCGTCAGTTGACGGATTCCAAGGATGATGATGCAGGCGGTGTGCTGCATGAGGAGGGGGAGGAGGAGTCTAACCGTTCCGACCGCGATGCGCTTTCTGTCTCCGATACGGATAGTGTCCAGCGGTTCAAGAATCTGCGTTTCACTGTCGAATATGAGGATGAACTGGTATCGGTGCGCAATAAGCCTCTGCGGCGGTCGTCCGACTGGCGGAGTGTTCGCCGGGCAAAGGAACGAAAGGTCGACGAGGAGGCTCAGGAGAATCCCCCGCCGGTGCGTTTCAACGCCAACGGCACATGCCGTCCGTTTCGGGTGACGATTACCGACCTTGAGCATGAGGAGAGTTCGCTAGTGGTGTTGGTCGATATGCTTGGCGTGGCGCAGGTGGAGGAGGCGGACTAGTGCGTCGCGCGGGCTTTACTTTGATTGAGGTCTTGATGGCGGTGCTCATCCTTGCCGGGGGGCTGACGGCGTTGTTGACTTCCGTTTCCAAGTGTCTGGAGTTGATTTCTTCTGCCCGCGAGGTTCGGGAGGTCCAGTATGTTTTTGACCTTGCGGAGGCGGCCTATCCCATAGGGGATGAACTGCTGGATGATGTCGAGAAAAAGGTCCCGGTGTCGCCTGACGCCAGCTTGGTCGACGGCTATGTTTTTGAGCGCATTGTCTTGCCCAAGACGCTGCGGGAGGAGGCCGAGGACGACGACAAGTTGTATGTTGTCCGTTCCATCGTCAGTTGGGAGCGTGGCGGGAAGTCGGAGGAGGTGGAGGAGTATGTCCGCCAGAAGTGAATGGCGTTCGGGGCTGACGCTGATAGAACTTCTTTTGGCGGTCTCCATTCTGGCCATTATCGGCACCTTTTCCTACCTGTGTTTTGACACGGTTGTCCACGCTTGGCGCACGGGAGTGGAGACGGCGAATGCCTCTGGGCAGGCGGAATATGTGCTCGACCAGTTGGCCGCCGCGCTCAAGAGCGCCTATTATCCCAATACGGGGCAAAGCACCTATGAGTATGGTTTCGCTTTTCAGGACGGCGGGGATGGAGAGCGGACTTCCGACACGATTGAGTGGACCAAGACCGGAGCCACCCTGGTGGGAGAGCAGTCCGCATTCGCGGAGATTCCCCATCGGACTGTTGTGCGCGTGGCGAAAGTCGGGAGTCGGCGTTGGGGCAATGAAGGGCTTTGTGTCAGGGCTTGGCGGCAAGCGCTCAACCCGGATGATTTCGATCCGGAGCAGGTCGAGTGGCTTTTGCTCGCGCCGCGGGTTATCGGCTTCAACTGCCGCATGCTGGATTTGGACAATCCGACCAAGGACGATCAGCCCAATTGGGTTGACGAATGGAGCCACTCCAATGCGCTCCCCTCAAAGGTCGAACTGACGCTCTATTTGACCCCTCCGGACGATCGCAAGGGAAAGCCCCTCAAGATGCAGCGCATCGTCTCGATTCCTATGGCCGCCTACTCCCAAAATCCCCAGGATGCCCCAAACTCGGGTACCTCTTCCCAGAAAGGTGGGCAGCAACGGTGAGCAAAGGTGCCAACCAAGGCTCTGCATTGATAGCCGCCCTTTGGACCATTTGCTTGCTATCAATGTTGGTGATGTCTTTTGCCTACGACGCCAACCTCGAGGCCAAACTCCAGGTCTATACGCGTTCGAAGCGACAGGCGGAATACCTCATCCGATCCGCCTTCCCCATCGTCGAGCATGTCCTGAACAAGTCCGCCAAAGTGACCGGCGATGAAACCAACGAGCAGATAGAAGACGACCGCTGGATTGTCCCGGCCATCTCCGTCAAGCGAGGCGAAATCGCGCGTATCGACGAGCCCCTTGGACAAGGCACCATC
>JBJFGP010000085.1:0-4090 GCA_051892815.1 Kiritimatiellia bacterium | reverse complement strand
TCCGGCTTGAGTTCGTAAGCAATGCGATCGACCACACGCCGCTCGACCTCGACAGGGAAACTCTTCTCCCGGACAATGACGGAGATATTGTCTATGCCTGAGGGCATGTGCTCATATGAAACGCCCTCTTCCTCAAGTATTTGGAGGAGGCGCCGCCCGAAGCCGACCTCGCGATTCATCATATACTTGTCGAGAAAGATGTTGCAAAATCCGCTGTCACTGGCGATGCCGACGACTGACCCTTGCGTGGAGACGCGATGACGAACGACCATTGTCCCCGGGGCGTCGGGATGGTTGGTATTGCGGATATTGATTGGGATTCCGGCATGCACGACGGGGATGACCGCCTCATCCTGGAAAACGCCGAAACCGGCATAGGAGAGTTCGCGCATTTCGCGGTAAGTCATCTCGGCAATGCCCTCGTTCACCTCCGGCACGAGGCGAGGATCGACCGGGTAGACATTGTCGACATCGGTGAAGTTCTCGTACACATCGGCACGCAGGGCGGCGGCGAGAATGGCTCCGGTGATATCGGAGCCTCCGCGAGGGAAGGTCGCCACATCACCATCCTTCGTGTACCCGAAAAAGCCGGGATAGATTACGATGGCATCAATCTTGGAGAGGTAGTCGTGCAAATTGGCGTACGACTCGTTCAACAGTTGGGCGGCGCCGAACTCGTCTGTCAACAGCATTCCCGAGTCGCGGGGGGAGACATATTCGGCTTCGACCCCAGCCGCGCGGAAGGCTGCTGCCACCACGCGGGCGGAGTTGTCTTCGCCGGCGGCCTTCATGGCGTCCATAAAGCGCCCTGTATTGGACTTGTCTAGAGCCAAACGCGCCCGCAGATCCTGTTCCACTTCATCCAGCACGCGCTCATCTACCTTCAATCCACGGGCAATGATGGCATAGCGATCGACGACTGCGGCCAAAGCGGCCTCGGTGTCCAAGCCCGCCAAGGCGGTCTCCGCCAAGGCAATCAGCATATCGGTGACTTTGGTATCGGTCTTGTTGCGCTTGCCCGGCGCGGAGACGACAACCACGCGACGCGTGGGGTCGGAAAGCACGATGTCCCGGATCTTGGCCACCTGTATGTCATCGGCGACGGACGACCCGCCAAACTTGCAAACTTTCATCTCTGTTCCCTTGGGTTTCCGATGTTAGAGCATACGCAGGAGAACGGGTTCTCCCTCGGCAATGGATGCCTGTTTAATCTGTTCGACCGCACGCGCCATGGCGTCTTCCCGTGCGGCATTGGTCAGGACGACGACTGGCACGAAAGAACTGTCGGAGGGTTCTTCCCGCTGGCTGGCGGCGCGGATATTGACGCCCTGCGCACCAAGAATGGTGGTGAGTTTGCCGAAGGTACCCGCCTCGTCCTTGAGCTGGACGCGAAGGTAGAAGCGGCTTTCGCACTCGCCTTCGGGCCGAACGGTCGGGAGGACGCCCTCTTTCTTGGCGAGGGCGCGAGAGTAGCGCGGCTTGCCGGTGGCGATATTGCGGGCCAGATCGCCAATGTCGCCTACGACTGTGGAGGCTGTCGGGGCTCGACCGGCGCCACGCCCGTAGTAGAGGGTCTGGTCGCTCATGTCCCCGTTGACAAGGACGGCGTTGAAGACATTGGAGACGGAACCGAGCATCGACCCGATGGGCACGAGGGTGGGGTGGACGCGGGCCTCAACCTGGTTGCCGTGCTGGCGAATCATAGCCAAGAGTTTGATTCGGTAGCCGAGTTCGCGCGCGTAGCGGACATCGGCGCCGTGGAGGCCGCGGATGCCACTGACGGACATCTCGGAAAGGGGCAGATGGAAGCCGTAGGCAAGCGAGGCGAGGATAGCGGCCTTGTGCGCGGTGTCCCAGCCGTCAATGTCGAGCGTCGGGTCGGCTTCGGCGAATCCGGCGGCCTGGGCGGCCTTCAGCACCTCGTCGAAGGGGAGCCCTTCGTTCTCCATGCGCGTAAGAATGTAGTTGCAGGTTCCGTTGAGAATACCGTCGATTGCCCGAATCTGATTCCCGGCCAG
Source organism: Kiritimatiellia bacterium (assembly GCA_051892815.1). Lineage (GTDB taxonomy): Bacteria > Verrucomicrobiota > Kiritimatiellia > RFP12 > DVOR01 > JAXFQS01. The sequence goes on along the minus strand of JBJFGP010000085.1, from coordinate 2,072 downwards.
TCCTTCGCGCAGGACACGGATGATGGGGATGCCTCCGCCGACAGCCGCGCCGAAGTAGATGTCGACGCCTTTGGCCTCAGCCTTGGAGAAGATTTCGTCGCCGTATTCCGCCAAAAGCTTCTTGTTGGCGGTGACGACGGACTTGCCGGCGTCGAGGGCGGCGAGAATGAACTTGCGGGCGACGCCGGTTCCGCCGATGAGTTCGACAATAATGTCGATTTCAGGGTCGTTGATGACAGACAGGGCGTCTGAGACGAGCATTCCTTCCGGGAGCGCGATGCCGCGGTCGGTGGTCGTGTCCAAGTCGGCAATCCGCCGCAAAACCACTTTCACGCCCAGCCGGCGGGAGAGCAACTCGCCATTGCGCAACAGCCCTTCGGCCGTGCCTGCCCCAACCGTTCCAAATCCAAGAATGCCGACGCCTATTTCTCTCATATTAAAACTCCAAATGGGGAAAGAATACCAAATGCAGAGGCCAATGACAAGCCAAAGCGGTCAGACGCCCCGACTAAGAGCCTTCGTTTCCTCTCCTTCCACCCTATCCGAAGCGTGGTGAATAGCCCTCAAACGGCGCTCGGCAACCCCTCTGGCCAAGAGGTAGGAACCTTCGGGAGGCACTCCTGCACACCTAGGCACCCCCAAGTTGCCAACCGTTAGGACCAATTGATACCAACCTATCGGGGGAGAAACCGCCCACCAATCCGGCACAAAAAATGCTAATAAAAAATCGTCGCATTCTCAGAAGGTCGCCTGCAACTCTCTCCCGTATCCCAGCCGTTTAGACTTGATTTATGGAGACTTTTTTGGTATCATATCGCTCCATTGCGTGTTGGATGGATAGAGGGCAAGCAAGTATGGCAAAAAGCGATAAGAACACAAAAGCGTCTGTCAAACGCGCGTCGACCGCGCGGAAGCCGGCTGCCGCCGCCAAAAGTGCGGGAACCAAGTCGCGTCGCCCAGCCCCGGCCGCCCCAAGCCGCCCTGCCCCCGAATCCCCCCTCCAGAGCGTAGCCGCCAAAAAGCACCTTGCCAAGACCGCGAAGGCCATCCGGAAAGTCTCCAAACTCAAGGAGAAGGAAGAGAAGAAAGCCCTCAAGGCAGCCCCTCCCGAGCCCGTTGCGGAAACCCCGATTGCAACCATCCCCAAGGCCATCGCCCTGGAACAGGAAGCCGTAGCCTTCGCCGAAAGCAACGACGACGATTTGACCAAAGTCATCGCATCCGACGAGGACATTCAGAAGGTCGGTGGCACCGATGAGACGGTAGTCAAACAAGACGACGACTTTCTTGACGACGACCTCGACGGGCTCCACGGAACAGCCTCCTACATCTCCGTCGACGACCGCCAAGACGCCGTCGCAATCGAAGACGAAGAAAACGACTACAACGAGCCCGTCGACGACAGCCACAACGACGACTTGATTTATGGCATGCGCCTGGGCGCCGACACCGACCGCTCCCGGGTCGACAGAACCGAAACCAACGAACGCCTCAACCAACTCATCCGCCGCGCAGAAGCCCAAGGCGGCATTCTGACCTACGACGACGTCAACGAGATTCTGCCCGAGAAAATCATTCGTAGCCAGGACATCGAGACCTGCCTCTCCATCCTCCAATCCCGGGACATCGAGATAATCGACGCCTCCGATGTCGAGAAATACAAGGCCCTCCACGACAGCGAAGAGCGCAAAGGGCGTAGCCGCCTCGACCTCGACGACCCAGACCCCATCCGCATGTACCTCCACCAGATGGGGCAGGTCGAACTCCTTGACAAAGACCAGGAAATAGACATCTGCAAGCGCATCGAAGAGTCGGAAACCCAGACCCGCGCACTCTTCAACGAGTTCCCCATCGCCCCAGAGAAATACCTCGAAGTGCTCGACAAACTCGAAAAAGGCGAGGAACGGTTCGACCGCGTCGTCACCGACAAATACGCTGAAAACCGAGACGAGTACGTCAGCGAAGTCATCACAGCTGCCAAACCCCTCCTCAAGAATATGGCCGCCAAGCTCAAAACGGCCTACTCCAAGCTCCACCTCGCACCCAAAAACTCCACTCAAGCCGAAAAAGCC
>JBJFGP010000084.1:0-19374 GCA_051892815.1 Kiritimatiellia bacterium | reverse complement strand
GGAATACCCAGTTTGGCCAGCAACTCCCCCAGCAATTTGCGGGAACTGACGTGAACCCTCCAAGCGTCATCCCGCACCCCCATCTTGCGCATGGCCGACACCGCCGTAGACAGCAGTTCCATCTCGGCAGTAATGCGCTCCTCACCGATGATGTCGAGATTCCACTGGTAGTGCTCACGCTTACGGCCACGCGTCATGCGCTCGTACCGGAAACACTGCGCGATGGTTGTCCACTTGATGGGAAACTTGAGTTGACGCTGGCGGGCGGCAACCATGCGGGCGAGCGTTGGGGTCATTTCAGGACGGAGCGCAAGCTGTCTGCCACTCTTGTCCTGAAAAGCGTAGATTTGGTTCGAAACCTCTTCCCCTGATTTGCGCTGGAGCAACTCAAGAGACTCGACGACACATGCATCGTAGGATTGAAAACCCGAAGCCGCCGCCGCGGCCCGCCAAGCGCCAAAAACACGCTCGCGCCAAGCCATATCTTCAGGGTAGAAATCGCGCATCCCGCGCGGAGGATCAAAGCTGATGTCGGACATAAGACAAACTACTCTTCTGTGGATTTCTTATCCGCTATTGCCGCCTCTTGAAACCCATTTGGCGAGGTCGCAGAAGCCTGAAGCAAATGGTCAAGCGTGGCAGAGGGAACGAAGCGGACCCCATTACGCTCGGGGATCCAAACTTGACACCCCGGATTGCGCGGATTACGCCCCGGCCGCCCCTTGCGGGTGACAACCTTGAAGACGCCAAAGCCACGCAATTCCAGGGTGCCGGTTTCTATCAAAGCCTCCCGCATAGCCTCCATAAAGACGGCAAAAGCATCATACGCCTCAGCGACGCTTTTGCCCGAGCGCAACGCCGCCTTCTGGGCAACAGTCATCCGCGTGGCTTTATGGCTGGCGGGGAGTTTAGAGGTTGGAATAGGGCCGTCAGACATGAGAAAGAAGATCCGCAACGGCGGCAGGAACCTGTTCGACAGGAACCAAGGTCGAGTCCTTGACAGTACGCATTTTGATCTCCGCCCCGCCCTTAGCAAGCGACTTGGCACCAACGACGATTCGGATTGGGAACCCTATCAAGTCGGCATCCTTGAACTTGACGCCCGGACGCTCTTCTCTATCATCGACAATGGCGTCAACCCCGGCTTTGGCAAGAGCGGCTTCTATCTGGCTGGCGGCCTGAGAGGAAGCCGAGTCGGCGGGGTCAAGAAGGAGAATCGCGACAGTGTAAGGTGCAATCGAAGCGGGCCAAATGATACCGTCCTTGTCGTGCGATTGCTCGATAACCGCCTGAAGGGTTCGCGTAATGCCAATGCCATAGCAGCCCATAACGAGTGTGGCGGCTTCTCCGGTTTCGGTGAGGCAAGTCGTCTGGAACGCCTGGGTGTATTTGGTACCCAGCTTGAAGACATGACCGACTTCAATGCCCCGCTTCATTTCCAACGGCTGCCCGCAGTGGGGACAAGCATCTCTAGCGATGACATTGACTAGGTCGGCATACTGCGTGACTTTGGCATCTCGGGCCAGTTCGATATGCAGCATATGGCGATCGGTCTGGTTCGCACCGGCGATGCGGTCAACCGTCCCTTCGAGAGCGGCGTCGGCATAAATGGGGATGTCAAGTCCCACAGGACCGGCGAAACCGACTGCTGCGCGAGTGACCAGTTCAACGGTTTCGTCGGGAGCGAGTTCAAGCGCCCGAGCATTGAGCAGGCGCTTCAACTTGTGCTCGTTGAGGTCTCTGTCTCCGGGGACGAGTGCCGCTATGGGTTTGGCATCGGCGAGGTAAATGAGGGTCTTGATGAACTGCTTTGGTTTGGCCTTGAGGAATGCGGAGATTTGGGCGATGGTTCCGGCATTCGGCGTGGCGACAATCTCGACAGCAGGGGAGTCGGACGGTTCTGGTTTTGCGGTACGGCGATCGGCCTTCTCCTGGTTAGCTGCATAGCCGCATGCGGGGCAGCAGAGAATGCCATCTTCGCCCGAATCGGCGAGCACCATGAACTCGTGGGAGAACTTTCCGCCGATGTCGCCGGTATCAGCCTCGACGGGCCGCGCATCGAGCCCGCAACGCTTGAAGATACGGCGATAGGCGTCGTACATCTTCTGATAGGAGGCGTCGGCTGCTTCGGAACTAATGTCGAAGGAGTAGGCGTCCTTCATAATGAATTCTTTGGCGCGCATCAGGCCGAAGCGCGGGCGGATTTCATCGCGGAACTTCGTTTGGATTTGGTAGATGGTGCAGGGCAACTGGCGGTAGGAGGAGAGTTCCTTGGTGACCAAATCGGTGGCTACTTCTTCGTGGGTCGGTCCCATGACCATACGGGCATCCTTGCGGTCTTTCAGGCGAAACATTCCCGGGCCCATCGTCTCATAGCGGCCAGATCGCTCCCACAATTCCGCCGGCTGGAGGGCCGGCATCAAAATTTCCAACGCGCCCGCGGCGTCCATTTCCTGGCGGACGATTGCCTCGATCTTGTGCAGGACGCGCAGGCCCAGTGGCATAAAGGTATAGAGCCCACCAGCCAATTTGCGAATGAGCCCGCTTCGAATCATCAGCTTGTGCGAGTCGATTTCGGCATCTTGGGGGGCATCGCGCAGCGTGGCGATGAGCGATTGTGTCCAACGCATGGAAAACACCTTGATTTACAGAGACTTACTCTAACGGATGGAAGCCAGTATTAAACCGAAATTCACCTTGAAAATCAATACAAAAGTGCCTGGCGGACGGGAAAAGTGTCGCGGCCCCTTGCCAGACTGCCCACATTAGCCGTCCCAGCCTCCCCCAACGCTCATCCCAACCTCTTATAGATTGGCACCTCTGGCGCCCTCTGGTGGACAGGATTCCCGCTCGGGGCTACTAACCTCTGAAGGCACTTTCTGCCTACGACCTGCCCCCATCGGTACCAACCTGCCCCACAATCCTGCCGCAATTTAATCCGCTGTTTAGTCAAAACCTGCCACCATTAGCGGTTCGGGTTTGACTTTTCCGTCCGGTTCGTCTACCATTGATTGCGTTATGCGCATTACCGGCGGTCAATGGTGCGGACGCACCCTCAAGGTTCCGTCGGGCGACAAGGTTCGCCCGACGCAGGACCGCGTACGCGCCGCCCTCTTCTCGATGCTGGCGACACTCTTCCCCGGCGCCACCGTGCTCGACCTCTTCGCGGGATCGGGAACCTTTGGCCTTGACGCCCTCTCCCGCGGCGCCACGCGCGTCACCTGGATTGAGTCCGACCGACAAGTCGCCGCCACACTCAAGGCCAACCTCACCGCCTGCACGCAAGGTTCCGACTGCCCTCAAGCCGAAATCTGCTGCTCTGATGCGCTCAGATGGATCCAAACCGTCGGCATCGGACGCAACTACGGCATCGTCTTCTGCGACCCGCCCTACCGTACCATTACCCCCGAACTTTTCTCCGGAATTGCCGCCGACCTCTCCCGCAACCGGGTCATTGCCCCCGATGGCATTTTCATCGGCGAGTCCGCCTCCCGGACACTCCCCGAACCGCCAGCAGACTGGGAAACCATTCGCGACCGCGAATATGGACATACTCGCATCGTGCTGTGGCGCCCCAATCCCGACACCGAAGGCAAGGAGGTCGCCCATGTCTGATTTGGCCGTCTACCCGGGCACATTCGACCCCTTGACCCTGGGGCACCTCGACCTCATCCGCCGTTCGCGGCGCGTTTTCGACCAACTCATAGTCGCCGTCGCCGGCGTTTCCCTCAAGCCGACCGGGATGTTTCCCCTCCCCGTCCGGATGCGCCTGGTGCGCGAATCCCTCGACGAAGCAGGGCTCCACGATGTCCAAATCGCCCCGCTCGACACCCTCCTGGTCGACTTTTGCCGTACTCACGGCGTGCGCACCGTCGTGCGCGGACTCAGGGCCTACTCCGACTTTGAATACGAGTTTCAAATGGCCCTCACCAACCGCAAACTCGAACCACAGATTGAAACCCTCTTCCTCATGCCCAGCGAGGAACATAGTTATGTCACCGCCTCTACCGTGAGGGAAATCGTCCGCTACGGAAGCGATGTTGCCCAATTCGTCCCGCCAGCCGTTCACCGCTACCTGATGCAGATGCCGGCTGACCAGTCTAACGCCCATCCGGATAAAGGAGGCCCCCGTGGAAACGCCGGCGCGTTTGATCGTTGACATACCACGCCTGGCGCAAGGCGGCGAACACCTCGTCGGCGATCTCAGCCCGGAAACCCTCGACTATGGCGAGAACGACGCGGGAATCGCCCCTGTCTCCCCCCTCCATTACGACCTGCAAATTCAACTCCTTGGAGACGAACTCCTCGTGCGCGGTTCAGCCCACCAAACCGTCCAGGCCCTCTGCTCTCGCTGCGGAGAACCCTTCCAAATCACCGCAAAAGAGCCCGATTTCCTCCAATCCTTTCAAATTGTCGCCGGAAATGAACTCCTAGACTTGACCCCGGCGCTTAGAGAAGGTATCATACTCGCCTTGCCGACATACCCCGTATGTGCGGACAGCTGCAAAGGACTCTGCGTCCATTGCGGCGCAAACCTCAACAAAGGGAACTGTTCTTGTAGCAACGGAGTCACCACCGACAGCCACTGGACAGCCCTTGACAACCTAACCCTCTGACCGATTCGGAGTAGCAGAAATGGCAGTACCCAAACGCAAGAAATCCAAAATGCGCGTCCGTCAGCGCCGTGCCCACACCCTCACCGCCACCGTTCCCGAAGTCGGCGTCTGCCCTGCCTGTGGAGCGCCCGTCCAGTCGCATCGCGCCTGCCCCTCTTGCGGCATGTACCGCGGCCGCAAGGTGCTGACCGCCCAGGCCTAGCCGAACCTCTCGCGGAACCATTCGCTTATGCGAATTGCATTGGATGCCATGGGGGGCGATCACGCCCCTCAAGAGCCCGTCCACGGCGCGGTCGAAGCCGCCGCGAAAATGGCCGACATCGACCAAATTATTCTTGTCGGCTCCAAGGAACTCATCTTCGCTGAACTGGCAAAGTACCCGGGCGCAGTGGCTAATCCGCGTATCCGCGTCGTCCACTGCAATGAGTCCATCGCAATGGACGACAAGCCCGCCGCCGCGGTTCGACGCAAAAAAGACAGTTCCATCAATGTCTGCATTGAGCTGCTTAAAAAGGGAGAAGCAGATGCCATTGTCTCGGCTGGAAACTCGGGAGCCGTTGCAACGGCGGCCGTCTTAGGGCTTGGGCGCATTAAAGGCGTCCTCCGCCCGGCCATTGCGACCGTATTGCCCACGCGCAGTTTGTCTCGCCCGCTCCTCCTGCTTGATGCCGGAGCCAATACGGATTGCCACGAAGAATGGCTCGCCCAATTCGCTGTTATGGGCGTTGCCTACTCACAGACAGTTCTCCGCCAAACTCAACCTATCGTCGGTTTGATGTCTATCGGTACTGAAGACTGCAAGGGAAATGAGCTCACCAAAAAAGCATTTCCCCTGCTTCAGCGGTTGGACATCAACTTCCGCGGAAATGTCGAGGGACACGACCTCTTCCAAGGCGAAACGGATGTCATCGTCTGCGATGGGTTTGTCGGGAATGTGATTCTCAAGACGACCGAGAGCGTTGCCCATGCCATCGGCTCTTGGATGAAACGAGAGTTCCAGAAACATTGGGTTCGCCTGCTTGGTGCCCTGCTCCTCAAGGGGGCTCTCCGTTCACTCAAGAAGCGTATGGACCCGGAAGTCTGCGGTGGGGCGCCGTTGCTTGGCGTTCCCGGGGCGGTAATCATCTCCCACGGCAGCGCCTCCTACAGAGCCATCTACTTTGCTATCATGGCTGGGGCTTTGGCGGCACGAAACAACCTCAGCAAAATCATCGAAGAGCGCATTGCCCAGATGCCTCATCCCGATGCTCCTGTCCCAACGACCTAACTTTACCACGAATACACCGGAAGGATTCCGTATGGTTTGCGTATTTTCGGGCCAGGGTGCCCAATTCCCCGGAATGGGAGCTGATTTGGCGGCTAATGATTCGGAGATTATGGCGCTCTTCGACCGTGCCAATGAGATTCTTCCATTCGATTTGAAGCGCATCTGTTTTGAAGGCCCGGCAGAGGACTTGACCAAGTCCAACATCTGCCAGCCAGCCATATTCGTGACTTCAGTGGCGTGCTACAAAGCCTTCGTCAAGAAGTTCCCCGACGCTCGGTTTGCTATGGCGGCAGGGTTATCCCTTGGTGAGTGGACGGCGCTGCATATCGCGGGTGTTCTCTCTTTTGATGATACTCTGCGAGTTCTTGAGGCGCGTGGCAGATTGATGCAGCAGGCCTGCGAAGCCGTCAAGACCGGGATGATTTCTGTGATGAAGGCGTCCGCTGCGCAGCTGGACGAGATTTGCAAAACCTGCGACCTCCACAAGTCCAACATCAATTCCGATGCGCAGGTTGTGCTTTCCGGGTTGATTGAAAACATCCAGAAGGCTGAGGTTAAATGCAAAGAACTTGGGGTGCGGGGCATTGCCTTGAGTGTTGCCGGAGCGTTCCATTCGCCCTTTATGCAGAGTGCCCGGGAACAGATGGCCAAGGTTCTGGCGGATGTGACCTTTAATCCACCATTGATTCCGGTCTTGTCCAATGTGCTTGGCAAGCCGCACGAATCTTCGCCCGACGCGATTCGCAACAATATGCTGGCGCAAATTACCGAGTCCGTTTTGTGGTGCGATTGTGTCAAGAGTGCGATGGCGGCAGGCGAAAAGCGTTTTATCGAGTTCGGACCGGGGAAGGTCTTGTCTGGTCTGATTGCCCGAATCGACAGAAGCAATCAGGTTGCCAATGTGCAGGATTCCGCATCGCTGGAGGCCATCTCCCTATGAAGTTTGAAGGTAAAACCGCTGTTGTGACAGGTGCCGGTCGGGGCATCGGGCAAGCTATCGCGGAGAAGCTGGCGGATGAAGGAGCAGACCTCCTTCTTGTCGGGCGGACGCTCTCCACACTTGAGCAGACGGCTCAAGATTTGCGTGCTAAATATGGCCACAAGGTTGAGGTGTTTGCCGCCGATGTGGGAAATACCGCTGAAGCAACCGCCTGCATTGCGAAGGCCCAAGAAGTGTTGGGTCGCATCGACATTCTCGTCAATAATGCAGGCGTCACCCGGGATACCCTCTTGATTCGGATGAGCGAGGAGCAATGGGACGATGTCTTGCGCATCAACCTCAAGGGGGCCTTTTTGCTTTCCCAGGCGGCAGCAAAGTTGATGATGAAGCAACGGTCGGGTTCGATTGTGAATATCAGTTCCGTTGTCGGCCTGACCGGGAATGCCGGGCAATGCAACTATTCTGCTTCGAAGGCTGGGTTGATTGCGTTCACCAAATCGGCTGCAAAAGAACTTGCATCTCGTAATATCCGTGTCAACGCGGTTGCGCCTGGCTTCATTGTTTCGCAGATGACGGATGTGCTTTCCGACTCAATCAAGGAGGCCATGTTGAAGGCCATTCCGTTGAACCGTTTTGGCGCTGGCGCGGACATTGCCAACGCCGTTGCGTTTTTGGCATCAGATGATGCCTCTTATATCACCGGCCAGACGCTCAGCGTCAACGGCGGTATGTTCATGTAGCTCACGCTTCACCCAACAGAAATCCACTACACAGGAGTAGAAAATGGCAGACACCCTCGAACAGAAGGTCAAGGACATTATCGTCGAACAGCTTGGCGTCAATGCCGAGCAGGTGACCCCTGATGCTTCGTTCATCGATGACCTTCAGGCGGACTCGCTGGACACTGTCGAACTGATTATGGCTTTCGAAGAGCACTTCGGCGCTGAGATTCCCGACCAGGACGCAGAGCAGTTGACGACCGTCGGAAAGGTTTTGGATTATCTCCGTTCCAAGGGCATCAACTAATCGCCTGGATAGAATGGCAACAAGGGCTTCGGTAGGTTATCTGCCGTGGCCCTTTATTGCATCTAGGATAGCCACGCATACTCTGCAAAAACCTCGCTAGTCTCACTTGCGGCCCTTTTGACTTGGGGTCGTGGGCAACGGATCCTGGCTGACAGAGCAAGGTCTTTTTTAACCTCTTCGCAAGACATCCTGATTGCGCCCCGTGCCTGAATGCTCTCTTGCAGCAGGAGCCGACGGCCCCTCACCATCGCGGAAATTCTCCTCAACATGCTCCACCAAAAGATGTGAACCATTCGGGATGTTTCCTAAGCAGGAAGCCGCTCCATTCGTGCCCGCCAATGGGAGTAATCGGTATCAACGATTGCCTCTCTCAGATGCCAAACCGCCTGCGTTTTCCCCTTTCACCTTGAAGGTTCAAGTCAAATGAGCGCCAAAGTAACGACCGACTGGACATCATTTTCTCTTGAGACTCTTTGGAAAGTTGCGGGCTCTCTCCTGTTGCTGGTCAGTGGATGCCGCACACTTGACCGCACCACTCCCGCACCTCCGGCCCCGGGCCACACCGCGGCCCTTTCAAAGTCAATCACCTACCGCCGCGGGGGCGAACTGCCGGTTGCCCATTTTCCGCCAGGACTGAGCGGAGTGACCTTGGGCGCGACAACCAACTTTTGGGCTATACGCGACAAGGGCGGCTTCGTCTACCCCTTGACGGTTGTGCTCAATCCGAAAACGGGAGCCCCCGTCTCGGCAAAAGCAGATTCCCCTAAGCGCGTTCAAGGGATAGACCAAGAAGGCATCGCCTACGATCCCTTGCGTGGAACCCTATGGATCGCTGACGAAGAAGGGCCGAAGATCGAAGAGTTCTCCTTGAACGGGCAACGCCTTGGCTCAGTGACTCTCCCGGAAATCTACCGCGCGGCAAGATACAACTTGAGCCTCGAATCTCTCACCATCTCGCCCGATGGATTGGAACTTTGGACCGCAAACGAAGAAGCGCTTTGCAACGAACCAATGGGTGTTGACGATGGGAATACAGCTATGCCCACCGCTGGGAGCCTCGTACGCCTGACACGCTTCCACCGGAAAGACAGTCAATCCCCCTGGATTCCGAGCGGGCAATGGGCCTATCTGACCGATTCACCAGACGGCAAACCTTACAAGGGAAATGTCTGGAGCGGAGTATCCGACCTTTGCAAGTTGGACGATGGAAGGCTTCTGGTTCTCGAACGGGCAATGAGGGTCACCTGGCTTTTGCCATCCTTCCGTTGCCGGCTATATGAAGTCGATTGTCGTGCCGCTACCGACATCTCCAAGATACGAAGTCTCCGCAACGCCCCCTATGTACCCGCCGTCAAGAAACTGGTCTATGATGCCGACACCAGCTTTGCCAACTACGAAGGCATTTGCCGTGGACCTTCCCTCCCCGATGGTCGCAAGACCCTCCTACTGGTCTCGGATGGAGATCCTCCTGCGGCAAAGTGCATTATGACCCTCGTGGAAGAAAGCAAAACGAATGATTGATTACCGCCTCGACTTGACGCCGCCGCCCGAGAAAGTAGCCCGGCTCTATCAAGAAGCCGGATGGATTGATGCCCATTTCCCACTTGAAATCCTCTCTACGATGCTCGCCCGGAGTTGGCGCATTTGCACAGCGTGGAATGGGCAGGAATTGGTCGGTTTGATGCGTTCCCTTTCGGACGGAGTAAGCGATGCCTACCTGCTGGACCTTATTGTCCACAACCCCTACAGGAAGCAAGGAATCGGACGGGAAATCGTCAATCGCCTGGCCCAATCCCTACGAACCGACGGGGTGGATTGGATTGTTCTGATTGGGGCGCCAGGAACGCAGGATTTCTACCATTTCCCGGGTAGCAGCGAGATGGTTGGATATACACCTTTCCGTCTGGCATCCTGCCCGCCAACGAGTGCAAACGATGCCCATTGACTATTCCCTTTTCCGCCCAGTTTGCCTTGAAGATAGAGCACTCCTCCAACCCATTTTAGAGGCAAACCAGGCCCGGAGTTGCGAGTTCGCCTTTGCCAATCTCTACGGTTGGCAAGAGGTTTGCGGCACGCTATTCGCCATCGTTGAAGGAACCCTTTGGGTGCACCTGTCGGTTGACGATGTTCTGCTGTTTTGCGGCTCGCCAAATGGGCGGGAAATAGCCGATGTGGTGGCGTGTGTCCAACACGCCGGATACCGCGGAACGGTGCGTGCTTTCGGGGGGCTTCCCGGCAATCTTTCTACCGAACCGGCGCCAGAGGCCCTCTCGGAATACCTCTACCGAATTGATGACTTGGCACGGTTGAAGGGGAGTCGATATGCACCCAAGCGCAACCTGATTGCCCAGTTCCACGAGCGGCATCCGACGGTTCAAGCCATCCCCATTACGCCCAATCTCTACCCCGCCTGCCTGCGCCTGATGGAGGCGTGGGTGCGGGCTCACGCGGTCGCGGTGACTGACAATGTTTCGCTTGAGTTCCGTGCGGCCGCCCATCTGTTTGTCGCCGGTCTCGAGCAGATTGGGGCGGAGGGGATTGCCCTTGTAGACCGGGCAGAACTGCTGGCATTTTCCATCTTCGCGCCGATTTCAAACGGCATTTGGGCGGAGCCCTATGAGAAGGCGCGTCTCGAGGAGAAAGGTGCCTATCAGGCGATTCTACAGGCTACTGCGCAGGCGCTCCTAGGGCGTGGCGAACTCCTGAACCGAGAGCAGGATTTGGGGCTGGCTGGTTTGCGCAAGGCCAAGCAGTCCTGGCATCCCTGCGAACTGCTCGCGCCCGTGACGATTCATCCCTGACCAGTCTTCCGTCCACAACTGACGGAATCCACCTCTCAATCCAAATGGTACCCACCAATGCCCCGCACACCTGCCAACCTTTGGGGGTATAAGATGGGTACCTCCTGCCCTCAAACCTTACTACCTACCACCGCCGGACTTGAACTCGCACGCCAAGTTTGGTAGGATTGTCGAATGGTTAGCAAAAGTCTCCTCTACGCCTGGTTTCTGCCGCTGCTGATGGTTGTCCCTACCCTACTTTCGGCGCAAACCACCCTGCGTTCGTCCTTCCACAAGTACCGCGATTCAGCCCATATCTTTTATCGCGATATTCCCTGCAAACCCCAAACCACCCGAGTCGGTAGCGCCCCCCTTGACTCCGATTGCTTTGAGACCTTGGCCCCCCTCCCCGCGCTGCAAGAGTTCTCCGTTGCTTTCGAATTCCTCCCCATTGGCCCAGGCTCTCGAAAAGGCAATGGCGGCTCCACCAGCGGGATGCTCATCGCCAACGGAAGTGGCTACTACGACGGCTGGCGCGTGGCACTTTTCGACTGGGCACCCAAGCATCCCATTGTCGAGATTGGTTCCCCTGAAGGCAGTTGGTCACTGCGCTCCACACTCCCTATTTCGACCGGTTGCTGGAACCGTATCGAATTCACCCTAAACCAGGGAATCCTCAGTCTCAAAGTCAACGGAGTCCCTGCTGGAAGCGGGCGGGTGCCCCACAAAATCACGCCCCCCTGCGCCCCTATGAAAATAGGATACGCGGGCTTTGGCGTCGGCTCCTACCGCTTCAGTATTGCCACCCTTGAGATCTCAACAAATGCCATTCCCCAGCCAGCAGATTCCCTTGCCGCTACCACAATCGCCCGCCAGCGTGTGACCTCGGGAGACTTTTCCACAAACGCGGAACTCGACAACCTTTTGCGCCAATGCCAATCGCCAGAAGCCGATCGGCTACTCCAAAATCTCCCTCCAGAAGAGTACCCCGACACCCACCTTCCGTTGCTGACGTATCGTCCGATTCCCGCCCCGCAAAAGACCATCTTCCTATCCCCCGACGGTGACGATTCCAACCCAGGAACCCGCGCAGCCCCAATCCAATCTTTCGATGCCGCCAAACGCATCATCGCGGCGCTTCGGAAAGAATCACGCATCCCCCCTAAAGGCCTCGTCGTACACCTACTCCCGGGCGTCTATCGCCTCACACAACCGCTTACACTCGGAGCGGAACACTCAGGGCTCCCCGATGCACCCATTGTCTGGCATGCCGATGAAACCGCCCTTCTCTCTGGAGGCGTCGACCTCCCACTTCCGAACGAAACCAATCTCATCCGCGAACTCGAATTGCCGAAACCTCTTCCGCCCCAACAAGCCTACGGCTTTGGCAAATCCCCAACACCAATTCTGGACCTTTACTGCAACAGCCAGCCCTTGTCGCTTGCCTCCTCGCCGGCCCAAGGTTGGAACCTGATTCACGCCATCTCGGATAGGCAAGCCATCACCTTGAACGCACCCTTGCCCCCCAATCTTGCCCACACGGCGCCCCTGCTCGAAGGCTACTTCCACTTCCGTTGGGCGCACCACACCATCCCCATCAAAAGCGTCGACGACGGGCAAATCGGCCTCGCAGAGGCACCTTCTTTCGGTCCTCTGACCAATATGCCCGTTCGCCTCGTCAATGTCTGGTCTGCCGTGGACACAAACGACACCTGGGCTATCGATCGAACTGGAAAACACCTGCGAATCGGTCACAAACAGTTGCCCAATTCAGGCCATTACACCCTCCCGATGCTAAGGGGCCCACTCATTCAGGCAAAGGGATTGCAGCACACGATTTTCGACGGCATCAACCTTTCGTTCGGTCAAAGCGGCGGTATCCAACTTGACGCTTGCGACTCTATCGTCCTGACGCGATGCACCCTATCCAATTTCGGAGATGTTGCCATTCGAGCCACCAACACCCGGCAACTCATACTCCTTGACAATACTCTTCGCCACCTCGCCCGGGGGGCAATCCATATCCGCACGGGCAACACGCCAAACACACCCAATCCTAACACATCAATCCTGAACAACCGGGTCTACGATTTCGGCCGCAGAGAGCACACCTATACCCCCGCAATTTTGCTTCAGGCCGACCACGCCATAATCGCCCACAACCACTTCAGCAACGCCCCGTCAAGCGCCATTCGGTTGGAGGGAAGCAACAATCTCATCGCCGCCAACCTCATCGAAAATGTTGTGCTCGAATCCGATGACCAAGGCGCATTGGACATGTGGAACAACCTCAACCACACCAACAACCTCATCTACGGGAATATCTGGCGGAATATCGGATCCGGTGGCGTTCCGTGCGGACAATGCGCGGTCCGCCTCGACGATGCCATCAGCCAAACGGCTATCATCGCGAACCGCTTTGAAAACGCCTCCGTCGGGAACTTCGGAGCCATCCAGATTCACGGCGGGACGCGCAACCGTATCTTGGGCAACTTCATCTCTTCCTGCGCCAAGGGCATCAGTTTTTCCCCCTGGAGCAAGGAACGCTGGACGCAACACCTGGACACCCATCCACACCCGAGCAACATCACCGTCCAAGACCATAACCACAACCTGCTCAACCGCAATGTTCTCATTTCGCCCGGGCACGCATTCTTTAATCTCCCAAGCGAGACTGAAAGCCGCTTCAACCTCACCTTTCCGGCAATGCCCCCCGATGAAATCCTGCACCGGGTCTCATCCCTGCGACCACCAGCGGATCAAATAGGCCCTGTGGCAGCGCCCCCATTCATTACCCGCAAGCAGCCATGAGCATCGTCTTCTACCTGCTGTTGCACTTCGCCAAATACGGGCTTCTCTGCTTCGGCGGTGGCTACTCCCTGATGCCCTTATTGATGGCAGACCTGGTGCGCAAAGACAGCCTGTTGAGCGAGGAATCTTTTGCTACACTTGCCTCAATAGCTCAACTGACCCCTGGTCCAATCGGTCTGAACACGGCAACCTATGTCGGCTACACGCAAGCAGGACTGGGGGGGGCTCTAATTGCCAGTCTGGCTATGCTCCTGCCCTCCTTTCTAATCCTGACATTGGCAGCAAGGCTTCTCCAGGCCCACCGCGACCATCCTATTGTCAAGGGCGTTTTGACAGGCGTCCGCCCGGTTTCGCTGGGGCTGATTCTCTTGGCGGGATTGATCTTCGCCGGGCTAACCTTAGGGCGATCGACTTTGCAGTTAGCGATGCCGCCAATAATCATCCTGGCGGCCATTGGGCACCGCCAACAATGCCATCCGCTGGCCATCATTTTGGGCGGTGGAGTAGTGGGGGCGATACTGGGCGGTTTACTCTAATTGCCGCCAGTTGCGATAATTTTTGCGCCGAAGGGAAAACAAGATTGTCTTCCCCCTCCACTCATTATATAATAGAGCCAATCGCGTATGACCTCCATCGTCACCACCCCCCAGCAACTTAAACAACTTGCCGTAGACTTGCTCCAGGCCCCGGCCATAGCCCTCGACACAGAGTTCCTTTGGGAGCGGACCTACTATCCTATTCTCGGACTGGTTCAAGTGGCGCCTTGCGCCGGGCAGGCAATCCTAATTGACACGATAGTCCTGCCCGACCTTACGCCCCTGCGCCCTGTATTGGAAGATACACGAATCGTCAAAATCTTCCACGATGCCCCGCAGGATATGCGCATCATCAGTCGGGCGGCTGGCAATGCCCATATCAGGAATGTGTTCGACACGCGCATTGCAGCGGGATTCGCCGGACTTTCCTCCGTCATTGGGCTGCAGGCACTCCTTCAGGAAGTCTTAGGCATTACCCTTGCCAAAAGCGAAACACGCTCTGACTGGACTGCACGGCCACTGACCCAACAGCAGTTGGACTACGCCGCGGAGGATGTCATTTATCTGCATAAGGCGCGGGAAGAACTGCTACACCGTACGGTTAGCCAAGACATTTTGTCGTTGGAACTTGCTAAACTGGACAACCTCGAACCACCACTCTCTGCTGAAGAACGCTGGCGCAAGGTCAAGGGACACAATCGTCTCCCACCGCTTGCTCAATGCGTCTTGCGCCGCTTGGCTACTTGGCGCGAGAACTACGCAATGCAATGTGACCGCCCCCGAAATGCCATCGTTCGGGATGAATTGCTGATTAGTCTAGCACAAGGTCTGCCGCTTCCTCCGAAAGGTCACGCAAGGGCCCTTACCGACCAGTTGCTTGCCGAGATACGCACCCAAGCCTTGCACGACACGCCACCAAAGACAGCGCCGAAAACACCAGTGGACCGGGCCGTTCTGCGCGACAAATCCTCCGCACTGATGGCTGAGGTGGCAGAAAAGGCACGCACCAAGGGAATCGATCCTGCGCTGCTCATCACCCGCCACGCGGCCGAGCAATTCGTACTTGCCGGCATATCCCCTGATGACTGGCGCAAAGACTTTTACCCCACCTCAAAATGATTATCGACTTTCACGCCCACGCCTTTCCCGATGCGCTTGCAGAGCGAGCCATCGCAAAACTTGTTTCCATCTCCGGTTTCACACCAGCCACGGATGGAACAGTCGTCGACCTGAAGGTCCGCCTCAAAACTGCTGGCATTGATGCCGCCGTTCTTTTGCCAGTCGCGACCAAAGCCAGCCAACATCAATCGCTGAATGACTGGGCACGCTCGACGGTCTCAGATGGCATCTATGCGTTTGGTTCACTTTTCCCCTTTGCGCCGGATGCGCTTGAGCAGCCCGAACGCATCAAAGCCCGCGGTTTGAAGGGCATCAAACTTCATCCAGACTACCAGGGTTTCTTCGTTGACGACCAAACCCTCTATCCGCTTTACGAGTGCATCGCTGCATCAGGTTTGCCGCTGATGTTCCATACTGGATTCGATCCTCTTTCCCCGACGCTTAGCCACGCAACGCCAGCGCGCCTCGCAAAGGTTGTCCGGGACATTCCCCAACTAACCGTCATTGCTGCGCATATGGGAAGTTATCGCTTCTATGATGAAGTGATGCAAGAACTGGTCGGTCTTCCGCTCTATCTGGAGTTCTCCCAAGCCGGCACCTATGAGAGCAAAGCCGACCTCCTTGCTTTGATTCAACGCCACGGTTCCGAGCGTATTCTTTTTGGAACCGACACGCCTTGGGACAATCCGAATCGTGTGCTCCAATCATTCTTGAACTTAAACCTCCCGAGCGTAGATCGGGAGCTTATCTTGTGCGGCAATGCCAGCCGCCTCTTGGGAATTCCCTGACATGGGATTGCTGTCGACCCATACAATAACACCCACTCGGCGCTTCCGCCCCAATCCCAATCTTGTAGTCGTTCTGGGGTTCTTGTCGGTCATAGCCGTTGGCACCCTTCTGTTGATGACCTCGTTAGCCTGCACACCTGAGAATCCAGGGCGGCTGGCGGATGCCATATTCACCGCTACCAGCGCAACTTGCGTCACGGGACTTTCCGTTCTGGACATCGCGGCCAATTATACCTTCTTCGGCCAACTAGTCATATTGGCGCTGGTAGAAATAGGCGGCCTTGGGATTATGCTCTTTGGCACTTTACTAATGATGTTCATCGGTCGACAGTTGAGTCTCAACGACGAAGCATCAGTAGCGGCCATGTACGGGCTTGAGGGAATCCACAAGGTGCGCACCCTAGTCTGGCGAGCCGCGCTGATGACTCTTTTGTTCCAAGGCGCAGGGGCCGTCGTTCTCGCTTGGCGCTACATACGGTGCGGCTATGAACTTCCACGGGCCATCTATTTCGGCATCTATCACAGCATCATGGCCTTCTGCAACGCCGGTATGAGTCTCCACCCCGACAGTCTCGTTTCTTTTGCCCACGACCCTTGCTACGGTCTGACCATGGCGGCTCTCATCATTGCCGGCGGCATCGGGTTCCTCGTGATGCGAAACTTGACTACCATTCGCTTCTGGAAACGCGATTTGCGCGCGCGTGGGAAGGTCTCGCTCCACACCCGGATGGTGCTGGTCACTACCCTGGCGCTTTTGCTTATTCCCCTTGCCTGCTACCTTGTTCTCGAATGGAACCACGCCTTCACCGGGACCTCCATCCCACAAAAGATTTACCTCGCCTTCTTCCATGCCGCGACTGCCAGGACGGCCGGGTTCAATATGGTTCCGATGGAATCCTTCTCCCCCGCGTCCAATATGCTCGCCGTCATCAGTATGACTATTGGTGCCTCCCCTGGCTCGATGGCTGGGGGGATGAAGGGGACAACGCTCTTTGTCGTCCTGTTGACGCTTGCAGCTACCCTCAAAGGCCGCGTTGACACCGAATGGCACGGGCGCACCATCCCGCAGCTCATCGTACGCAATGCGTTCATCGTTTTCTTCCTCTACCTCGCTTTGATACTCACCACCTTCTGTATCTTGCTGGCCGTCGACCCCCTCGCTTATACTCCAGATGGGGCCTTGAAACTGCTCTTCGAGACGGCGTCCGCCTTTGGCACGGTCGGGCTCTCGCTGGACACGACGCCCCACTTGAGTCCTATCGGTCGCGCCATCATCATCGTGTCAATGTTCATTGGCCGCCTCGGGCCGCTCTCCGTCATTATGCTACTGGGGACTCGTGCCTCCAGCCAGCATGTCCGCTATCCCGAAGAGGAGGTTGCTGTTGGCTGAAACACCCGACAATTTGGCGGCTATTCTGGACGGATTGAGCGACCATCTGAAACTCTTGCGCGAGTTGGGCGAGAATACCGTTGAAGTCTCCCCTGAAGCCCTTGCTGCGCTCAAACCTTTTGCGTCCCCGACTCCGGTTCGATTGGCACCTGTTCAACCCCAACCAGCGCACCAGTGCACCCCACAGGTTGCCACCCAATGCAACGCCTGCTTCGTATCAACTGCCCCCAGTCGTAGGCTCCAACCGCGGGGATTGCTCACTACTCCCGATGTCTGCGTCGTGACGGATCAGCCAGAGAAGGACGACGACCAGCGTGGCGAACTCTACAGCGGACCGGCCGGGAAACTCATCGACGGCGTGCTCAAGGCCATGGGCTACGCGCGCGATGCCTACTGCCTTACCGCCCTCTGCAAATGTCGACTTCCTGTGGATCGTCCCACGCGCGAACAATTTGAAAAATGCCGCCAAAGTTTCACTGAGGAAATCGACGCGCTTCGCCCCAAAATCATTGTCGCGCTCGGCTCCATCACCTTGACCGGGCTCTTCCTCGGAGAACATATCATCACCGCCTCCAACCTGGGCAAGTGGATGAGTTTCAGGAAGATTCCCGTCATGCCGACCTATCACCCCGGACGCATCCTTTGCATGGGCGACAAAGCCCCATCCGCCAAGCAACACCTCTGGAACCACATGAAGTTGGTTCTCACCCGCCTGGAACGCCCCATCCCCATCTTCGGCAGAAAATCCCGCAAGGAGACCCCATGACCTTCCGGGAAGTCTGTATCGCGCTCAACTGCACCAAAGACATCGGAGGGGCAACCGTCCGGAAACTCTGCGACTTCTTCAAAAATCTGGACGACCTCGACCAGGCAGACGAAAGCCAACTGATGAGCGTCCAGGGTATCGGAAAGGTCAAAGCGCGTCAAATCTACGCGGCCCTCCGTTCCGACTGCTGGAAGCGGGAACTAGAATTTGCCGAAAAGAGCAAAGTCAACCTTCTTACCCCCGCCGACGAACTCTATCCCCTCCGCCTCAAGGAAATCCCCGACCCGCCCTCCGCGCTCTATGTCGCCGGAAACATTATGCGGATGACATCCTCCTGCATTGCCATCGTCGGGACCAGGGCACCCACTGCATACGGAGCAAAAGTTGCCTTCGACTTCGCCGAAAACCTCGCCTACTCCGGCTACACAATCGTCAGCGGACTGGCCGAGGGAATAGATACCCAAGCCCACCGCGGAGCCCTTTGCGCCGTCGGTGCGCCAACCATCGCAGTCCTCGGCTCAAGCATTGACTGCCTCTACCCGAAATGCAACTCCCCGCTCGCCGAGGCAATCACCTCCAAAGGCGGCGCCATCGTATCCGAGTACCCCTTCAAGAGACCGGCAAACCGGCTGATGTTTCCCCAGCGAAACCGCATTATCAGCGGGCTTTCCCTGGGCGTGGTGGCCGTCGAAGCCCCCGATGGAAGCGGCACCCTCATCACCGCAGAATGCGCAGCAGACCAAGGCCGGACAGTAATGGCAGTGCCCGGTCACATCACCTCACTCCAATCCAGAGGAACCAACCGCCTCCTGCGTGATGGTGCCGCCGTAGTTTGCTCCCCACAGGATGTCATTGACGAACTTTCCTTGTTCAAACAGCCCTTCAAATCGCAAATGCCTCCGCGCATTATTGATGCCTACATTCCCCCAATACCAAAGCCGCTCAACCCCAACCTCTCGCCAGACGAGCAGAAGGTTTATGACGCAATTCCGGTCGACGGAATACTCTTGGACGACCTCCTGACCCGTTGCGGATTGCCACCACAAAACCTCAACCTGATTCTGACACGACTTTCCATCCGCCGGCTAGTCTCATCCGACATAACCGGCATCATAACCAAGCTCTGACCACAACCCATCAAGGAGACCTTCCCATGCTATCCGAAGAGCGCATCCGCGCTGAACTCAACAATGTCCTCGATGAAGTCGACTGCCCCGATTTGGGCGAAAAGATTTCCGGGAAAGTGCGCGATTCCTACCGCCTGGGCGACAAGCGCGTACTCGTCACAACCGACCGCATCTCCGCTTTCGACCGCATTCTCGGAACGATTCCCTT
>JBJFGP010000083.1:0-4135 GCA_051892815.1 Kiritimatiellia bacterium | reverse complement strand
TGGAACCTTAGATGTTGGGGGTGGATTCCCTTTCCATCTTGCGAGGGAAGCCCTTTTCGGAGTATTGGGGCTACCCGCTCAAGCCGTAGTCCACCGACCGCGATGGTTGGGACTGGATTGCCTGAACCAAAGGGCTCTAGTTGGGGGATTTTGAGCCCGAAGTCGAGTAGCTGTGAAGGGTGAAGATAGCCATCTAGCCGAAGTTTCCGACCTGCCGACAAGTCGCTTGCCTTGGCCTCACAGGCTTTGCGGAATGCACTCTTGAACTGCTTGAAGCGCCCAGCCTTGACTGTCAGTCCTGCTGCGCGCTCGTGGCCGCCATACTTATCGAGTTCGTTGCGGCAGGCGTCCAAACACTCGATGGCGTTCCACTGTTCTGGGACTCGGGCTGAGGCTTTGACGGTATCGTCGCTCTGTTTGACGCCGATAACGACTGGGCACTGGTAGGTCTCGCAAAGGCGCGAAGCAATGACTCCCATAATGCCCACGGTGCACCCCTTCGGACAAACGCAAATGACCTTGTCTGAGACCTTCAACTGCGCGACAGTCTCTGCCACGCAACGCTCTTCTTCCTGTTTGCGGCGGGAGTTTTGATTGACTAGTTGCCCGGTTAAAACCAGGGCATCTTCGGCGCTGGTGCAAATCAACAAGTTGTAGGCGAGGCTCGGGTCTTCGATGCGTCCGGCAGCGTTCAAATGGGGGGCAATGCCGTAGGCGATGTCTGTCGCCTGAAGCCGCCCCTTATCGCGCCCAATCCACTTCAGAAGTTCCTGCAGCCCGGGATGTTTGGTAGCCGTTTGGTTCAACTGCTCCAGTCCTGCGTGGACGAGTAAACGGTTCTCGCCGCGCAAGGGAACCGAGTCGCCGACAGTTGCAATAGCGAGCAGCCAGAGGTAATTTTTCAGTTCGAAAAGCGTCTGCCCCTGATCCTTTCGCAGACGCAGCAACGCGTTGAGCAGTTTGAATGCGACGCCTGCCCCGCAAAGCCCCTTGGCCCCTTCCGGCGTGCCGGGAAGGTGATGGTTTAGAACCTGGCATGGCGGCAACTGCTCGCCCAGTTCGTGGTGGTCGGTCACAATAACCTCAATGCCGCGGGCCTGAAGCCATTGAACTTCCGCAACAGAACGAATCCCGCAGTCGACAGTCACCAGCAGACGGGTTTTCGGATAGGCACCAAGGCATCGCTCAAGCGACGGCACTGAGAGCCCGTAGCCCTCGTCACGGTGCGGAATGTAGATATTCACCTCCGCGCCCAATTCGCCTAAGACCAACTTCAGGAGGGCCGCTGAGGTCACCCCATCACAGTCATAATCGGAAAAGACGGTAATCGACGAATCCCCTTTGACCTCCCCAGATGTTTCGGGAATGGTTGCAACCTTCGCGGGCCGCACCTGTGTACCAATCTCCCCTTGAGGTGCCAAGGTGTCCCCAGATAAGATAGGCACCTCTTCCGATGAAACATTGGCACGATTTGCCGGTGAAAGCAACTCCTCAAGGTGTCGGTTCAGAACTGCCGCCGCCTCCCTCGCATTGGGGAAATCAACCCCCAAAGACATCCGCTTGAGACTGGGAGTCAAAACATCAGCGAGCGACTCTCCTGGGAAGCGGACCTTCACCAAGTGTGAAAACAAATCGCCATCATCGGGCAAAGAAGCAATCTTCCATTCTTTGTCCGTGATGGACTGCATAAGGGGAGGGAATTGGGGCCCGTTCAGCCTTCGTAACGGAGCCCCGGTTGGAAGTTATTTCTTCCGGGACTTAGGCGCCAAAAGGCAAGCCAGAATACGCCCGACTAACTTCGGAGGCTGTTCGACCTGGGAGAATTCCGAACAAAGCGCAATGACGCGGTCAATCTGCTCGGAACCAAGTTCCCGGTGGGCATTTTCACGCCCTCTGAACATGAGAGAAACACGTACCTTGTCACCGTTCTCGATAAACTCGCGAATCTTGCGCACCTTGACATTGATGTCATTGGTGTCCGTCCCCGAGTGGAACTTGATCTCCTTGGTCTGCTGGCGGCTCTGATTCTTTCGAGCCTCCTTCTTCTTGATGCTTTCCTCATAGCGGAACTTGCCGTAGTCCATGACTTTGCAGACCGGCGGCACAGCATTGGGAGAGATTTCGACCAAATCAAGCCCCTGATCCTGGGCCATGCGCAGAGCCTCGCGCGTCTGCATAACGCCGAGCATCTCTCCGCCGGGGCCGACTACGCGGACTTGCGGGACTTTGATCTTGAAGTTGGTCCGGGTGAACGATGCGATAAGGCACCTCCTGGTTGCGCAGGGTTAGGCCTGCTGTTCTTTGCGGAGTGTTTCAATAAATGCGTCGACCGACATGGCGCCAAGGTCGCCGGTCTGCCGACCACGAACAGATACCGTGCCTGCTTCCGCTTCGCGGGCACCGATAACAAGCATATAAGGGATTTTCTCGACTTGGGCACGGCGAATCTTTGCGCCCATCTTTTCGGCTCCGGCATCAATGGAGACTCTGAAGTCCTCCGCCTGAAGGCGTGCCTGGACTTGCTTGGCAAACTCAAGTTGCTTGTCCGTAATGGGAATCAAGCGCACCTGCTCAGGGGCAAGCCAGAGCGGAAAGGCTCCGGCGTAGTGCTCAATGAGGATGCCGAAGAAACGCTCCAACGACCCCAGCAGAGCCCGATGAACCATATAGGGCTGATGCTCCTTCCCATCCTCTCCGGTATAGGTCAGGTTGAAGCGCTCTGGAAGGTTAAAGTCGAATTGGATGGTACCCAACTGCCACTGACGACCGAGGGCATCGCGAATCTTCATATCGATCTTGGGACCGTAGAATGCTCCGCCCCCTTCATCGACATCATACTTGAGCCCTTCCGCATCCAAAGCATTGCGAAGAGAGGCTGTGGCCTGTTCCCATTTGGCGGGATCGCCTACGGCTTTTGCAGGCTTGGTGGAAACATACGCTTCGATGTCGTTGAACCCGAAACGGCGAAGGATACGCAGGCAGAAGTTGACCGTAAAGCGGATTTCATCCTCAATCTTATCCGGTGCGCAGAAGATATGCGCGTCATCCTGCGTGAAGCCCCGGACGCGGAAAAGACCATGGCGGACACCATCCTTCTCGTAGCGGTAGACGGTGCCAAGTTCCGCCCAGCGAAGAGGCAGGTCGCGGTAGGACCATTTGCGGAACTGGTAGGCCTGAATATGGAAAGGGCAGTTCATGGGCTTTACATAATACTGCTCTGTATAACTTCTCTCGCCTTCGCCCTCTTGAACATTCATGCAGGGGTACATGGAGTCCTTGTAGAAGGAGAGATGCCCGGAAGTCTCCCAAAGTTTAGCGCGCCCGACATGGGGCGTGAAGAGCATCTCGTAGCCGTTGCGGAAGTGCTCTTTACGCCAGTAATCTTCTATGGCGACGCGGACTCTGGCGCCTTTGGGCAACCAGTGGGCAAGACCGGGTCCGACATCATCGGTTATGGTAAAGAGGGCGAGGTCTTTGCCGAGTTTGCGGTGGTCGCGCTTCTTGGCCTCTTCAATGCGGGCGATTGCCGCGTCGAGCTCTTCCTGGCTACCTCCGGCGAGACCATAAACGCGCTGAAGCATAGGGTTGGTCTCTTTGCCCCTGTAGTAGGAGCCTGCGACTGCGGTGAGTTTGACAGCACCGACCTCCTTGGAGGAGGAGACATGCGGGCCTCGGCAGAGGTCTGTGAAGTCTCCGACGGTGTAAAGCGAGACGGTTTCGCCTTCGGGGATATCCGCCAAACGCTCTAGCTTATAGGGCTGATTGGCGAAACGCTTCTGGGCCTCTTCGCGGGAGACTTCCGCCCTTGCAAAGGGAAGGTCGGCGGCAATGAGTTTACGGATTTCCGCCTCGATAGTGGGGAAGTCCTCGGGCGCGAAACGGTGCGAAGCGTCGAAGTCGTAGTAGAAGCCATCTTCCGTTGCCGGCCCGATGTCGAACTTGACATCGGGGTAGAGTTTCTGGACTGCTGCGGCAAGCAGATGTGCGGCGGAGTGGCGAATGGTGGTGATGTCGGACAAGGTCAAATCTCCTGAATGGCGAGCTAATGGGAATCGCCGAGGGAATAGTTTAGGGCAAGGGGGGCGTAATGTCAAACAAAATCAAGGTTTTAGAGGGAGAATTGGCGAAAATCAAG
>JBJFGP010000082.1:0-4164 GCA_051892815.1 Kiritimatiellia bacterium | reverse complement strand
CTACTCCAAGCCTGCGGCCTCCTCCAAGCCGGCCCCACCATCACCAGCTGCCCCACCTGCGGCCGCACCCAAGTCAACCTCATCCCCCTCGCCCAACAAGTCGAAACCACCCTCCAGCACTACTACCTCCAACACCCCCAAGCCAAACCCCTCCACATCGCCGTAATGGGCTGCATCGTCAACGGACCCGGCGAAGCCAAAGACGCCGATATCGCCCTCTGCGGCGGAAAACAACGCTTCGCACTCTACGAAAAAGGCCAACTCGTCCAGACCATCCCCGAACACCAAGCCCTCCCCAGCCTCCTCACCCTCGTCGACAAACTCGCCCAATGACCGACCCCAAAACCTGGTTCACCCCAGACGCCCTCCAGCCCTACTGGCACGACACCACCACGCCAGCCCAAATCGCCCTCGCCTACCTTGCACAAGACGGCAAACGCTTCCGACCACGCCTCCTCGCCACACTCTACGACACCCTCGGCGGAACCAGCCAAACCATCCCCCGCCAACTCGCCATCGCCATCGAATGCTTCCATAAAGCCTCCCTCATCCACGACGACATCGAAGATTCAGACCTGACCCGAGACGGCCACCCCGCCTTGCACGCCCAATACGGCATCCCAACCGCCATCAACACCGGAGACTACCTCGTCGCACAAGGCTACCAACTCATCCTCCAGACCCCGCTCGACCAGCCAACACTCCTCAAAATAATCACCCACGCCACCCGCGCCTACCACTCCCTCGCCCAAGGCCAAGGCGAAGAACTCGCCCTCTCCAACACACCCCAGACACCCACCCAAACCACCATCCTGCGCCTGCACGAACGCAAGACCGCCGCCGCCTTCCGCGCAGCCGTCCTCATCGGAGCTACCGCCGCCGGCGCCCTAGAGCCACTTTGCCACACCCTCGGCACCTTCGCCACCGCCGCCGGCATCGCCTACCAGATTGCAGACGACTTCAACGACTCCGCCGCCCCCCAAGATGCCCACCGCCCCAAGCGCCCCACACTCTACTCCCTGCCCCCGCCCTGCCCAGATTCCGACCTCCTCGAAACCCACCTCCAGACCGCCCGCGCGGCCATCCAACCCCTTGATTCCAGCCTGAGACAGACCCTCGAAGCCATCCTCGACCGGATGGTGCCCCCAGCAACCCTCTTGAGGATGAGACGATGATTAAAAGCATGACCGGATTCGGACGAGCCGCCGCCGAACAAGGCAATCTCCGGCTGGCGGTGGAACTCTCCTGCGTGAACCGGAAGCAGTTTGACTGCACCGTGGCTCTGCCCAGGGAGTGGCTCTCGCTGGAGCCCGCGATTCAGGCGCTGGCGCGGCAACGGTGCGCCCGGGGCTATTTGAAGGTGAATGTGGCGGTGGCGTATTCGGACGACGCGGGCTTGAGCCAATCTCTGAAGGATCAGGTTGCGCTTCTGCGGCGGCTGGCGAAGGAACTGGATTTGGCGGATGATTTGAAGGCGTCGTCGCTTTTGCAATGCCCGGATTTCCTGAGAGGTAGCGCGCTGCCGGAGCCGGACGAGGCTATCAAGGGGTTTGTTTTGGGGGTTGTGTCGGAGGCGTTGGAGGGGCTCGATTCGATGCGCAGGAGGGAAGGTTCGCTGCTGGAGGTTGATTTGCGCGAGCGGTTTGGCGAGTTGGGACGGCTGCGGGAGGAGGTTTTGCGGCGGGCGCCGGGTGTGCCGGTTCGGTATCGGGAGGTGCTCAAGGGGCGGCTTGAGGGGTTGCTTTCGGAGGGGGCGCTGCTGGATGGGGGAACGCTGGAGCGGGAGGTTGCGATTTTTGCAGATCGTTGCGATGTGTCGGAGGAGCTGACGCGTTTGGGAGCGCATTTGGAGCATGCGGGAAGGTTGCTCGACGGTGGGGAGCCGTGCGGGCGGTCGCTGGACTTTCTCTGTCAGGAGTTGTTCCGCGAAATCAACACGACGGGTTCGAAGGCGAATGATGCGGAGGTGACTTCTCTGGTGATTGCGTTCAAGGCGAAGCTGGAGACGGTTCGCGAGCAGATTCAGAATGTGGAGTAGGCGATGTTGTCGTTCAATTCTTATCGGCTGGGGACGGTTTGGGGCATACCGGTGATGCTCGATTTTTCGGTTGTGTTTCTGGCGCTCTATATGGTTTTCCGGCTGGGGGGGCTGTTCGAGGGGGTGGTCTACACGGTGTTGCTGCTGGGGTCGATTCTGGTGCATGAGTTGGCGCACACGGTGGTCGGGCTGCGGTTCGGCGGGCGGGTAAGTTGCATCACGCTGCAACTGCTCGGGGGGTGCGCGAGTTTCACGCGTCTGCCGGCGAAAGGTTGGCAGGAGTTGCTGATGGCGGCGGCGGGGCCGGCGAGCAGTCTGTTGCTGGGGGCGGGGCTGTTGCTGGGGCTGGTGGTGGTGCCGGAGGATAGTTTTCTGGGGCTGATTTGCTGGTGGGGCACGCTGACGAATCTGATGCTGGGGCTGTTCAATCTGCTGCCGGCGTTTCCGATGGACGGAGGGCGCATTTTGAGGGCGGCGCTGCAGTTCCAAATGAGCCGGCGAAGGGCGACCTGGTGGGCGGCTCGCATTGGGAGATTTTTGGCAATCTATATGATGCTCTCGGGCGTTTTGGGTCTCTTCGGCAGGCCGGTTTGGTTTCCGGTCGGAGGCGTCTTCGGCACTGCGCTGAACCTTCTTTTGGGGGGCGGCGGGCTCTTCCGGGCGCTCATTGGATGGATGATTTTCCAGGCGGCGGAGCAGGAGTATCTGATGGTGGCGAGCGACTGGTTTTCCGACTGTGAGCCGGAGAATTTCTTTACCCGCTGGCAGCGCCGCCGGCGCCAACCCGATCCGTTCGACGAACCGCCTCCGGACGACGAGGTGCTGGTCTCACCGCCGCCCTACGACCGTAACGGCCGCAAGCGCCGCACGGACATCCACCGCACCTGACCGAGCCCGCTCCCATGCACCCTTCCGACTTGGCCCGCCGCTGCGGATTCGAGCTGCTTGCCGACGCCCCTCCGGACGCCGATCTCACCACCGCCTACTTCAGCGACCTGCTCTCGGACGCCCTCGCCCACTGCCCCAAGGGGGCGCTCTTCGGGACTGTCCAGAGCCACCTCAACGCCCTCGCCGTCGCCCTCCACCGGGGAGCACCCGCACTGCTCATCTGCCACAACCGCGCGATTCCCGGCGACCTTCTCCGGGCCGCAGGCGAGCACCGCCTTGCGCTTCTGAGAACCCCGCTCGACCAGTACCGCGCCGCCCTCGCCGTCGCCCCCCACCTGCCGCCCTTACCGCTCTAACCCGAGCCAACCGAAAAAGTCCAGCCCATGAAATCCCCCGCAACGACCCTTCTCGCAAGCCTGCTGGCGCTCGCCGCCATTCCAGCCAACCTTTCAGGGGCGGAGGTGCCCACCTCCAAGCCCCCATCCTGCCAACCTCCCGACCCCCAAAGTGCCAAACAGTCGGACGAGGGGAAAATACCCTTCATCTACTGCTCCGACCTCTTCCACCCCGCGATGGATCCCGACGACCACTTCGACCTCGCGGCACTCTTCGCCATGCCCCGCCTCGAAGTCAAAGCCCTCATCCTCGACGGCCACATCGACCGCCCAGGGCAAGACCAGTTCAACGGAGGAGGCCGCATTCCACTCTCCCAGATGGAACACATCGCCGGCCGGAAAATCCCCGCAGCCGTCGGCCTCTCCGCCAAACTCCGACACCCCACCGATACCCTCCCAGACGCCGACCCGCGCACACTCCAGGGCGTCAACCTCATCCGCCAAGTCCTCCAGCAATCCCAGCAAAAAGTCATCGTCAAAATCTCCACCGGCACCGACCTGGCCGTACTCTTCAACCGCCATCCCGACCTCTGCCGCGACAAAATAAAAGCCGTCTACTTCTCCGCCGGACACTCCCGAGGCGGCCCCACCGACGAATACAACGCCCTGCTCGACCCAATCGCCTACGCCCGCATCTTCGAGACTGGACTCCCCCTCTTCTGGAACCCCTGCTTCGATACCGCAAGGCAGACCGCCGAAGGCCACTGCTCCTTCTACAAAATCCCCGACCAGCGCAAACTCCTGGCCAAAGCACCCCCACTCCTCGGACGCTTCTTCTCCTACGCCCTCCGCCGAGAGAAATCAGACCCCATCGCCTGGCTCAAGAACGGAACCGCCCCGGAC
>JBJFGP010000081.1:0-4182 GCA_051892815.1 Kiritimatiellia bacterium | reverse complement strand
TAATGAGCATCGTCTTGACTATTTTCCATCCGAAAGGCGTAGCAAAGATGAAATCAGGTATGCAGGTGCTCCTCGCGTCGGCGGTGGCGTGGGTAGTTCTTCCGGCGCTGGCCGAAATCAACACCGTCACCTTGACGCAGGGCGACGGCTCGTACGCCAATTCGTCCTTCGCGGCGGCGGGCAACTGGAGCAACGGGCTGGCGCCTGTCGCTCCGGCGGAAGGCGATGCCGTCACCAACCACTACCTCGTGGCCTTGGGTTCGGCACCCGAGAACGCACTTTGGATTCCGGGGTGGGGCACTAATGCGCGCACCTACTTTGCCGGTGAACGATTGACGATTGGAACAGACGATACCGAAGGCGCAATGGTCTTCGGCGATAACCAAGGTAAGGTCTTCTTCCCCGATTTGGTGCTCCACTCCGGCGCCATCTACATGCAGGGCCGAACCTATCTCAGCTATGGTTTGGAAGCTGCGGCTCCCGCTGCCCTGGTTGAGGCAACCGCCGAGAAGCCCTTCCGGCTGATTGCCGGCGGTCAAGGTACGACGCCCCTCAGCACGATGGTTAAAATCAAAGGAGCCGAAGACTCCTGCGTTTTGGTCACCCCCGATTCCGATGCCAAATGCGCCGTCTGTATTGATATTCGCGGCGCAGATTATCTTGGGCAGCTCATCTTCGATGCCGCGGACGGGGCCCTAGCCTCCATGGTTCCGAATATCGGGAACAATCGCGCCAGCGCGCGCAGTGATGCCGTGGTCGTGCGTAACGGAGCCACTTTCTTTTTCAATAATAACGCCAATGGGCAACAATGGTTCTACGCCAATAATGGCGGGTGGATTGTTGATGAACATGGCACTTCAATGCGCAATTCCGCAGGGGGAAACTCTGCTCATGCTTCGATTTACTTCGCATCAAGCACATACAATGTTGAGACGAAGGGCCCATTCCGCTTCGACAATGACGATACGGGCTGTCTGCTCGAGCGCGGCTTCATCCTTGGCGGTGAGAGCAACAACTGTTCTGGCTCGTTCGCCAATCCCGACGGGCAGCTCGAACTGGTCGCGGGAACCAATACGCTCCTGAGCGTCATCGACCTTTACACCATCCCAGACGGCAGCAAGTTTATTGTCGAGACCAATGCCACGCTCGCGGTTTCCGCTTCCCGCATGGCAAACAACCAACTGGTTGTCAATGGCGGCTTCCTCCATTTGGGCACCTACGGCCTGTATCGTGGGGTACATACCTGCTCTGCCGATAATCCGGCGGCCTGCGCCTCGGTGCATCCAGGCATCTCTCAGGCGACTTACGCTGAGAAGGGATTGCGCGTCGAATACTACAGGCACCCGAGACCGAACCCGATCAATAGCATCGGCTCCATCGATGAAGCGACCATCTCCAATTCCACATTGCATAATCCCGGATTCAAGTGCGAAATCAAGGTCGCCAACGACACCTGCCTCGCCGACTGCTTCACTATTGACCCGAGTAGCACCCTCACGGGCACTATCAAACTCCACACGACCGTGGCCATTCCCCTCACCAACGACCTCTCGAAGACCGGGTGGACGCTCTTGAAGGTGCCAACCTCCGTCCGAACCCTCAAAGAGACGGACTTCGACCTCAGCACCATCGGCTTCGACACCGCCGAGGCAGTTGACCCGGACGGCATCTACTCGCCCGCGGTGCGCCTTGAGACCGTCGACGGCATGCAGCATGTCGTCCTCTACCGCAAGCGCAGCGCCAACCCAACTCTTATCTTCCTGCGCTAGCCGCGGCAGCGCTTTTCTCCCTGTGCCATGCGCCCGTCCCCTGAACCAGAGGCTACGGACGCATGGCCCTTTTTGATATTGTCCTTCGGCAGCCATTTGTGGTAGACTATTGCCTCTGATGATGTTTTGCCTACTCGCCCTCTTGCTCCTAGCCGCCACCCTTCAGGCCGCCGCCCCGATTCCGCCAATCCCCGCGGCATTTGGCTCCGCCCAATGGATTTCGGCGGAATCCCCCGAAACCAACGGCGTGTGGCGCTTCAGCCGAACTTTTGTGTTGACAACGCCCCCGGCTTCCGCTACACTTCGGCTCTGTGCTCTGGGAGCGTTCGAGGCACGGGTGAACGGTCAACCGGTCAACACCGACTATCTCGCCCCAGGTTATGCGGAATACGCCAGGCGCCTCCCCTACGAAACCTATCCGGTCGCGCCACTCCTCCACGCCGGAACCAATCGGCTGGAGGTGACTGTCGCCAACGGCTACGGTCCCGGCTTCACCTCCTACTCACCCGCGTGGCGGTTGCCTAAGCGCTTGATTGCTGCACTCGTGGAGAGAGGTGCGGATGGTGTGGAGCGCCCCCTGCTGCTCAGCGATGGCCGCTGGTCGGTCGTCACTCAAACCCATCTGCGCGAGAGCGACCTCTACAACGGCGAGTGCTGGGACTGGATAAAGCCAGAGGGCAAGTGCGCCCCGGTCAAGGTCGTCGACCGCGCAGGTGGACGGCTCGAACCGCGCCGAACCTTGCGCATCGTCCGACACGAAAGCCTCAAGCCCAAGAGCCTGTGGCGCGTCGGCAACGGGGCGTGGCTTGTGGACTTCGGTCGCAACCTCGCCGGGTTCGTCGAATTGGATGTCGGACCCCTGCAGAAGGAGACCGTTATCACCGTCTCGCACGCCGAGGAGTTGACCGAAGACCGCAAGGGGCTCGACCGCTGGACGAATGGCGGCGCTATGGCCAAGGAGCAGTATGTCTTGCCCGCAGGCGGAACTCCCCGGATGCTCGCCCCGCGCTTCGTCTACCACGGCTTTCGCTATGCGTTGATTGAAGGCTTGCCCGACGGCTTGGACGCCTCGCAGGTTCGGGCGCAGACCCTCTACGCCGATGTCAAGCCGCGAAGGGAACTCCGCCCGGAGAACCCCTTGGAGGCGCACCTCGTCGAGATGGCGGTCAACTCCATCAAGGCGAACTTGATGAGCCTGCCGACCGATTGCGCCGTGCGCGACGAACGCGCGCCGTGCCTGATGGATACCCACACCTACTGGCGCGTCGCTTGCGAACTCTTCGACCTGCTCGACTACACCAGGGCCTGGTGCCAGTACATCAACGATGCGCCGCTTGAGGTCACGCCCGCCAAGTTGGAGAGCCTATCCCCACTCGACGGCAAGTTGACCGCCCAGTCGAGACGCGGACAGCCCGATTGGAGCGGCGTGGTCGTCAATACGCCCTATGTCGCCTGGCGCGTCTACGGCGAGCGTTCCTTCGTGGAGGAGTCCTACCCCGCCGTCAAGCGGTATCTCGACTTCATCTGCGCCAAGATCGCCCCCGCCGGCTGGGTCGTCGACCTCCGCGGCTATGGCGATTGGGCGGCGCCGAACGAACAGGGCTCGTACCACACCAGCAGCGCTGATGTCCGGATTGTCAACACCGCGCTCCTCCACCGCCTCCTGGGCTATGGTGCGGAGATGGCGAACGAAATGCGCGATGCCGCTGCCGCCGCCCGCTGGCGCAAGGCCCAAGGGCTCGTTGCCGAGGGATACCGCAAAACCTTCCGGCGCAAGGACGGGCTCTACGGCAGCGGGAGCCTCGCCGCCTCGGCTCTCACCCTCGGATGCGGGTTGGTCTCCGGGAAAGAGGCGGATTGGATCTTTGACAAGTTGAAACAACAAATCGAGCACGACGGTTGCCAGACGCGCGTCGGCATCTTCGGCGCGAGAGAACTCTTCCGTCTCCTCGCCGCACGGGGCGAACGCGGGCTCATTCTGAGAATGTTGGCGGTGGAAGATTGCCCCTCGTTCGGCTACTGGCGCAAGCTGGGCGCGACGACTATGTGGGAGCAATGGGTGCGCAAAGGCCCGATGGCCAGCCACAGCCATGTCATGTTCGCCGGGGCGATCGAATATCTCTTCGACGGGCAACAGTCAAAAGGGAATCAGGACATCAGAAGGGACAACAGCAAATGAACAGACTCCAGGCGGCGCTCGCCGCCACCATCGCAACGGCATCAATCGCTTCGGCCATGTGGCCGTTTGGCGGGCGAAATGCCGAGAAGGGCGAATTCGTCTTCGCCGAAAACGGACAGGCCAAGGCGGCGATTGTCGTCGACCCCTCCGCTCCGCGCGGCTACCGCTACGCCGCCAACGAGTGCGCCGACTACCTGGCGAAACTCACCGGCGCACGCTTCACGGTGGCCGAAA
>JBJFGP010000080.1:0-4195 GCA_051892815.1 Kiritimatiellia bacterium | reverse complement strand
CCCGGTAATCTTGACGTGGAGGTGACCTATACCATTACGCCCGATAATGTTTGGAGGGTAGACTATTCGGCGAAGAGTGATGCCGCGACCCCGGTCAACCTCACGCAGCATGCCTATTTCAACCTGAAGGGTGATGGGCAGGGGGATATGCTCGATCACGACCTCCAACTGTTTGCAGATTCCTACCTGCCTGTCGATGAAACGCTTATCCCAACGGGTGAGCGTCGCACGGTCAAGGGAACGCCATTCGATTTTACTAGTCCCAAGAAGGTTGGAAAGGAGATTGAGACCGACGACCTTCAGTTGCGCTATGGCGCCGGATATGACCATACCTGGATTCTCAACCATCCCGATGGTGTGTTGACCCGTGCCGCGCGTCTTGCCGCCGCTGGGAGAACTTTAGAGGTATGGACTACTGAACCTGGTGTGCAGGTCTACACGGGAAACTATATTCCCGACGGCATGAAGGGCAAGCACACCTATGTCCGCCGCGGTGGTGTTGCGCTTGAGACGCAGCATTGGCCGGATTCGCCCAATCATCCTGATTTTCCCTCGACCATTCTTCGTCCAGGACAGACCTACCAGACCACCACCGAGTTCCGTTTTTCCTAAATCTCCATCCGGGAGGCAACTATGAAAAAGTTCAAAGTTCTGTTGATTATTCTGTCGCTTTTGGCTTTACTGGCGATTCTGTTGGCGAAACTCGATCGCTCGACAACGACGCTCTCAACCTCCACCGCCTCGCTTGGTGACACGCTGGTCTATACTTATCGCGAGTTTGTCCAGCAACATCTTAGTGAGGAGATTGCTAATCGTACTGCCTCCATCATCGTCAAGCCGGCAGGCGTTCTGCCGGATGGTCGCCAGGTAAAGTCCTATTTGATGACCGGTTTTGGCGGTCTTCAAATGGAGGTTCTCGACCTTGGGGGAACCGTTCGGACGCTTTCAGTCCCGACCGATGTCGGCACATTCCGAGATATTACGGTGGGGTTCAATACGCCTACCGATTACACCACCAATCTTTACTTCGGTGCTCTCATTGGCCGCTATGGAAACCGTATTGCCAAGGGCAAGTTTTCCATTGGAGGAGCCGATTATTCTGTCTCGACAAACGAGGGCCCCAACTCGCTTCACGGCGGTGTTGATGGCTTCAATCTGCGCACCTGGACGGTGCGCGTGTTGCCTCTTCGCAACAAGACGATAGGCATTGAATTGGCGCTACGCTCGCCCGATGGGGACCAAGGGTTCCCAGGCAATCTGGACATCCGGGTCAACTACTTGATTACCGAGGACAATACTTGGCGCATCGAGTACAGTGCCCAGACGGACAAGCCGACGCCTTGCAATCTGACGCAGCATATCTACTTCAACCTCAATGGCGCCGGTTCGGGAACGGTTATGGATCAGCAACTTCGCATTTGTGCCGACCACTATATCCCTGTCGACCCGAAGGAACTACTTCCCACGGGTGAGATTGCGCCAGTGGAGGCCACGGCTTTTGACTTCCGTAAATTGCGTCGCATTGCCGACCCTTACGATCACAACTGGTGCCTTGATCAAAAGGCGCCTGGAACCTTTGCACTTGCCGCCGAGGCGCGTGGCGGTGGTATTGCCATGGAGGTGTGGACTGATCAGCCGGGAATCCAGTTCTACGATGGGTCGTTTATGACCGATGGCATGCCTGGCAAGGAGCGTCCCAACTGCAAGCATGGGGGCTTCGCACTGGAAACCCAACATTGGCCCGACTCGCCCAATCGTCCCAACTTCCCGTCGACGATTCTCCGCCCGGGCGAGACTTACTCGACGGTGACGGAGTACCGTTTCCGTCCGCTCTAGGAGGCCCCTGCCATGTCGCGCCCTAGTCCAATCGCCTGTTTTACCCAAGCCTGGAAGTCCTGCAATGGGCGTTGGGGCTTGATTACCTTGACGCTTATCGTCTATGGAATCATCACCTTCATCGGTCTTGGACTGGGGGGCGTCTACAACCTTCTAATCACTCCAATATTTGACTTCACGCTTTCCATTCTCTTCCTTCAACTAGTCCGGAGCGGCTCCATCTCGCCTGGAAGACTTTTTCAACGGTTCCGGACTGTTGCTCTCTATTGGCAGACACTTCGGACTATCTTGCTGATTGGTGTTCGTGCAGTTGGCTGGGGGCTAGTAGCCTTGCTGATCGCGTTGCCGCTATACGGTATTCTCGTGATGGGGCTGTCCAAGTTCTCCCTTGGCGTAGGGGATGTGTTATCTAGCCTCCGCCCAGGAGCGCCGCCCTTGCTCGCGTCGATACTACCCCAAGTTGTTGTGGTATTGGCAGTGGCATTGACCTCCTGCTGGATAGCCTACATCTATCGGTTTGCCCCTCTTGCCATCAATGATTTGGGACCGGAGGGGCGTGCGCGTGATGCACTCCGGGAAAGCCGTGTCATTGTGATGGGCAACCTTGGCAGACTCTTTCTGTTGGATTGTTTCTATCTCATTCTGTGCGTCCTCTCCTTCGGTGTCATTTTGCTCGGTTGCTACCTGTGTGTATCGAATATGGAGAGACTGGTTTCGTTATGCCCTGATCTCTTCGAAAAAATGCAAAATGATCTTGTTTCGCTACCGACTATCGTCAAGTGGGTATTGGCATCGATACTCTTCCTTCCATTCTACTATTTCTTCTTAGACCCGCTCTATAAAACAGCGGGTGCCATCTTTTATGATGCGGGACGAGCCGAGTTGGATGCTGCCGAAGATGTGCGTGTGGATGAGACCACAACCTGCTAACCTTCCTACTCGGCACCTGTCTTCCTGCGCCTCCCTAAGGTTGCAATGAGGCCACTTAGAAGGTACTCACCTGTTGCTCAAATAGAAAAGCCCCAAACCATTTGGTTTGGGGCTTTTTAGGTTTCCGAGGAATTGCTTACGCCAATTCGAGAGTCAACTCGTGATTCCCGATGGTAATCGACTTGAGTTGCCCTTGGATGTGCATTCCTTTGGTGGCTCCAATTTCAGAGAGCGTGATATAGAGCGAGTCGCCCTCTGGTCGCACGCCAGGCACGACGCCAATCTTGTCCTTCATTGCCGAAATAATCTGCTCGCCCCCCCCGCTAAAGAATGCCGCTTTGACCTTCTGCAGGCAGACGCGCAAGACTTTCCCGTCCTCCTCGGCCGAGAGTGCGCAATGCGCTTGAAACGGAACGGGGATAATCCCGGCGACAAACTTGCCGGAGAAGATAATGGCACCGTCTTCGAATGAGAGTTTGGGGTCTTTGATTTGTTTGACCTGCTCGAATGCGCGAGGAAAATTGGCGGACAATTCGGAGTCGGTGAGTGTAAAACTGAGTGCACGCAAAATCATGGGAGGAGTTCCTTGATGGGATTGGTTAAAGCCGCTTGCCATTCTCCTTCGGAAGTGCCGTCCTCTTCAGGCACCACCAGCGAAAGAGCAAGACGATCGGGGTTGAAAATCTGTTGGGCCAGCGCCAGAATCTCCTCTGCCGTGACCGCTTCAAGGCCGGCTATGGTGTCCTCTCGCGCGATAATTCGCCCGCTGCGCGAAAGACATCCCCCCAGCCACGACGACCTGGCCGAGGCCGTTTCGACACCAAGTCGGAATGTGCCGCAAACATAATCTTTGGCCCGGCGCAGTTCTGTTTCAGTAATCTTTTCACGCGCAAAACGGGCCGTTTCTCGCATTGTGAGCGACAGCCCGTCTTTGGCTCTCGAAGCATCCAATCCTGCGTAGATGCAGAGCGCAGAGGTCTCATCGAATGGTTGAGTAAATGAACTGATTGTATAGCACAGCCCAGCTTCCTCCCGAACTCTCTGGAAGAGGCGGGAACTCATATTCTCACCCAGTATGCAGGACAGAAGGCGCAGTGCATACCGGGACTTGTGCTCCCGACCAAAGGGAAGACGGAAGGCAACGGCCGCGTGAATCTGCTCAATATCTCGCCGCGTTATCGCAAAGGGCGTCAACTTCGTGCGGGTTGTGACGCGTTGAAACCTATGGCAAGGCTGTTTTATCTGCTTCACGGTGGCCTTGCGGACTAGTTCGACGCAATGTTTGGGGTCAATTCTGCCGGCAAATACATAGATTGTCGCGGCTGGCGTACAGGCCCGGCGGCGATAGGATTCGATAGCGTTTCTGCTGATGTGGCGAATCGTTTCGACTTTCCCGGTAATGGGACGCCCAAGGGGATGATTGCCCCAC
>JBJFGP010000079.1:0-4199 GCA_051892815.1 Kiritimatiellia bacterium | reverse complement strand
CGTCGGTTCGAGTCCGTCTGCCGGCTCCATCTCCAGCCCCTCGCACGAGGGGCTTTTTTCGTCCCGACACCGGGAAATACGCCCGGCTTGTCAGCGGGCGACTGGCTCAACATCAGTTCCAAAGAGAGCATTTTCCCCAGCGGCTGTGTTGCCAGCCCCGGAGTGCATTTGCACCCCAAACAGCCGGTGCTAAGCGCGTCTCTAGCGGGGATTTAGCGACCCTCGGGGCGGAGAACTCTAGCCGCCGTCCCGGGATACCTTATATACAGAGGAATCCGTGCAACCCAGCCCAGCGAAGAGAAATCCGCCATCTCGTTGCGAATCTGCTTGCAACACCCCGCTAAAGAGAGTATACTTGCGGCGTGTCTAGAGAGTGCGTCCGAATCCAAGGTGGCGCCAGTAGCGGATTTTTAACTCAAAAACAACGAAAAGGATAATCATCAATGAAACATAGCCTGTTTCAGGTCGTTATGCCCCTCTGCGTGGCCGCAGTTGGTGCTGTGACGGCTCAAGCCGCCGATGTGCCTTCCATTTGGAACGCAGAATCGGTGACCGATGGCGCTTATGTCGAGTACTTCGACTCGCTCCCGGATTGGGCCACGGACCAATCCGTGGTAGAAGAGACCATCACCGCCTCGCCGCGCTTCTACGCTCAGCAAACGGAGAGTGCCAATAAGGTCTTGTCCTTCTCCACGGACGAGGTTTTGACCAATCCGCTCATTGACAAGGGGACCACCAAGGCACCCGTCGCCTCGCAGACCTCGACCGTCTATGTCGAAATGCGGTGCAAGATTACCCCCTTCTCCGACGATGCCATCCCCGAGACTGGCGACAGCTATAAGGTGATGCTCTTTGTCGATAAAGACAGCAACTTCGTCGCAATGTCCCCCGGGTGCGATAAGCAGGTCTCCTCGGGCGTCACAGCCAGTTCGGACACCTACTACTTCATCACAGTCCGCTTCACTCCCGAAGCCTACCTCGTCACCATCTCGTCGGAAGACGGCCAGACCGAATTGACCAAATTCACCTTCGCGCGGGCAGACCAGTCGGAGTACTCCGTGCAATCCGTCTGCTTCTCCGGTGCGGGTAAAGTCGACGACATCTTCGCCTCCTACGGCGACCCCTCCCGTGCCACCGCCTATGTGGCACCTGCCGCTCCTGCGACGGGTGAAACTGCCGAGGATCAGGCCATCAACAACTGGGTTGCGGAACAGTTCGCTAGCAACGACCGCCTGGTCGGCGCTGATGCCGAAACCTTGGCCGCCGCCTCTCCAGTTGCCTACCTCATGAATGAGAAACTGGTCGTCGGTTCCGATAAAAAGGTCAAGGTTCCTGTCGCCGCCCTCAAGGTCGGCAACTTTGACGGGAACCAGGTCAGCCTCAACCTGACCGTCGACGAGCAAGGAAAGAACGGCGCCATCAACGGCGTAATCAAGTTCAAGGCCGCTAAGACCTATGCCGACGCCAAGGCTGGCAACTGGGAACTCGTCACCATTGATGGTGTCACGAAGGACTTTACCTCCGGTGCCCAGCAGTTGGACTTCTCCAAACTGATTGGTTCCGACTATCGCTTCTTCAAGCCGGTTGTCGTCGCGGACACTGCCTCGGCTAGTAACTAATCGGGAAAGGGCTTTAACAGAATGAAAACGCTTTTCTCCATCCTTGGTGCCATCTGCACGGCCGGGCTTGCCCTGGCCACCCAGATTGCCTCCAATGGCGCCTACCAGTTCTACTCGGTCGGTCCCGATACCTACGCCGACGGCACACCCGTCAGTGAGGGCGAAACCTATTGCTTGATTCGCTCGCTTGATGGTAATGCTTTTCGCGGATTCTATACGGATGGCACGCCAATCAGTGCGAATGATGTCATCGTCAAGACCGCCAAGGCGGCTCCGACGGTGGATGGCACCGGGTATCGTTGCCCCTTCACGGTTGTGAATCTGCCGCAGAGCGAGATTGACTCCTCCCTCTTCACCTTGGTGGTGCTCGACACCCGCTTGAGCGAGGCGGCCGGCAAGACCTTCGTTTCCGGCTATGGCACAACGGGTACGGGCGCACTCTCCCAAGGGTTCTTTGGCTCAATCACCGCCACGAACCTTGAGGGCAATCTGCTGGCTACCGTCGCCAACCGCACGCCGGTGACCACCAAGCCGGTCATCAAGGACATTCAACTGCGCAATGGCAAGGTCTATGTCACGCTGGCGAAGACGGAAGCCGGTGCTCTCTACAAGCTCGAATCCATTGGCGATACGGGTTGGACGAAGACCGCGAATGCGTGCGTCGGTGTCGGCGAGGGTGATACGGTCACGCTTGAGTTCGACGAAGCCGAGAATGGTCAACTTTTCCGTGCGTCTGCCCAGTAAGAGTAAGGGAAGGAATACCAAGAGATGAAATCTTTCATTTGCGCACTGGCGGCTGTTGCTCTTGCTGCCGGAACTACCCTTGCGGCGGACTCCGCTTCGGTCGAGGGCGAGAATGTTTTGGGCTATACGCCCGTGAAGCTCAATGCCCAGGGCTACACTGCCATCACGGTTCAATTCGCCTCGCTTGCCGGGAATACAACCCGTACGGCGGTGGATTTGATTTCCACTCATAACTTGACTGGCAGTGATGCGGCGGAAAGCGCTCCGAAACTGACGGTCTATAATGGCAATCAGAGTTGCGTCTACTCGCTCAATGGCTCCAAGGCTTGGGTCAAGGCGGATGAAGCCTATCCCGACTTGTCGTCCATTGCGTTGAAGAGCGGCGATGCCTTTTGGTTCCAGCAGGGAGCCACGACGGCTGACACGCTCTACCTTGTTGGTGCGCTGGAAACCTCTTCTGCCGGGGTTTCGATTGTCGCTGGGCAGAACTTGCTCGGCAATGGGCTTCCCTTCGATGTCGACCTGGCGGCGGTGACTTTCACTGGCGCGGTCAAGGGGCGTGGCACTGGTGCGGCGGATATCATCCAGTTGGTCAACTCGGATGGTTCGACCCTCTCGAAGTATTTCTTCAACAAGGATGGCAAGTGGGCTGACGCGAGCAATGGCAACGCGGTTGTCTCTTCCATTCCGGTTGCCGCGGGTACCGCTTTCTGGTACATCCACAAGGGTACCGGTTTTACCGTCAACTTCGCTGAATAAAGAGGAGTCTTGAGACAATGAAAAAGGCTTTTGCAATCTTCTTCGCCGCCTTGGCTCTCACATTCGGCGTCAAAGCCGATGTGTTGGCCTGGTATGTTGGCGATTCCGTCGCGGATACTTATCAGTTCTCCTATGCGGTGCTGATGTCCGGTGTGACTACAGAGGGTTCGACGCCGAGCGGAAGTGCTCTTTCGGGGCAGGTTTCGTATGACGCGACGGCGAATACCACTTACACTGACTTTGGTAGTTCGGCTGACAAGTACGCCATCTTTCTCTACGGCAGCGATGGCAGTCTGATGGCCTATTCGTCTGTGTTGAGCAAGGAAGAGTTGAGTAGTTATACCTACGGCTCCGCGCCTTCCGGGGTGATGTCTCCCGAGGTCGGTTCTGTTTGGGATGGCGGTTCTTTCACGGCTGTTCCGGAGCCGACGATGGCGTTTCTGTTCGGAATCGGTCTCTCTGCGTTGGCGTTGCGTCGCCGCGTACGGGTTTAAGCCGTTTCTTTGAACTCTCGAAAAGGGGCGATTCCTATGGAACCGCCCTTTTTTGTTGTTCAGGAGTGCCTCGCGCGGGGGTAGGTGTGGGGTGCACGGTGGAGCTGTTTGGTTTGATTGTCCAATCGTGTTTGGAGGATGGTGGTTGATTGGTATCGACGGTTTCGCTTGGCTGGAATTGTTTGCCAATGGGTCAATCTTGCCTCTAGTTTCGTGGGGTGAGGTGGCGCGGTTTGCGGACTGGCAAGGGGGAGATGTGTTGGAGTATTTGGCGGGCGTGCGAGGCTGAGAGGCGGTGCTTGGTGTGGTTGTGTGGTGTTTGAGTTGGCGGTTTGCCGGGCTGGTCTTGTTTGGTATCGGGTTGATTGATTAAAGTCTCATCAAATAGCAGTTGGTTTGGCGCGTTGGAATTGGATTCGTTGGTAGTAGCGAGATTGGGTGTTGCGTTGGTTTGCCGCGCTCGAAGATGGTTTGATTTGGAGTGGTGCGTGTCGGTAGTTGCTTGAGTTGTCGGTTCTATTGCCGGGCTCCGGGTGGTGTTGGGGCGGGGGAGCGGAGCGGTTGGTGGTGCCGGAGAAGGTTT
>JBJFGP010000078.1:0-4229 GCA_051892815.1 Kiritimatiellia bacterium | reverse complement strand
CTTCGATTTGATGGCCTCTGGGCTGGCGTTGCCGATGGCGGCGAAGGTGCCCGCGATGGTGTTGATTCTCTTCCTTGGGCACGGGCTGAATCTGCTGATGGGGGCGCTCTCCATCCTGGTTCACGCGGTGCGGCTCAATACGCTTGAATTTTCCGGGGCGAAGGGGTTGACTTGGGCGGGCATCGCCTATCGGCCGTTTCGCCGCGAATCGCAGACGAGACCCTCTAACCTTTAACCTCAACAGGAGATTCCTAAGATGACAGCAGATGCAGCAATGGTCGTGACGGGCGCGGTGGCGACGCTCGCTTTGAGTGCAATCGGTTCCGCCTTGGGCACGGGGAGCGCGGCGGCTTCGGCGGTCGGCGCCTGGAAGAAGTGCTATGCGCAGGATAAGCCGGCGCCCTTCCTTCTTTTGACTTATGTGGGCGCGCCGATTACCCAGACGCTCTACGGGATGTTGCTGATGTTCACGATGTTGGGCAAGGTGGAGGTGCCGAACATCGGGGTGCCGTCGCTGGTGCTGGGAATCTTTGCGGGGCTGGCGGTCGGCTTTTCGGCGTGGCTGCAGGGGCGGGCGGCGGCTGCTGCGGCGGATGCCCAGGCGGAGACTGGGAAGGGGCTGACGAACAATTTGGCGGCGTTGGGCATTGTGGAGACGACGGCTATCTTCACGATGGTCTTTACGCTGATTGCGATCGGCAAGCTGGGCTGAGCGCGGAGCCATCCGTTTCATTCGCGGGCGACCGCTTTCCGACTGGATTCGGGAAGGGGGCGCCCGTTGTTTTCTTCGGGGCCGGCGGATAGGCAGGATTGGGGTGCGGAGGTGTCAACCTTTGGGGGCGGGAGGTAGGCACCTTGGGGGGGCGGAGGTTGGTATCCGTGGCGGGACGGGGCAGTTTTGGACTTGCAACGGAGATGGGGTTCGTGCTATAGTAGGGTTGTAAGTTTTCGATGGCAGAATTGCTGTATGAAGGAGTGAATATGGAGCGGTTGCCGACAATACTGGTTTTGGCGGGCGTGCTGGCGCTGGCGGCTTTGGATTCGGTTCGGGCGCAAAGCGCCGGCGAGGCGTTCAATTTGACTGCGGCCGTGCGCGAGGCGCGCGAGGAAGGGCTCTGCGGTGACCCGGAAATCTCCGGCAAGTCCTACAGTTCGGTCTACTCGGTCTCGAACGCCTTCGACGGCGTGACCGTCTCGACCGCCTCCAACATGAGCAAGCGCTGGCTCGGCTCCTTCAAGTCCGGCAACGCCGACGGGGCTTTCTATGCCCTCTATGGTGTGCCGGACGACTTCCGCCCCGGCGAAGTCTTCGTCCTGGAGAGCTACACGCTCCACCGCTGCGCCTACAACGACTATGACCAAACCCGCGTTCCTACCCAGTGGGCCATCTTCGGCGTGGATTCCGACGGCACCGAAACCCTCATCGCAGAGGGCGAGCGAAGTATCGACGCCTGGGGCAAGGCGGTGAGCGACGAAAACCGCTCGGCTACCTTCCTCATCCCCTCCGGGACGGGTACCGCCCGCGGCTACCGCGCCTTCAAATTCGTCCCCTACACGACCGCCAGCAGCGACCCCGTCAACTTTGCCCTCTTCGAACTCGAATACACCGTCCGCGCCGGCTCCACCGCCCTGATTTCCTCCTATTCCTACGACCGCGAGACCCGCCTGCTGACCGTCGACGCCACCCTCGACAACCCAGGGGAACCCGTCGAACTCGCCCTCGAAACCATCGCCCTCGACGGCACCGTCGCGACCAACTCCCTGGCGTCCGGCGTCGAGAGCGGAACCTACTCCTACACCCTCGGCCCGCTCGAACCCGGCAGCTGGCATTGC
Source organism: Kiritimatiellia bacterium (assembly GCA_051892815.1). Lineage (GTDB taxonomy): Bacteria > Verrucomicrobiota > Kiritimatiellia > RFP12 > DVOR01 > JAXFQS01. Next base: position 2,396 of record JBJFGP010000078.1, on the reverse strand, counting down.
ACCCTTTTGGCCCTCGGGAACGAATCCACCGCCGTCGCCGCCTCGCAGGACATCTACACCGGCGAAGTCACCATCGAGCCCGGTTCCGACGCCTCCGCCGAACTCGGCCAAAGCGGCACCTTCACCATCTCCCGCTCGCCCGTCGGACCCTCTTCCGCACGGCTCGATGTCCCATTCACGGCCGGCGGCGCGGCCGCTTCGGGTAAGAACTACGCCGTCCTTCCCGCCTTCGTCACCATCCCCGCCGGAGCCGCCTCCGTCACCCTCTCCATCACGCCAATCCCCAACCGCCAATACACCGAACCGCTCGATTTGAGCATTACCCTCTCCGAAGGAGATTACACCCTCGGGAACGCCACCGCGTCCATCTCCATCATTCCGCCAAGCCAGGAATTCTACCACTGGACTTACGCCAACGGCGTCATCACCTGCCCCGAAAACGGCTACACTTTTACGGTCACGGCCAACGGCAACCGGCTAACCATCACCGACGGCGTAGCCGATTCTCTGTGGCCCGCGCTCAACCTCGACGACCCGGTCTTTGATACCGACGGCAACCCTTACACCATCGTCTCAATCCAGGCCAACAATAAGATGCAGAATTGGCAGACCCCAAGTCTCGTACTCCCGCAGACATTGGAACTGGTCACCTCCTATTCAATGAGTTGCTGGGAGAAACTTCAGCATTTGGAGATGCGTTGCCCGAACCTTTCCACCATCGGCTACGCATTCCTCTCCGGCATGGGCAAGACCATACCGCTCAAGGAGACGGTGCTTGAGGATTGGGACCTGTCGGGCCTGGTCACTCTCGGCGGAGGTTCGCTCAACAGCTATAGTGGGGTTTCGGGAATCACCGGCACGCTCGTGCTACCCAAACTCGTCCACATTGGCGACAACTCCCTCAGCGCCTACCGTTTCAGGGAGATCCGTCTCGAATCGCCCGACCTGCTGACCGTGAGCAACAGTTTTCTCATGTCCACCCTTACCAATGTCTTCTTCGCCACCACCAACACCCTCACCCTCGGACCCTCCGCCGTCAACAACGGCAAGTACGTCAAACTCTATGTTTTCGACGGCCCGCTGCAGCCACCGGTAAACCTTGACATCCTCACCAGCCTCGCATCGGACTGGCAGATTGCCGTCTACGCCTCCCGCGCGCAGGGCTGGACCAAACTCGACGGTCTCGTCCAAGGGCGCGACGCCGTCTGCGAACTCCTCACCGAAGAAGAGCAGACCCTCTACGCCGCTCGCCTCGACAACCCCGACCTTCTCGGCGCGTTCGTCACCCCCACCACAGGACGCAAAGTCTGGCTCATCCATCGAGCCTCGCCCTACGACAAGGGGCTGCCGACCCTCATCCTCTTCCGCTGACCCCGACCCTCCCGAAAGAGGGGGTTGCGGCCGAGGCGCCCCCGTGCTAGACTGTGTCCCGTCGACGCCCAACCGGCGCCGGTCCCGATTATCCAGACAAGAACCAGCAAGGGAGACAGAATGAAGGGAGTCAGACTCGCGCTCACCGCCGCCGCGGCCGCCATCGCCATCTTCACCATCGCGCAAACCAATCCCCCCGCGACCAATACACCTCCCGCAGCCACTGCTGCCAACCTCTCCCACCAGGAGGAACCAACCTCCGCCACCCAAGAGAAGACACCTCTTGAAGCCTGGTGCGAGACCGTCGCCCAAGGCGGACGGACCATGATTTTCCTCGGCCTGCTCTCAGTCCTCGGCCTGGCCTGCGGATTGGAGCGCTTCTGCCACCTGCGCCGCAAACGCTTCGTTCCCGACGGACTCGTCCAGGACGCCCTCGAACTCTGGAGCGCCGGACGCCTGGACGACCTCAAGACCCGTTGCCGCCAAGACAAAAGCGTCCTGGCAAAAGTCATCGAGACCCTCATCGAACAGAAAGACAACCGCGACGTCTCCCAAGTCAAAATGTTCGCCGAAGACAAGGCCGGCCGCGAACTCCGCCTGGAAACCCGCCGATCCGGAATGCTCGGCATCGTCGCCACCCTATCCCCCTTGCTCGGCCTCTTCGGCACAGTCGTCGGCCTGCTCGGCGCCTTCGGAACCGTCGCCGCCATGGGTGACATGGGAGACCCCGCCGCCATGGCAGGCGACATCGGCAAAGCCCTCGTCACCACCGTCGCCGGCCTCATCATCGCCATGCCCGCCCTCTTCCTCCACCACCTCTTCAACTCGCGCATCGCCCTCTACGGCGTCCTGCTCGAAGAGGAAATGTCCGCCCTGCTCAACGCCTGGTTCGTCAAAAGAGGCTGACCCATGGCTATCCGAGTCGAAACCGACAAGGGGCTCGATGTCCAGATGACATCGATGATAGACTGCATCTTCCTCCTCATCATCTTCTTCCTCGTCTCCTCGCAGATGAAAAAGGTCGA
>JBJFGP010000077.1:0-4251 GCA_051892815.1 Kiritimatiellia bacterium | reverse complement strand
GTTTTACTTTCATCCTGCACGATGTGACGCAGCCGTTCTGGGGGCAGTTCGACGAAATCTACAATCTTGCCTGTCCGGCCTCTCCGGTGCATTACCAGCGCAATCCGGTCGAGACCATCAAGACCTCCTTTCTCGGCATGATGAATGTTCTTGAGCTGGCGCTCAAGACGAAGGCCCGCGTCCTGCACACGACCACCTCCGAGGTCTACGGCGATCCGCTCGTCCACCCTCAGCCCGAATCCTACTGGGGCAATGTCAACACCATCGGGCCTCGTTCCTGTTATGACGAGGGCAAACGCGCCGCCGAGACGCTCGCATTGGACTATTCCCGGGAGTATGGGGTCGATGTGCGCATGGTGCGCATCTTCAACACCTATGGCCCGCACATGCACCCGGCGGACGGACGGGTGATTTCCAACTTCATCATGCAGGCCTTGCGCGACCAGCCCATCACGCTCTACGGGGACGGTTCCCAGACGCGCAGTTTCCAGTATGTCGACGACTTGCTTGACGCGATGCTCAAGTTTATGGCTCTCCCGCCGGAGGTCTTGTCCGACTTCTTCTCGTCGCACGGCATGCTGGTGCCAGTCCTGAATGTGGGAAATCCCGGTGAGTACACCATCCGGCAATTGGCCGAACAGACGCTCCAGGCCCTCCCCGAAAGCAAGAGCCAACTCGTCTTCGAGCCTTTGCCCAAGGACGACCCCAAGCGGCGTAAGCCGGACATCACGCTTGCCAAGCAACTGTTGGGCTGGGAACCTCGCGTTCCGCTGGAAGAGGGCCTCCGCAAGACAATCGCCTACTTCCGCGATTTCGTTTCGCGCTGACCAATCCCGCGAAAGGTTGGCATCTTCGCCCCCCGAAGGTTGCCACCTCCTGCAGGCTTTAGCGCATACGAGCCGACCGAATATGTTGGTTGGTGTTGCGCCCCTTGATTTCCAGAACCCAATCCATCGGGAATTGGTGTGCGCGTACCGTCACATCAAGGCTCTTCCCCGGCGCCAAGTCGAAACAGTTGGTCGAGATGCCGACGCCCTCGATTGGTTCGCCCGTCCGGCGGACAAACTTCAGCAAGACCGATTCGGCCGTTTGTTCGCCATCGTTCGAGACGACGACGAGCAGGGTGTCGGAGTCATTCTTCCGTTCGTAGCGGTGGATGGCGCTGATGGATGTATCCCCCGCGGAAACGAATGCTAGCGGAAGATGGGCAAGCACCAAGAGTGTCAAGAAGCGTTTCATCTCCGCCCCTAGAAGTCCATCAGCAGTTGATTGGGGTTTTCCGGCTTGCGGCGGGCCTGGCGCGTTTGGGCGAGTTTCGGCATCGCGCCCGGATCGAGTTCGTTGTCCTCCAGGTTGGCGAGAATCTCCTTTGCCCGGTCGATGACGACCGGTGGCATGCCCGCCAGGCGCGCGACATGAATGCCATAACTCTTGTCCGCGCAACCAGGGACGATGCGCCGCAGGAAGACAATTGAGTCGCCGCGCTCCCGCACCTGTACCGTGTAATTCTTCACACCAGGCAAACTGCGCGCCAAATCGGTCAGTTCGTGATAGTGCGTGGCGAAGAGGGTTCGAGCCTTGACTGCGGCCGTGTTGTGCAGATACTCCGCGACCGACCACGCCAGCGAAATGCCGTCGAAGGTGCTGGTACCCCGCCCCAACTCGTCGAGCACCACCAGACTCTGCGGCGTGGCATTGTTGAGAATGTTGGCGGCCTCCTGCATCTCCACCATAAAGGTGCTCCGTCCCTTCGCCAGTTCGTCACCCGCCCCGACACGCGTGAACACCTTGTCGGCAATGCCGATGCGCGCCTCCCGGGCCGGAACCCACGAACCTGCCTGAGACATGATCAGAATGAGTGCAACCTGGCGGATATAGGTGGATTTGCCCGCCATGTTCGGACCCGTGATGAGAATCAGCTGGTGGTCGGTGGCGTTCAGCTTCGTATCGTTCGCGATAAAGCGTTCCGCGTTTGGCAACTGCTCCACGACCGGGTGGCGGCCGTCTTTGATCTCAAGAACCGGGTCGACGGTCATCTGCGGGCGGACATAGCCCAAGGCAAGCGCACGGTCGGCAAAAGCCGTCAGCACATCGGCTGTCGCAATCGCCTGCGCGCTCCGCCGGATGCCCGCCGCAAACGCCAGCGTCTCGGCGCGAAGTTCCTGAAAAAGCTGCTGTTCAAGTGCAATCGCCTTGTCTTGCGCCCCGAAGATCTTCTGCTCGTACTCTTTGAGTTCAGGAGTGATGTAGCGCTCCGCATTCACCAGCGTCTGGCGGCGTTCATATTCGGGCGGAACCAGAGCCGTCTGACCCTTGGAAACCTCGATGTAGTAGCCGAAAACCCGATTGTGGCGAACCTTGAGGCTCTTGATGCCCGTACGCTCCGCCTCCTTGGCCTGATACTGCGCCAACCAGCCGTGACCTTCTGCGGAAAGTGCCCGCAACTCGTCAAGGTCGCGGTTCCATCCCTCCGCAATCATTCCGCCCTCTTTGGTAGAGACCGGAGGCGTTTCCACCAGCGCCTTGTCAATGCGTGCGGCCAACTCCGGAAGCGGTTCGATGGCCTCAGCCAACCCGCCAAGAAGCCCCGATTGCCCCTGGGAAAAAGCCGTAATCCGCTCCTTCAGGGCGGGGAGGGGCAGCAGGGAAGCGCCCAATCCCTTCAAGTCCCTAGCGTTCCCGTTCCCGGCTTCCAGACGCGTCAGAAGCCGTTCCAAATCGTGCACCGAACGCAAGAGATTCTGAAGTCCGGTCAGTTCCAATCGCCCGGCGACAAGTTGCCCGACTGCTTCGTGGCGGGAGACAATCGCCTCAAGTTTCCCCAGCGGCCGGGAAAGCCAATTGCGCAGAAGCCTGGCACCCATGGGCGTGTGCGTCGTGTCCAATACGCCCAGCAGCGTGTCCGCCAAAGGCTTCCCTCGTAGCGGAAGAATGTCCAGATTGTTGACCGTAGAGGCGTCCAGCGTCAGGAAATCCCCGGAATTGCGGAGTTGGATGGAGCGGATGTGCCCCGTTTGGTTGCGCAATGTCTCCCCTACATAATAGAGCAGACCGCCCGCCGCGCGGATAACCCCCGGCTTCTCCTGGCATCCAAAGCCATCCAGCGATTGAACGCCAAAGTGCCGCACAAGCAAATCATAGGCCGCATCGCGCGAAAAGGTCCACTCCTCGGCGGTGGTCACCGGGCAGGAAAGGCTGTTGAGCCACGTAAGCCGCTCGCATCCCTCCGGCACCAGGCACTCGCTGGGATTGTATCGCAAAAGCGCTTGGGAGAACTCCTCTGGAGTCTCGAACTCCTCGGCGGACAAGTCGCCCGTGGATAGGTCGAGCAGTGCCAAAGCCTTGGGTTTGGCGTCTGGGGCAAGCGCCAGAAGATAGTTGTTCCGGGCCGCGTCCAGAAGCCCATCTTCGAAGATAGTCCCGGGCGTTACAATGCGCGTCACCTCGCGTCGGACGATACCCTTTGCGGTCGCTGGATCCTCCAACTGCTCGCAAATGGCAGCTTTCAGCCCCGCCTTGACCAACTTCGCCAGGTAAGCCTCAAGTGCGTGGTAGGGCACTCCGCACATGGGCGCCCCGACGCGGTGCGTCAGCGTAAGGCCCAAGACCTCCGATGCGGTCTTGGCATCCTCGAAGAACATCTCATAGAAGTCACCCAGACGAAACATCAGGATGGCGTCCTTGGCATTTTCGGTCTTGATTCGCCGATATTGGCGCATCATTGGGGTCAGTTCTTCGGGCATGGGTGACTATTCTTCGACAGGCCGGCGGCGTGCGGCCTTTTTCTCCGAGTGAATGCGTTTGTCCGCGACCATCTTTGCCTTCTGCCGACGGGATTTGGTGCGTTTCCGGCGCCGCTCCTTCTCGATTGCCTGCTGGCGGGCGGAACGTTCGCCCTCGATGGTTTCAAGCAACCGGTCGGCCAATAGCCGCCGTGCGACCCAGCGGTTGGTTTCCCGAGAACGGGTCTCGGCACACTTGACAACGAGGCCGGAAGGATGGTGTTTGAGGCGGACAGTGGATGAGGTCTTATTGGTCTTTTGCCCACCTGGGCCCGCCCCCAGGATAAAACTCTCCTCCAGGTCCTCCTCAAGCAGGCCTGACTGGCGCATCTTCTCTTCGATGCGGCGGATGGTTTCCGGGGAGATGATGGACATGTTAGCGGCGACGGGAGGGCTTGGTGCGTTTGGACGGGGGCACGGGTGCATTGGAAACGGGGCGAAAGTCGGCACGGCGGGCGTCAAAATCTAC
>JBJFGP010000076.1:0-4261 GCA_051892815.1 Kiritimatiellia bacterium | reverse complement strand
CGCACGAACACCCTAAATAGTCACCTCTTTCCGCCCGCGCCACCTTGCCACCACACCCTCAAACCGCAGAGAACCTCGAAGAACGGGTGATGCCAAACAAAGAGGCCACCGCCTACAGGCGATGGCCTCTGAATCGAACGGACAAGTCCGAACTAGTTCTGGGCGCGGCCTTTGATGCCGGCAGCGTGGTCGGCCCCCTCCTTCGCCCTCTCGTTCGGGCGCAGTTTGCGGACAGCGGCGCCAGCGCGCCACATCTCGGAATTGCGCATATCGGCGAGTTCCTTGTCGAGCTTCTGCTTGTAGTCCGCGCTACCGGTGGAGCGGATGACGCGACGGGCCTCCTTCATCGTCTTGACTGCGTCATAAAGCTCTTTGAAGACCGGCAAGGTGGCCTTCTTGAACTTCGGCCGCCAGTCGAGCGCGCCACGCTGGGCAGTGGCCGAGCAGTTGCTGTACATCCAGTCCATGCCGTTCTCGTCGACCAGGCGAATGAGGCTCTGGGTGAGTTCCTCGCAGGTCTCGTTGAACGCCTCGGAGGGAGAATGTCCATTCTTGCGGAGGGTCTCGTACTGCGCTTCCATCACGCCCGCGAGAGCACCCATAAGGATACCGCGCTCGCCCACGAGATCGGAGGTGACCTCCTTTTCAAAGGTGGTCCGGAAGAGGTAGCCCGAACCGATGCCGATGCCAATGGCAAGGGTCTGGTCAAGCGCATCGCCGGTCGCATCCTGTTCGACGGCGAAGGAGGAGTTGATGCCAACGCCATTGAGGAAGTTGCGGCGGACGGAGGTGCCGGAGCCTTTGGGCGCGACGAGGATGACATTGACATCTTTCCCCGGCTTGATGCCCGTGAGTTTGTTGTAAACCCAGCCGAAGCCGTGGGAGAAATAAAGGGTCTTGCCGGCGGTGACGAAGGGCTTGATTTTGGCCCAAACGCTCTTGAGCGAAGCGTCGGAGGTAAGCATCATAATGATGTCGCCCTTCTCGGCAGCCTCCTCGATGGAGAAGAGCGTCTCGCCGGGTTTCCAACCATCCTCAAGGGCACGTCCCCAACTGGTCTTCTTGCCGTTCGCCTTGCGCTGACCGACGATGACATTTAGGCCGTTGTCGCGCATATTGAGCGCTTGGGCGGGACCTTGGATGCCATAGCCCAAAACGGCAATGGTCTTGCCCTTCAGGACTTGCTGTGCCTTCTTGAGGGGGAACTCTTTGCGGGTGACGATCTTCTCAAGGACGCCGCCGAAATCAATCTCAGCCATGAAAGTATGCCTTTCGTGTTAGGAATAACGATTGCTCGAAAGTATAGTCTTTTCGAGAGGGCTTGTAAAGCAAACTTTGAGCCGATGCCTAACAATCTCTCGGAAAGGTGGATGGGAACGGCTGCCGCCAATGTCTGCCGGAGCTCAGAGGAAGAACGGGCCAAAGAATCGCACAGGTAGACTGGAAAGCCTCGGAACGCGTTCCAAGAAGGGCGTCTAGACTGTGCTTGCCCCATGCCGCCACGATGGATTCCCCGGGCTCTAACGGCGACCTTGCCATCAGGCGCAGGCTAAGGCCGCTTGATGCCGTAGGTCTTGACCTTGTAGGAGAGGATGCGCGGGGTCGTATGGAGGGCTCGCGCGGCTGCGGCGGCATTGTAGTGGGTGGCTTTGAGGGCCTCGGTGATAATCGCCTTTTCGTAGCTGCCGACCATCTCTTCGAGGTTGCCGGATGCAGGGATAGGACCGTCGACAGGGTCTAGTTCGCAAGGGTCGCTACCGGCACTTTGGACGGTCGCGGGCAGTGCGCTGGACTGGAGAATGGGGCCGTCCGTCAAGAGGACTGCTCGCTCCATGCAGTTCTCCAACTCGCGCACGTTTCCGGGCCAGCGGTAGCTCATCAGACGGTCGACGGCTTGATTCGAGAGGGAGGTGATGGTTTTCGAGGAGAGGGCGGCGTACTTCTTGACAAAGTGTTCGGCCAACAGGATGATGTCGGCCTTGCGCTTGACTAGCGCGGGGACATAGATGGGGAAGACATTGAGTCGGTAAAAGAGGTCTTCGCGGAAGAGGTTCTTCTCAACCATGGCCGAGAGGTCTCGGTGGGTCGCCGCCACGATGCGTACATCGACTTTGATGGTCTGGGTGCCGCCCACGCGCTCGAACTCACGTTCTTGTATCACCCGCAGGAGTTTCGCTTGAATCGCCAAGGGGACTTCGCCGATTTCGTCAAGGAAGATGGTTCCTCCGTCCGCCAATTCCAAGCGCCCTTTGCGGTCGACCATTGCGCCGGTGAAGGCCCCTTTGACGTGACCAAAGAGTTCGGATTCTATCAATCCCTCCGGCAGGGCGGCGCAATGGACGCGGATGAAAGGGCCCTTGGAGCGGTTGCTGGCGTAGTGTATGGCCTGGGCGACGAGTTCCTTGCCGGTGCCGGTCGCACCGGTGATGAGAACGGTTGCGGAGCTTTCCGCGACCTGGGAGATTTGACTGTAGACGAGCTCCATTTCGCGCGAGTTACCGATGATGTTGGCGGGGTGATACATCCGCTTGAGTTCTTCCTTGAGTTGGCGGTTCTCTTCGCGAAGGGTATCCTGCTGTTCGAGGATTTGTCGGCGGAGGAGCGCTGCTCGGGCGACCATCGAGGCGACGATTGAGAGAATGGCCTCGTCTTCCTTGAGAACCTCCTCGTCTTCTGTGGAGCGGAAAACGCTGAGGGCGCCGACGACCTCCTGGGCTTCCTTGATGGGCACGCAGATGAAGGCTGTCGCGGCGTTCTTGCCGTAGCGGGTTTTCCCGAGGAAAAGGGGTGAGTCGGCGGTGCGCGGGACGATAATCGGTTTGCCGGTCAAGACGACCTGTCCGGTGACGCCCTCTCCGAGTTTGTAGCGGGTGGCTTGGGCGAGTGCGGGGCTCAGTCCGTGGGCGGATTCGATGAGGATTTCGCCGTCTTCCCGCCGCAGGAGGGTGATGGTTCCGTGGCGGAAGCCGAGGTGGTCGTCGAGGGCCTGGAGGATGGGCTGGACGACGGAGCGCATATCGATGCTCTGGTCGAGGATGGTGGAGATGTTCTGCAGCAGCTGAAGTTCCTGTTCGTGGCGGAGCGGTTCCATAATCCTCCTCGATTGTCGGCTTGGAGTGGACAAATACGGCTGTTCAGTCTAGCAGGTCAAACATAAATGTCAAGGAAAAGGTGGTTGGCGGGACAGATTTGTCTTCGCGCCAGCCTTTTAAGCGCCAGATTGACAGAAATGTCGCCGCCATCTTGCTTGGCACGGTCTCTGCGAGTAGGCAGGCATCGTTCAACTCCAACAAAGGATCTCGATACCATGACCGTCAAAAACTGTCCTGGCCTGTTGCTTGCCCTTCTCGGGGCGCTCGCGCTTCCCTTCACGCCGTCGCATGCCGAAGAGGCGGCCCAGGCGGAGGCATCTCCGCTCTCGGCGTTCTCGCTTGATGCGACGCTGGATCTCTATTCGGCCTACATCTTCCGCGGCATTGTCTACGACAACACGCCGGTCTACCAGCCGGGGATTTCGTTGGGCTACGACGCCGGCGAAATCGGCGCCTTTTCGATTGGCGCGTGGGCGAATGCGTCATACGGAAGCGACCGTCCGAAGCACGACGAAGGGGTCAACGAAATCGACTATACGGTCTCGTGGAGCCGCGACTTCGGGGCGCTCGGCGTAGAGGCTGGCTACTGCTTCTTCACCTTCCCCGGGGCGCACGACGACCTGGATGTGCACGAACTCTTCACCAAGTTCAGCTACAACAACGACATCGTCACCCCCTACACCTTCCTCGCCATGGAGCTCAACCGCGACTCCGGCGCCTACGCCCAGCTCGGATTGACCCGCGACTTCGCCCTCATCCCCGACCGCCTGACCCTCACCCTCGACGGCTACCTCTCCTGGGGAAGCGCCGCCTACAACCGCTTCTTCTGGGGTGAAGAGGCCGACAACAGCGCCCTCGACGAATATGTCCTGACCGCCGCCCTCTCCTACGCCCTGACCGAACAGGTCTCCCTCGGAGCGACCGTCGGACTCTGCGGCCTGATCGACGGATCCGTGCGCGACAGCGAAATCGGCATGGGCGACGGCGTCGGCGAAGACATCTACTTCTGGGGCGGCGTCAACCTCGGCGTCTCCCTCTAGCCCCTCTACATATACCACACACATGCCACCGGCGGGGAAGAGGCCCCCAAAGCCCCTTCCCCGCCCTTCCATTCCCTGACGGCAAGCGCCCCAAAGATACCCGAGAATCCCCCCCCTCGATACCCCCCC
>JBJFGP010000075.1:0-4292 GCA_051892815.1 Kiritimatiellia bacterium | reverse complement strand
ATCCTCGCCGGACACCTCCACATTCAAGTCTCCGACCGTTTTTCTCCCACTGCCCTGCAGTATGTCGTGGGCGCGAACTTCCTCTACCACGGCCAAGAAATCCTCTTTTCTTGAGCCTTTCCACCTGCTCCTCATCTGGAATCTTACCCGTGAATACCTCCCTAACCCGTCGTGAACTTTGCACGGGACTGCTTGCTGCGACGGCGGCAAGCGGTTGCCGTAGCATCAGCCCGACCAACCGTGCCGCGAACCTCTCGGTTTTTATGAGCGACATCCACCTTTCCGGTTCCGGCGTCCGCACGGGAACGATTGTCCAGCCTACCTACCAGAACGCCCTTTTCGAGCGCGCCGTTGACCAGGTTCTCGCGATGAATCCGAGTCCGGCCCGCGTGGTGGTCTTTGGCGATCTCGCGCTCTGGGTCGGCTGGGGGAAAGACTATGAAGCCTCCCTTGCGGGGTTCAACCGTCTGCGTGCCGCAGGGATAGATCTCCATCTGACGCTCGGCAACCACGATCACCGAAAGGTCTTCCTCAAGTACCATCCGGAGTACGCATCCACGACACCCGTTCCCGGGCGCATTGTCTCGGTCATCGACCTTGGACTGGCGGACTTGCTTTTGCTCGACACCCTCAAGGAGACCGGTCCCGGCGAAGGCACGCCAAACGCGGAAGGAGGCGACATCGGTACGGCGCAATGGACTTGGCTCCGAGAAGAGGCTGCATGCCGGCCGCGCCCCTTTTTAGTGGGGGCCCATCACGCGCCGGAGGATTTGGGATTGGGGCGCCAAGTGCGACAATTCCTTGCGGAGACGCCACACTTTGCCGGATGGATTCACGGGCACGACCATCGTTGGAGTGAGCGCTGGTTCCGCAAAGATTGGGAGTCCCGCCGTATCCGCCGCGTCGCCGCGCTCCCGTCCACCGGCTGGTGGGGCGATATCGGGTTTATGACCTTCGAGACTTTCAGCGACCGGGCCGAACTGCGCATGGCGCCCGGCAATGACTTCTTCTTCCCCTTCCCGCTGAACCCCGGCGAACCGCGACCTCCCGAGTGGGACGACATCCGCCTCGCCCACAAAGACCTCTGCTGCATCTTCCGCTACTGATTGGCAGCCACTCCTGCCTACCACGCGTTCCCAATCCTAGGCACCCTTTGAGGCAAATCGTACGCACCGCACGGTTGCGTCGGTGCCCACCATCAGCCCCCAGTCCTTCCCACCTCTCCTCAGCAACGCCAGCAGGTGCCATTTCCCCCTTTTGACTGGAAAACCGGTCGCAAGTTTGCTATTCTATTCCCACATTGTTCGTTCCAGGGCGCCATCCGCCTAATTGGAACTTTCAACCAATCGTTTCACCGCAACAGGATTGACATGGACTTCTCGACCCTCGAACCGCTTCTCCCCAAACAGAACCTGCGCGAACTCTTCGCCGCCGACCCCGACCGCGCCAAACGCTTTACCGTCAAAGCCGCCGGCTGGACGCTTGACTACTCCAAAAACCTCATCACGCCTGAATTGATGAGCGCCCTTGTCAAAATCGCCCAGGCCGCCGGTGTCAAAGAGTGGACTGAGCGGATGTTCACCGGTGAAAAAATCAATGTCACCGAAAACCGCGCCGTCCTCCATACCGCCCTGCGCAACCTCTCCGGCGAGCCCGTTTTCGTCGACGGCAAGGATGTCATGCCCCAGGTTCGCGAAGTCCTCCAGCGCATGGGCGACTTCTCCGACCGCGTGCGCGGCGGCCAGTGGCTTGGCTACACCGGCAAGCGCATCCGCTACGTCGTCAATATCGGCATCGGCGGCTCCGACCTCGGGCCCGTCATGGCGACCGAAGCGCTCAAATTCTTCTCCAAGCGCACCATCAAAAACTTCTTCGTCTCCAATGTCGACTCCACCCACATTGCCGAGACCCTCCGCCAAATCAAGGCCGACCAGACCCTCTTCATCGTCGAGTCCAAGACCTTCACCACCCAGGAAACGATGACCAACGCGCGCACCGCCCGCGACTGGCTCGTCAAACAACTCGGATCCGAAGAAGCCGTCGCCAAACACTTCTGCGCCGTATCGACCAATGCCGAAGAAGTTGCCAAGTTCGGCATCGACACTGCCAACATGTTCGGCTTTTGGGACTGGGTCGGTGGACGCTATTCCCTCCCCTCCGCCATCGGCCTCCCGCTGATGATTTCCATCGGCCGCAAGAACTTCGACAAGTTCCTCGCAGGCTACCACGCCATGGATGTCCACTTCCGCACCAAGCCCCTCAAGAGCAATATGCCGGTGATTATGGCACTGCTCGGCATCCTCTACAACAATGTCCTCAAGGCCGAATCTTACGCCGTCCTCCCCTACGACCAGTACCTCAGCCGCTTTACCGCCTACCTTCAGCAGATGGATATGGAATCCAACGGCAAATCGGTCACTCGGGATGGTCAGCGCGTCGCCTGCTCGACCGGCCCAATCGTCTGGGGCGAGCCCGGCACCAACGGCCAGCACGCCTTCTACCAGCTCATCCACCAAGGCACCAAACTCATCCCCGCCGACTTTATCGGCTTCTGCAAAACCCACAATCCCCTGGGCGACCACCACGACAAGCTCATGGCCAACTTCTTCGCCCAGACCCAGGCGCTTGCTTTCGGCAAGACCGAGCAAGAAGTCCGCGCCGAAGGCACCCCCGAAAACCTCGTTCCCCACAAGGTTTTCAAAGGCAATCGCCCGACCAACACCCTTTTGGCGGACGACCTCACGCCCAAGACCCTAGGCGCATTGATTGCCCTTTACGAGCACAAAGTCTTCGTGCAAGGCGTCATCTGGAATATCTTCTCCTTCGACCAGTGGGGCGTGCAACTCGGCAAAGTCCTTGCCGGGAAAATCCTGCCCCAGTTGGCTGACGCTACCCGCCCGCTCAACCACGACTCCTCCACAAACGCCCTTATCGCCTACTACCGGGTGCACAAATAGACATGACCCAACTCCAGTCTGCACAAGCGGGAATTCTTACGCCGGCGATGGCTGCCGTCGCCCAGGCCGAAGGAGCCGATCCCAATCTCGTTCTCCGGGAAATGGCTGCCGGACGCGCGGTCATTCCCCTAAACCCAAACCACCGCAATGCCAAGCCGGTCGGGGTCGGACGAATCTTCACCACAAAGATCAACGCCAACCTTGGCCGCTCGCCGGATCGTTCTGGCAAAGGCGATGAACTGGAAAAACTCCAGGTCGCCCTCAATGCCGGAGCAGACTTCGTCATGGATCTCTCGGTTGGACCAGGGGTCGCAGAAATCAGGCAGAGCATGCTGGACAACAGTCCAGCCCCGCTTGGCACCGTTCCCGTCTACGAGACCCTCTCCCGAATCGCCGGCGATATTCCCGTGCTCAACCCTGATTTGCTCTTGCAGGTCATCGAGGAACAGGCACGGCAAGGCGTCGACTTTATGACCCTTCATGCAGGACTCCTGCGCGAACATATTCCTCTGGCAGTCAAACGCAAGTTGGGCATCGTCTCGCGCGGCGGCGCCATTATGGCGGAGTGGATGCAGAAGACCGGGTTGCAAAATCCGCTCTATACTCGTTGGGACGACGTGCTGGACATTCTGGCTCGCTACGATGTCACGGTCTCGCTTGGTGATGGTTTGCGGCCCGGGTGTCTCGCAGACGCTTCCGACGCCGCCCAGTTCGCCGAACTTGATGTGTTAGGCGACCTCTGCCGCAAGGCAAAAGCCAAAGGCGTCCAGGTAATGATTGAAGGCCCCGGGCACATACCCTTCAATGAAATCCAGATGAATATGGAGCGCCAGCAGAAAGTCTGCGATGGAGCCCCTTTCTATGTACTCGGACCCGTCGTCATCGACTGCGCACCAGGCTATGACCATATCGTCTCCGCAATCGGGGCGACCGCAGCAGCGACCTACGGAGCATCCTTGCTTTGCTATGTCACCCCAGGCGAGCATCTGGGACTCCCAGACGCTCGAGAGGTGCACGAGGGATGTATCGCCTACAAAATCGCCGCGCACGCTGGGGATGTCGCACGAAAACTTCCCGGTGCCCGGCTCCGTGACGACCGCATCTCCGATGCAAGGGCACGGTTCGATTGGGAGGCTCAGTTCCAAGAGGCCCTGGACCCTTGCGGCGCTCGTGTTCGCTGGCAGAAAACCCACACAACCGAGACAACTGACGACCACTGCACTATGTGCGGCAAGGTATTCTGCGCCGTTCGAACATCACTCCGCATCAAGCAAAGCCATCGCGATTAGCCATGAGGCCGCCCCTTCCCGAGTTGTTTGGCGACAGGCCACCTCC
>JBJFGP010000074.1:0-4384 GCA_051892815.1 Kiritimatiellia bacterium | reverse complement strand
CGCGGGTGAGGATGGCGTTGGCCTGCGTCTTGAGCACTGGAAGGCGGCGCAGAAGCGGCCGGCGGCCGTATTTGGAACGGCACGCCACGTGCATCCGCAAGGCTCGCCCGAGGGCTCTGGCTTGCGAGCGGTGCCCCGTGCGGTACGAGCCGTTGTCGACCTCGCAAAGCACCAGCACATCCGCGTCCGCCAAGCGGTAGAAACGCTCAAGTGTCGGATAGTGCCGGCGGCTCCCCGCCCAGAATCCCAGCCACGCGAGCCGCCGAAGATAGCCCGTGCCGTACTGGATATTGTGGCAGACGACCCGCATCAGCGCTGCCTCCGGAAAAGTTCCACCCCAGCCGCCAGGAAGATGAGATCCGGCAGAAACGCCGCCAACGCCGGGTTCATCGCCTCGCGCTTCGCCAGCATCATGCAGAGCGTCACCGTCAGGTAGAAGGCGAAGAAGAGGCTGATGGCGAAGATGATGCCCTTGGCGACGCTTTGCCGCCCCGTCGCCACCCCCGCGGGAATCGCAATCAGGGTGATGACCAGACTGGCGAGCGGGAGCGCGAGTTTCTTCCAGAGTTCGTAGCGGATAGAGGCCTTTTCGCGCCCCGAAAGCTGGGGATTGGTCGTTAGGAAGCGCACCAAATCGCGGCTGCTGCAGAACTCGCTGGCGCGTTTGTTCTGAAGGCTGAAGTCCTCTGGGCGCTCGTCGAGTTCGGGCAGGGAGAGCAGCGTGGTCGTGCCGTCGGCGTGCCCGGGATTGGGGGTTGCGAGGGGCGTGTTGAGTTCGTCGTAATGCTGCCAGGAGGGGGCGGAGAACCACCAGACGCCGTCGAGAAAGTTGGCTTCCGCCGCCGTCAAGTCGCACAACTTCGAGCCGTCCGGGCGGGAGAAGGAGAGTTTGACTCCTTTGAGGCGGCGGGGGGCGTCGAGGTCAATCTCCGCGACCGACCAGGCCCTATTGGCGCGGGGGTTGTTGAGGGCGGCGCAACTGAGCGTCCCGGCCGAGCGGCTCTTGAAACGGTGGTGGCGGATGAGTTCGGCTTTCTCGCCCGCCCGAGGGGCGTAGAACTCGTTGTTGGCGGCGCACAGGAGGCTGGCGAGCAGGGCGAAGGCGAGTATGGGCCAGGTGATGGAGAGGAAACTCACGCCGTTGGCACGCATGGCGGTGATTTCGCTGTTGCGGCAAAGCTGCCACATGGTGTAGAGCGTCGCGAGCATCAGGCAGGCCGGCAGGAGCCATTCGAGATAGATGGCCACGCGCCCCGCCATAAAGTTGAGCACAAGGCTGGCGGGCGGTTTGGCGTCGATGATGCGCCCGGCGGAGTCGAGGGTGTCGAAGAGCATATAGGCGCTCAGAAACCCCGTCAGGCAGTAGAGGAAGGGGAAGAGAAACTCGCGGAGGATGTAGCGCGGGAGGATGGTCATTGCGCCGGACGGTCGACCATGAGTTTGGCGAGTGTGCGGGAGAAGGCGGCCGGGTCGGGCAGGGGAAGTCCTTCGGCGACGAGGGCCATGGCGTAGAGCAGGTCGATGTCGTCGGCGAGTTCCTGGGAATCCGGGGCGGCCTTGAAGGCGGCGTCCATCTTCTGCACGAGGGGATGGTCGGGGTTGAGTTGGAGGATGCGTTTGGATTTGGGCACTTCCTGGCCCATGGCGCGCATCATGCGCTCGACCTGGGGCGCGAGGGCGGCGGGATCGGGAGCGAGGCGGCAGGGCGAATCGGTCAGGCGGGTGGTGGGCTGGACGGCGGAGAGGTCGGCTTCGTGGCGTTTGAGGATTTGGCCTGCGAGGCCTTCAAGGTCTTTGGCGGCCTGTTCTTGTTTCTGCTTGTCGGCCTTCTGTTGGGCTTCGTCTCCGAGGTCGAGGTCGGCTTTGGCGGCGGAGAGGACGGGAAGCTTGTCGAACTCGCCAAGGTCTTCGGCAATCCATTCGTCGACGGGGTCGGTCAGCAGAAGCACATCGTAGCCGCGTTTGAGGAGACCTTCGAGGTGGGGGGATTGGCGGGCCTGGGCGGCGTCCGTGGCGACGAGGTAGTAGATGGCCTTCTGCTCTTTGGGCATGGCGTCGCGGTAGGCCTGGAGGGTGAGGAGTTCGCCGTCGGGGCTCTTGGCGGTCTGGGCCAGGAGGAGGTTTTTGAGTTTGTCCTTGTTCTCCCAGTCGGTGTGGATGCCCTCTTTGAGTATGGGCCCGAAGGCCTTGTAGAAGGTTCGGTAGGCGTCGGGAGACTCTTTGAGGACATCGGCGAGTTCTTTGAGGATGCGGCCGGTGAGGTTGGTGCGCATGCGGCGGATGATGGAGTCGTCCTGGAGCATTTCGCGGGAGATGTTCAGGGGCAGATCTGAGGAGTCGACGACGCCGCGGACGAAGCGGAGATACTCGGGGAGAAGCTCTTTGAAGTCGGAGCCGATGTAGACATTGCGGGCGTAGAGTTTGAGGCCGTGGCGGGACTCGGGCATCATCAAATCGAAGCCGGGCTTGGCGGGGATGAAGAGCAGGGCCTGGAATTCGAGGGAGCCTTCGACGCGGTAGTGGATGGTGCGCCAGGGGGCTTCGGATTCGTGGGCGAGGTGTTTGTAGAAGGCTTCGTACTCTTCGGGCTTGACCTCGGCCTTGTTGCGCTTCCAGAGGGCGGTGCGGGTGTTGACGGGCTGGGGCTTGTCGTCTTTCTTGTCGTCCTTCTCTCCGGTTTCGGTGACATAGATGGGGTAGGCGATGAAGTCGGAGTACTGCCGGACGAGGCTTTCGATGCGCCAGCGGGAGAGGTATTCGTCCTGGTCTTCGCGGAGGCGCAGGACGATGGTGGTGCCGGGGGTCTTTTTGGTGCTTTCGTCGAGTTCGTAGGAGCCATCTCCGGCGGAGCGCCAGCAGACGGGCGTCTGGCCGTTTCCTCGGTGGAGGGTCTCGACGGTGACGGCTTCGGCGACCATAAAGGCGGCGTAGAAGCCGACGCCGAACTGACCGATGAGTTCGGGGATGTCGCTCTTGTCGTCCTTGCGGAGGGCTTCGGTGAAGGCCTTGGTGCCGGAGGAGGCGATGGTGCCGAGATTCTTCTCAAGTTCTTCGGCGGTCATGCCGATGCCGTTGTCGGCGATGGTGATGGTCTTGGAGGGCTTGTCGACGGTAATATCGATGCGATAGTCTTCCCCGCCGTCGGCGAGCGACTTGTCGGTGAGCGCGCCGTAACGGGCGCGGTCGATGGCGTCGGAGGCGTTGGAGACCAGCTCCCGCAGGAAGATTTCTTTCTTGGAGTAGAGCGAGTGAATCACCAAATCCAGCATGCGGCTGATTTCGGCTTTGAACTGATGGGTTGTCTTGGCCATAGGGAAATCCTTTCCGGGACCGATTCGGGTGCGCACGGCCCCATAAAAAATAACAGTTCCCATTCTAGTCGAACCCGTCCCAAAGGTAAAGAAAAAACCGCACCGATGATTGAAAAATCGGAATCCGCCCCGTTCCCCCCGCCCTTGAACCCGCCGCCACCCATTCAACCGCGCCCGTCTCCGCGCGACGATCCTCTGAGCCCATCGCTTTACTGCGGGGGAAGCCTGCCCTGCGACAACTGCCCGACGACTTCCTGCCTGCCCTCTTGCACCGCCGGTTGCCGTCTACCCCCGCGCCGGGCGGAGCCCTTCAGGTAAGGCGGCATTCTACCACGCACCCGCTTCGACTCCGTCCGACACCTTACTTTAGAGCCTGCCAACCGCCCGCTGCGCACCCAATCCCTCGCCCGACCCGTGGCCTCCAAGTTTCGCCGTGGTTGCGCCCCTGTTGCCCACTCTCCACCTGCTTCATGCCGACGCGGCAAACGCCCCTCTGCGCCCAAATTGTGCCGCCGAGCCCTCAGGCGCCTGCCCGAATCGCCTCGTCGGAGATACCCACCTTTTTCCCCGCGCCGCGCCCAATTGCAATCGAAACCCCTTGATTTGAGCGGGGAACAAGAAAGGTGTGCACGACTGTACGCAACAGGTATCTAGTGCTATAAATTGTATGCACCTCAAAATTTCTTCCTGCAAGGCGAATTTTGTTGTTGACATCGAAAGGTGCGTATAGTATTATGCGCCCTGTTCACGACAATACACCTGTCGTGGGCATCTGCCGGAGCCGCCGCCATTCCCCTGGCGAAGTGGCACGTTGCTCCCTCAACGCCGGTAGATTATCAAGAATATATGTCCTCCCTGGCGGCGAGCGAAGTTCCCCCTTCGCCCGCCGTTTTTTTGTGCCCTTTTGGGTCGGTTCCTGCCAAGGTGCGGGACGGGACGCCGTTTGGGCGGGCCGGCGGCGGAAACGAAACCTTGCTCCAACCCCTTCGTTTCAGGCGAAATTGGGGCGATTTTCCCGACGAAAAGGGAGGTGCGCACCATCGAGGGCGGGGCGTAGATACCAGAGGGGGGCG
>JBJFGP010000073.1:0-20626 GCA_051892815.1 Kiritimatiellia bacterium | reverse complement strand
CTTCGCACGCCCGCGGCAGCCAGGGCGCAAGGCGTCGCGGCGAGGATTGGTTTCAGGAACGCGTCGAGAATGATGCGCGTGCAGGGAATGCCCGCAAGGTTGCGCAAAAGGGGCAGCACCACTAGCAGACAGGCCGCGAGGTTGACCCCGAGGTCGACCGCCGGTACGCACGCCAGGACACCGGGGAAGCGTTGGAGCAGCACCACCGTCAAGGCTAATGCAACGGTGCTTTCCGCAATTCCCAGGAGGATTTCCTGACGATGCTTTTCCGCCATCAGAAAGACGCATTGCGGGACCGATCGCATCGAGAGACCGACCCAAATCGTAAGTGTCAGCAGGCGGCAGACAAGCGTTGATTGCGGATCGTCGACGCCAAAGAGCAGGCGGATCAGGTTGGGCGCAAGGGTGAAGAGGATTGCCGAGATTCCCGTCGAGAGGAGCACATTCCACCGGAGGAATCCCAGCAGCACCTGCGCCAGGGCGGTGCGTTTGCCGCGGGCGTGAAGGCGGGCGGCAAGGGGGCCGGCGTTCTCCTGGTAAGGGAGGGTGAACTGGCACATCAACTGGGGCAGGCGGCGCCCGATTTGGTAGCTGCCGGAAAGGCTCAGTCCGCAGAGCCCGCCGACTAGGATGGGGGAGAAGTTGTTGCGCAGAAGGCGGGCGACGCTGCCGAACCAAATCCACCAGCTGAAGGCAAAGACTTCGCGGAGGGCCTGCCTTTTGAGTCCGATGCTCAGGTGCCATCCGGGGAGGTGGCGCCTGGCGCAGAATCCCATCGTGAGGTTGGCGAGAAGCTGGACGGCGAGCACATGGAGGATGAGCGCGAGGAGGGCGTCTCCTGGGGCGAGTCCGAGGTGGAAGATAAGGATGACGCCGCCAAATTCGACGACCTTTGCCGCCATGTCGACGAGGTTGCGCAGGTAGAGGCGCTGGAGGCCGACGAGCAGGGCGTTGAAGAGGGTCGTCGGGAATATGGCGGCGGTGCCGACGGCAAAGCAGATGAGCGCGCGGCTGCAGAGGGCGCTCAGGCCGGACTGGTCGGGAGCGAGGTGGAAGAGAAGTTGGGCGTGGCGCGAGGCGTACCAACCTCCGAGGGCGATTGGTAGGCTTGCCAGGAGGTAGGAGGTTAGTACGGTCGAGATCAATTCGTTGTAGCGTTTCGGGTCGCTCTGCTGCAACCTTTGGGCGGTGTACTTGCGCGCGGCGGTCCCGAACCCGAAGTCGACCAGCACGGCGTAGGCGAAGAAGGACCAGAGGATGCCCCAGAGCCCGTAAATCTCTTTTCCCAGGCTCCCGACCATCCAGCGCACGACGAGAATGCCCTCGGCCATGCGAACCGCCAAGGAGAGGTAGTTGGTCGCCGTGTTGCGAAACAGCGGAATCTTCATCCCCGCCTCTCGCGCTTCCGCGCGCGTGCCGCATGCGCGCGCAACAGGGCTCGCAGTACCGTCCGCGCCAGCCGGAAGCATCCCGGCACCTGCGCCAGTCGCATCAAGGCGAGTTCCACTTTCTGCCCCGCCGAGGCCCCTCGCTCCAACTTCGCCAGCCCCCTCCGCGCCGCCTCGGAAGCGAAGAGTTCGCGCCAACCTTTCCGGCAAATCCCGGGCGCGAACGCGGGCCGGTAGCGGCCGCCATCGTAGGCCAGTCCCAGCGGGTGCGCATGGAAAAGCTTGTGCCGGAAGTAGACCCCCAGTTCCTTCAGTTTCGGGTCGTTCCCGGGCAGTTCGTCCGCCCAGAGCAAGGCGTCGCGGCAGTTCGCCATACGGTCGAGAACCGATTGCGGATTGGGTGCCGTCGTGACCGATCCCGCGCGCCGGCGCCAGATGCAGACGGGGTCCTCCGTCGCCAATACCTTGCCCGACTCCAGGAGAAAACGGTAGAGCCATCCGTCGTCCTGGTGCCGCCTTCCGTGGGGCACCGCAAAGCCCAGCCGGAGCAGCGCCTGCCGACGAAAAAGGCAATGCGTAAGCGCCGTCGCGAAGGGTCGCCGGAAGAGATTCGTGCCCCGGATATACTCCAGTCCGCTCGGCCAAATGCCAGGCGCGCCGGCAGGCGTATCAACTCCTCCGGGCCGCAGATTCCCGTCACCCGCATCCACACGCGTCAACCGCTGCCCCATCAAGATGTCCGGGCGTTCGGCACGCAGCAACCCGGCAAGGCGAGCGAGCGATTCCTGCGGAGCCAAGTCGTCGCCGTCAAAGAACCAGACATACTCTCCCGATGCCTGGCCCATCCCCCAGTCGCGGGAAGCCGATGCCGACCCAGTGCGCAAACCTGTCACCACGCGGCAACGATTGTCGCCCGATGCAATCGACCTTGCGACCTCCTCCGTGCCGTCCCGCGACGCCTCCACATAGAAGGTCAGATCGAAGTCTCCAAAGGACTGGCTGAGGAAAGAGTCGGCCGCCTCCCGGAGCCACGGCTCGACATCGCAGCAGGAGAGCACTACGCTGATGAGTGGCATTGCCCCTCCTTTCCGGCCGCCCCGGTCATTAGCCCGAAGAGGTCGCACACGCGGCGCACATTCGGGGGAATTGGTTCCGTCGAAAGGATTGCCGCCGCGGAATCCTTGTCCGCCGGGTCGTAGCCGTGCATGCCGTTGAGAGGTTTCAACCCCATGTCCGAAGGGACGAATTGCCATCCTGCGTCGGCAAGGTAGATGGCGTCCCCGAAGGCGCGATCCTTCCGCTCCAGCCCGTGGATACGCCACTCCTCCTTCGATAGCCAGTGTCCGTGGAAACTGCTGTGCGCGAGCACCCCCCGGAGAAGCCTTTCGGATTCGGGCCTGAGAAACCAGAAACGGGCCATGGTCGAATCCAGGCAGAGGGCGTAGTCGTGCCCCCAGACGAGCCCGGTTCGTGTCAATGCCGAGGGCAAATCCATCGTTCCTTTCAGGGGCGTCATGCCGTGGTCCGAGAAGAGTGTCAGGCAGAAAGGGCGACCGGACTGCTGCAATGTCCGGTGGAGTTTCCTGACCGTTTTGGCGTAGGATTCTACCTTGGCGGCGAGGTGGTCGTCTTGTCCGACATGGTCGTGCTGAAGGGCGTCGAAGGCGGCGGAGTAGATGAAGGCGCGGTCGAGTTTCCCTCGTTTGAGCAGGGCGTCGGCCAAGGCGAAGTTCTCCCGTTCCGGCAGGCGCCAGTCTGAGATGTGCCAGCGCAGGTTCTGGCGCGACCAGTTGTCGGCAAGGTTCTCGAAGGGTGCCATTCCGCCGGGGGCGAAGAGGTCTTTCTTTTCGCAGTAGTCGAGGCAGGGGAGGCGTTCGAAGGGTATGCTGTAGAGTTGGAAGTAGCCGGTAAATCCGCAGACGCGGCGGACTATTCCGGAGAGTTGGTGGCGTACGCGTCCGCGGCTCCAGAAGGTGCGCGGTCTCAGGAGGCGGGCGAGGGGTCTGGTCCAGGCGAATGGCGAGTAGGATGGGGACCAGTTGTAGAAGGCAAGGTGTCCGTGGGTTGCGGGGCGGAGGCCGGTGAGGATGGTTGGTATCGCGGTGCAGGAGTAGCCGAACTGCATCTCCAGGCTGCGTCTTTCGGGGAGGATGTCGCGGAGGAAGTTGAAGTGTTTGACTTGCTCCCATCCGAGGGAGTCGATGAAGACGAAGACTTCGGTTCTCGGGTTCACGCGGCCCCCTTTCGTGCGATGCTTCCGCGCAGGGTCCAAAGTGCCGAGACGACCCCGAGGAGCATCATCAGCGCGGCGAAGTTGATGGCTTGTTTGAGCACCCATTCGAGTGTCGACTGGAGGTAGACGGCGACGAGCCCGGCGGCGCATCCTGCGGGCAGGAAGGCGTAGTCGGTGTGTGCGTAGGCGATGGCGGTTCGGACGGAGAGGAGGAGGGCTCCGGCCAGCCAAAGCAGGAGGGTGGCGAGCCCGGCGTAGCCGCATTCGGCGCCGACCAGCAGGTAGATTGTCTCGACGATGGCGTCGCGGGCGCCTTCCGGGCGCGAGTGGGTCCGGAGGGCTTGGTTCTCGTCGTCGTTGACGCGCAAACCCCAGTTGTTGAGTCCCACGCCCATGGGGTGTCGGTGGGTCATCCGGAGGGCGATTTGGGCGAGTTCGACGCGTGTCTTGCCGGAGGCCTCCGGGGCGGTCTCGAAGCGCTCGATCACGCGCGGGAGAAAGAGCGAGAGCCCGATGATGGTGCCCAGGAGCATCAGCGCGGATACTAAGGACTTGTGTGCAGACCAACCACCGATTGGGAGGGTGGGCAATATAAGAATGGAGGCGATTGGTAGGCAGATTAGTGCCCCGCGGGAAAGCGCCATCATCGTGCAGACGCAGGCGGCCCCGAAGGTCGCGCCCATGAACCAGGCTTCGCGCGGGGAGCGGAGGTTGAACCATCCGGCGAGCAGGATCGGCGCGGTCATGGTCATGAACATCGCGAGGCTGTTCTGGTGCGGGAAGACGCCGCGGACCTGGTAGACGCCGCAGCCGTAGCGTTGCCAGACGGCGGTCGCGAAGGAGGCCCAGATCACGGTCGCGAGCCCCCAGAGCAGCGGCATCACTTCGCCGGTTTCGCGTACCTCGTTCGCGACCGTCAGGAAGACCATCGCCATCATCAGCATCTTCCAGATTTCCATCCACGCCAGCAGCCCGTCGCAATTCGCCACGAAACACGAGCAGAGGCTTGCCGCGAAGTAGGCACCGTAGCTCCACATCCCCGGGAACCTCAGCCTCAGCCGACCCGAAAGGAGCCTTGCAAGCAGGAGCGTGAAGGCAATGAGGTAGACCAGCGAAACCTCCATCCCGCGCGCCGTCCCACGGTAGCTCTCGTGCGAGAAGAAGTTGATGGAAGTGGGGTTCCAAAGCATCATCCCCAGCGGCATCGCGCCTAGCAGCACGCGCCGCAGGCTGCGCCTCGCGGAAGCCGCCCAGGCCAAGGGGAAGCACGCGAAGAGCATCGAGAAGAAGATGGCGTACTTCATCAATCCTGGATCCGGTCGTACATATACCAGGGCGAGGTGACGGCGTTGATCAACTGCGCGGTGGGTAGCAGCTTGCGGATGAAGACATTGTAATAGGAGATGGCGTCGCGCGGGACATAGATGATGTCGCCAGTATGCAGCGCCGGGTTCCGCCGCAACCCCGCCAGAACCCCATCGACATCCACCCGGAAGAAGGTCGGATTGGCAGTCCCGCCCCGGATGATGATGGCATAACGCCAGGCCTCCTCGGTCAGCCCCCCAACATTGGTGATGGCATCCGTCAGGCGCATGTTGGGGTTCCAGGTGAGGTAGCTCGGGCGCATGACGGCACCGATGACAGAGACCATCGCATCGGTACGAGACGCGATGTAGATGTAGTCGCCCTTGCGAATCTCGAGGTTATTGAGAGGGTCGCCCCTGTAGATGGCCTTCTCGAAGTCGATGGGGAGAATCTCACCGTTTCGGATGAAGAGAGAGTTTTGAAAATCGGACATGTCGAGTTCCTGCCCGTTGAAGAGCTGGGTACGCCCGCTGCCGGCCATGGCGAAGAGCCCCCCAAGGCGCAGTCCCGCATTGACCGGGTAGACGCCGGGGTGGCAGACACAGCCGCCGATGGTGGCAGTCTGCGAAGGCATCGAAACGGGGGAAAGCCCCACGACAAGGTTCTTGAGATAGGGCTGGAGTTCCCTTTCAAGGGCCCTGGCTGCCTCCGGGAGCGTGAGCCCCCGGAGACGAACTTGTCCTGCGAAGGGAACGCCGATGTGGCCGTCGGGGGTGACATGGAAGTCGCCGTTGAGGTCCTCGTGGTTGTAGAACGTGAGATGGAGCACATCGCCGGTGTCGATTCGATAGGCCGGATACGGCTCCTTGGCGATGGCGCGGAGGGAAGCCTCACGGGCGGCGAGTTCTTCGGGCGTATAGCGCGAGACGGAAACGCCGTCATCTTCGAGTTCCTCCAGTTCGGGATACTCTTCGAGAGTCGCGTTGAAGTTGTGGAGCCAGCGGCAGGAGGTGCAGAGGGGCAGGAGAAGAATCAGCAGCGGCAGGAGTTTTGCAGATTGGGCGGTCATAGCGGCTCAGGCGCGGAGGCGGTTGTTTTTCGCGTAGGCGGTGCCAAGCAGGAGCACGCCGGTCTTGGCTGGCAGGTTGCGCCGTCCGGCGGCGAGGACCAGGAGGGCGCGGTTTGGGGTGCTTGCGGCGCAGGCGACGAACTCGAGTCCGTCGAGGATGGGGAGGAGTTGCTGGATGACGAGTTCGCGTCCGGTGGCGGTGGTGTCCCAAAGGAGGTGGACGGAGGCGAACTCGCGCCGGAGGGCGTGGATGTCGTCGATGAGCGGGTTGATGGTTTGTGCGTCGAGGTAGTCGTGGCTCCGGCGGCTGATGTACCCGCTTCGTGCGCCGGGTTCGCGGTGGATGATGCGATAGCCCGGCGACGGGGCGTTGTCTGCCTCGGCGTCGGCGGCTGCCGGGTTGAAGGATTCGAGGTGGAGCAGGAAGATGGTCTTGGGAAGCCCGTCCGAGGGGGCATAACGCCTTCGTCCGGGTTCGAGAAGTGTGGCTCCGGGAAGGGGCATGACGAGCAGGATGCCGTCGGGACCGTAGTAGTGCTGCTGGGCGTAGAGCATAAAGAGGAGCCAGCGGACGGGCATTTTGCCGAGGATGCCGGGTATGGAGGCGATGCAGGGGAGGGTTGAGAGGAGTTCGGCGTCTCGGTGGGTGTGGACGGTGCCGCGCAGGGTGTAGAGCAGGGCGCGGAGGATGAGCATGAGGAGGGCTGCGCCTGCGCCGGCGGCGAGTGCGAGGGCGAGTGCCTTGGCTCCGAAGGCGCGGTTGATGATGGCGTCGGTGGCGGGTTCGATGCTTTGGAGCTGGAGTGGGAGCGCGGTCTCGGCGAGTTCGGCTTCGGCGAGTTCGGCGTCGATTGCCAAGAGGGTGTTGGAGAGGGTCTCTCTGCGGCGGAGGCGTGCGTCGTGGCGTGCGGCTTTGGCGACGAGCTGTTCGGCCTTTTTTTGGAGTGCGGCGAGGTCGGTCTGCAGGGCTTCGAGGCGGAGTTTGGTGTCGTTGAGTTCTTCCTGGTGGCGGGCGAGGCTTTCCTGGAGTTCGCGCAGTCGGGGGATGGCGTTGGGGTCGAAGTTTTGGAGGTGGTGGTTTTCGACGAAGGTGTCGTAGGCTGTGCGGGCGGCGTCGCGGGCGATAATGGCCATGGCGAGCTTGGGGTTCTTTTCGGTGTATTTGCGGGCTAGGTTGGCGGCTTCGGCGTCGGCGTCTTTCCAGCGTTGGCGGAGGCGGTCGAGTTCGTCGGCGTGGGGGAGTGCGCCGGGGTTGAGGGCCTGGACGAGGCGCTGTTCCTGGCGAAGGCTGGATTCGAGGTCTTCGCGGGTGGTGTTGAGTTTGGCGAGGGTGTCGAGGCGGGCGGCGATGGCGGCTCTCTGGCGGGCGAGTTCGTCGCTTGGGGAGAGGCAGCAGGGGGGCTCGATTTCGGTTGCGAGGAGGCGGTCGAGTTCGTCTCGTTCGCGGAGGGCGTTTTGGCGTTCGGTCTGGCGCAGGGTACGCCAGTCGGCGAGTTTGCCGCGCCAGTAGGCGGCATAGGTTTCCGAGGCGGCACGGGCGTAGGCGTTGGCGGCGTCGACGGTGAAGTCGTGACGGTATCCGGTGGCGTCGATGCGGATGATGTCTTGGCGGTCGCGTTTCTGGTTGAGTTCAACATGGAAGATGTCGGAGAAGGGGGCGGTGCCGGTGTAGCGGACGAGGCGGGCGGTCTCTTCGAGGAGTTGGCGGCTGGTGCAGAGTTCGATGACGACTTTGGCTTTGAGGGGTTCCCACTCTTTGCGGACGCGGGCGGGAACGTAGAGGAGGCGTACGGAGGTGGTGTAGCGGTCGCCTGCGGCGGCGATGCCTTTCCAGACGACCATGCTGGCGGCGATGGCGGCAAGGAGCGCGGCGAGGGCGATGGAGACGCGGTAGCGGCGGGCGAGCCAGAGGAGTTCGGCGAGGATGAGTTTCTGGCGGCGGAGGAGGCGGCGTTCCAGTTCGTCGAATCCGTTGTCAGGGAGGGGGGCGAAGGGTGTGTCCATCGGGGTCAGTTGAAGATGTTCCAGTGGCGGAGGAAGCGGTCGATGTCGGGGTCGCCGGGGAGGAGTCTTTCGAGTGGCCGCGCGAGCAGGCGTTCGAGGCGCATCAGGCCGAGGGCGAGTGGCGGGCGGAGGCAGAAGCGGCGCAGGCGCAGGAGGTGGCGGAAGAGGTTTTGCGCGCGGCTCTCGTCGAAAATCTCATCCGGAGTGCGGTCGCGCAGGACGCGTCCGAGGGCGTGGCGCCAGTCATCCCGCCGTTCGCGCCAACGGGTTGCGGAGGTGTCGGAGGTGTCCACCTTCGGGGCCGCTTTGTAGGCAGCGGCGGCCTGGTAAGGTTGATTCCCGCCGAGGCGCGAGGTGCGAACGGTCAGGCTCCAGTCGTAGGTACCGTTCGCGATGAGTTCCGCGTCGGCGCAGGCGAGGGCGGCTTTGTGGAGGTTGCGGCGGACGAAGTCGGCGTCCTGATCCGAGAGCGGTCCGGAGTTGAGCCTCAGGGCGGCAAGGAGCAAGCCTGCGCCGCGGTTGAGCAGCAGGCGCGCGGCTTCCGAGACGGGGAGGGCCCGGGGCGAATGGACGGGAAGGCGCACGAGTACATTTTCGCCCAGCAGCACGGCGTGGCCGTGGATCAGTTCCTGGAACATCAGGGAGCCTGCCCGGCGCCGGATTTGCCCCAGCGTCCGCGCCGGAGCGAAGTCCACCGATGCGCGGAAAATCGGTGTCCAGGCGGCCGAGACCTCCGCCAGGTCGCGGTCGATTCGCCGGCGGATGGCTGGGCAGATTGTCCGCGATACGACGAAAAGATCCAAGTCATTGTAGAAGTGCGGCTTCCCCTCGCGCCAGGCAATCCCCCCCTCGCCGCGTCCGTACCCGCCGCCGAGATAGACGCCTCGGATGTGGCGCGCCGATGGCACCGAAAGGATCGCCGCCGCCAGCAGCTTCAGGTTCCGCCGGAAGACCTCCTCCGCCCGTTCGTCGCGAGCCAGCGTCAGGTGGTCGTGCGTACGAAGAATCCCGAAACTTTCGAACAGACGGCTCGCGCCGAGAAAGCGGTGCGACCAGAATCGGAACGGACGGGAGATGGCGTGGGGAACCTTCGCGTACGAGCCATCCTCAGGGTCAATCACCCGGTCTCCATCCACCACCCGCCCGTCCAGGTTGACCCGCGCCTGGACGCAGGTGCCCGGACAGAGAATGCTTCTCCTGACCACCGCTCCCGGACCAACCGCGCAATGGTCCCCTACGATTGATGCCCCGCACAACTTCGCACCGGACGCAATCAGCGTATCGTCTCCAAGGATGGCGTTGCCCTCGATGATTGCCGACGGATGGACCACCGAACGGGCACCGTAGCGCACGCCATTTTCAATCCGATAGCCCGGCAGATTCGGATTCTCCAGCCCCTCGCCAACCAGCCGCAGGTTCAAATCGTACCACTCCTTGAGCGTGGAGAAATGAATCGAATCGAAGCCTCGGACCGAACGAAGCGGACTGCCAGGCGCGTAACTCCAGGTCGCAAAGGCGGTTGCCGGCGCCTCAGATTCAGAGAATGTTTCCGAGCGCGGATAGCGGGGACCGAGGAAGATGCGCGTCTCGTGATTGCGGATGAAGTCGGCATAGGTCTCCATCAGCGTCTCAATATCCATCAGCGGCGCCGGGCGGTAGTCGATGCGCGCGCCGATGCCCACATTCTGCAGCTGCCGTGCGAGCCGTTCGTCGTAGAAACGGTCGAGAATCAGGGCGGCGTCAACCTTCATGCGCCAGCAGGAACTGAGAATGTGGCGGATGTAAGGCTTGCCGGCGACGGGAAGCGTGTAGATGCTCCGCAGCGAGCGGAAGACGGGTAGCCATTCGAGGCACTGCTCGCAGTAGGGGAGGTAGACCGCTCTCATCTAGTACGCCCCCTTGCCGCGCACCACCGCGGGGATTGTCTTGGCCAAAAGCAGCAGGTCGAAAAGGAGATCCTGCCGCGCGATGTACTCGTTGTCCAGCCGGACTTGTTCCTTGAAGGGGAGTTCGCTGCGCCCGGAAATCTGCCAGATGCAGGTAATCCCCGGGCGCGTGTCGAGGCGCTTTCGGACCTCAAGGGTGTATTCCCGCACCTCGTCGGGCATGGGCGGACGGGGGCCGACGAGGGACATGTCCCCCTTGAGGACATTCCAGAGTTGCGGGAGTTCGTCAAGAGAGGTTTTGCGGAGTATCCTGCCTATGCGCGTGACGCGAGGATCGTTGCGCATCTTGAATATGACGCCGTCCGACGACTGGTTGCAGTGGCGCCTCATGAACCCGCGCATACGGTCGGCACCCGCGCACATGGACCTGAATTTGAGCATGGGGAACTCGCGTCCGAAGGTGCCGACGCGGCGTTGCACGAAGAAGACCGGCCCTTTGGAATCGAGCCGTATGGCAATCGCCACCAGCAGGAAGAGGGGTGAGAGAATCAGGAGCGCGGCGGCGCTCAAAATGATGTCGCCGCAACGCTTGACGGCCGGGTAGCAAGTGGCGGAAAGTTTCCAGCACTTGACGCGCAGCCACCAGGCGAGGCGGATGGGAATGGGTGTGAAAAGCGGTGTCGGGGTCATGTCAAATCTTCCGGTGCCCGGCGGCGCCTCTCGCAAAGGATGCGGAGGGCGAGCAGGGCGAGTTTGGCGAAATCGTATCCGTACCGACGGCAGAGTCTCCTGGGTTCCTGTGCGAGGCGCCAAAGCCATTCAAGGCCGCAGTGCTGGAGGCAGAGGGGGGCTCTTCGTACGCTGCCGGCGATGAAGTTGAAGGTTCCTCCGACGCCGATGGCGACCGGGACTTGGAGCAGGTGGGCGTAGCGGCCGAGCCAGAGTTCCTGCTTGGGGTTGCCCAATGCGAGGAAGAGGATGTCGGGCTTGGCGGCGTTGATTTCGCGGGCGATCCTTTGTGCCGCAGGGGCGTCGTCCGGGTTGACGATGCCGGTATCGGTTCCGACGATGCGGAGTCCCGGGTTTGCGGTCTGAAGGGCGGCGATGGCGTTTGCCACGGATATTTTCTCGCCGCCGAGAATATAGCACGAATGGCCGCCGGACGCCAGCATTTTCGTCAGGATGGGGACGAGATCTGCTCCGGTGACGCGCTGGGGGATGCGGGTACGTACGAGTCTGGCCAGAATCAGGAGGGGGAAGCCATCGGGGGTAGCGAGGTCGGCGTGGCGGAGGATGGCGAGGAGTTCGGGGTTATGGCTGAATCCGGGGCAGGGAACGGCGTTGGCGAGGAAGTCGGCGTTGACGGTTGCGATGATTTGGGTTCGCGGCTGAGGGGTCTGGATGAGCCTTATTATATGGTGTGCGGTTTGGCGGAGGGTGAGGGTGCTGACGGGTATTCCGAAGAGGTCGACGCACTTTGGTCGAGGCGGTGTTTCGAGCAGGCGGGCGATGGTCTGGGCGTGGCGGCGCCAGGTGTAGGTGGCGGCGCGGGCTTTGCCTTTGCGGATGCGTTCGGCGCGCTCGGAGGGGTTTTCGTCGAGGAGTTTGGCGAGTGCGCGGGCGATGTCTTGCGGGCTGCGGGGGTCGAAGGTTTCGGCGATGCCGGAGGCAATTTCGTTGAGTGCTCCGAGGTCGGAGCAGGCGCAGGGAATGCCGGCGGAGAGGGCTTCGAGGAGGGGCAGCCCGAAGCCTTCGTAGAGGGAGGGGAAGGCGTAGAGGGCGGCGCTGGCGTAGGCTTCGCGGAGGTCGGTGTCGGGGATGTATCCGGTGAAGTGGATGGCTTTCGCGAGCGGGTTGCGGCGGGCGGCGTCGTGGACGGTTTGGGCGCGGTGCCAATCGCTTCCAGCGCAGACGAGCTGGAGTCCGGGGCGGTTGAGGAGGGCGAAGGCTTGCAGGAGGGAGAGGTGGTTTTTGCCGGGGTGTTCGATGCGCGCGACATAGAGGATGTAGCCGCCGGGGCGCAGGTTGTGGCGGGCGAGCCAGCCGCCTTTCGAGGGGGGCGGCGGGGTGTAGCCGTTGGGGGCGACGGTGAGGCGCGAGGGGGGCGTGCGCCAGTGGCGGACGAGGTCGTCTGCGGTGGTTTGGCTGATGGCGAGGAGGTGGTCGGCGCGCTTGGCGTAGCGGGGGAGAATGGCCTTGAGGTAGAGGGTTCGCAGGGGGGAGTATTTGCGGGGAATGTGGCAGTGCGCCAGGTCGTGGATGGTGGCGACGGTGGGTATCGGGTAGGTGCGGCAGGCGCGGCGGTTGGCGGCGGTGATGAGCAGTCCGTCGAACTGCGAGGCGAGGCGGCGGAGGCGGCGGGGGAGCAGGAAGAGGTGCCAGAGCATGCTCCAGGCGGGGCGGGTGGTCCACGCGGGGGCGACGATTTTCGGGATGCCGGGGAAGGTGTCGCGTTCGCGTGGTTCGACGAGGAGGGTGAGTTCGTGACCTTCGTCCTGAAGGGCTTGCACGAGGCTGCGGACATAGACGGAGATGCCGGATCGGCCGGCGTCGTAGGGGATGCAGTCTACGAGCAGGTTCACGCGCACACCTCGTCAATCAGGGTTCGCCACTGCTCCAGGACGCGTTCGGGGGCGTTGTGGCGGCGGACGTGTTCGCGTGCGTTGAGGCCGATGGTTTGGGCTTCTTGCGGGCGGGTGGCGAGACGGTCGAGCGCGGCGGCGAGGGCCTGGTCGTCGCGGGGCGGAACGGTGACGACGGCGCCGGGCGGAAGGATTTGGGGAAGGCCTCCGTGGTCGGCGACGATGGCGGGCACGGCATGGGCGGCGGCTTCGGCGACGACGAGTCCGTACGGCTCGGCCCAGAAGGAGGGCGCGACGAGGGCTCGGGCGGTGCGGAAGAAGGGCTCGGGCGCTTCCCGCCAGCCGTGGAATCGGACGCGCCCGGAGAGGTTCAGCCGCCGGCTCGTTCGCTCCAGGCGGGCGCGACGGTTTCCATTGCCTACTACCTCCAGGGGAAACTGGTTGGCACCTTCGGCCAGCGCTCGTAGCAAGGAATCGACCCCTTTCCCTCTAATGAGTTGTTCGAGATAAAGGAACCTTTCGTTAGCCGCCACGCGCACGGGTTCGGCCGGTTCGATTGGCGGCGGAATCACGCGGATGGACGCCTCCGGGACGCCGTTGGCGGCAAGACGCGAGCGCATAAACCCGGAGAGCACGACCACCGCCTTGGCCTGCCGCACGGCCCGCCGCCGCGCACTTCCCGCCCGATACCCCAGCAACCTGCCGAGCGGATGCGCCGAGACCATCGAGCAGGGCAGACACCGCCAGGCGCGGCACCTCCTCAGGCAAGTCGCCAGGACCGGAGTGTACGCCGTCGTGCGCGGACAGAAGGGCTCGTGATCGTGCACCGCAACGATGCACCGCTCCGGCAAATCGCCCCACACCGCCGCCGATCGGCACTTGTGGATGATAGTCACATCCGCCCGCGGATCAAGCCCGCCGCCGAGCGAGACCGAGACCCCCGGAAGCGAAGCGAGAAGAGCCATTTGGCGATGGGCAAAACACTCAATCCCGCCGCGCACAGACCCCTCCTCGCAGACCAGATGAATCCTCAATCCGACCCCCTCTGCGCAATCAGCCGCAAGTAGAAATCGCGCAGCGTCGCGGCCACCCTGTCCCACCCGAAACGCCTTGCCGAGCATCCCCCTTCCGCCACCAGACGCTCCCTCAGACCAGGCACCGACCGGAGCCGCTCCCACGCCCCGCACAACCCCTCCAAATCGTCAGAATCGAACGCCAGCGCGTCCACCCCATCCCGCACCAGATGCCCGAGACCACCGGCCCTCGAAGCAATCAGCGGCACCCCGGCAGCCCAAGCCTCCAGCGCCACAATGCCAAACGGCTCGTGCCGCGAAGGCAGTATGAACACATCCGCCGCATGGTAGAGATCCACCAGCTCCTTCGAGTTGGGCGCGAACGCCCCCGCGAACACCACCAGCCCCGACAGCAACAATTTCTCAGCCAGCGCCCTAAGGTGCGACTCGTAGCCTTTGTCGGATACCGCCCCCGCCAGAACCAGCGCCACAGGTGCCCCCTCGGAACGGCACCTGGCGGCAAAACGGAGCAGTATCTCCTGGTTCTTCTGAGGGTCGAGACGGGCCGCGCAAAGTACCATCGGAACGCCCGGTTCGATACCCAGCCGCTGGCGCACGGGATTGGCGTCAAACCCCTCAGGCCGTGCGAACCTTTCGGTGTCGACGCCGTTGGGAAGATGAAGCAGAGGCAGGTTCGGATGGCGCTCGCGAAGGGCTTCAAACTCATCCCTTCCTACGCAGACCACTCCGTCGAGCGCCCCCAGTTCCGGAGGGCGGAGATTGAACAGACGGTCGAGAATTGCACCCCACGGAAGGGTGTGGCGGGTAGGTTCGGCCAGGTGCGCCAGTTCGGCGGGAGGGACTTGCGTTGCTCCGCCGTGAAGGGTCAGCACGCAGGGTATCTTCCGGGCTTTTGCCGCCCGAGATGCGAGGCCTAGGATGCGCCCGAGGTTGTGGCAGTGGATGATATCAAAGGGTTCGGTGGTGAGTACCTTTCGGAGGCGGAGGACGTAAGGATTGCCCCCTTTTCGGTCGAGCCGGTCGCGGCGTTTCCTGCCCATGGGGAAGTTGGGATAGAGGTAGGGAAAGCGGCGGATGGCGAGTTCCTGGCGGGTCTCCCGGTGGACTGGACAGAGGGCGGTGGTGGCCAGGATTTGGGGGTCGTCGCCTGTTTGTCTGAGGCGGATTGCTGTCTGCCAGACGGTGGTTTCGGTACCGCCCCAGTCGTCGAAGGATAGGCGGCGGATAATCTGGGCGGTTCTCATCTTTCGCATTTTCCAAACTTGTAGTCGCGGGTGCCTTGTGCGAAGGAGAGGCGCTGGAGGAGGCGGTGGAATGGGGCTTTTGGGAGGGCTTTCAGGGGGGCGTGGCGGGTCAGGATCCAGTGGCAGTCTCGGGCGGTGGCGAGGGCGGCGGAGAGGAGGGCGCGGGTGCGCGAGGTGGTTTTGGCGTGGAGGCGGGCGTAGGCGACTCCTTCGTGGTAGAAGCGTATGGAGAGTTGGCGGAGGGTGTAGTTGTGGGAGTGTTCGACTAAGGCATCCGGGGTGTAGCGGATGTCTTGGTGGCGGGTGCGTGCCTGGCTGGCCCAGACGAGATCTTCGGAGTACTGGTAGGCGGGGTCGAAGGGGTGTTTGAGGATGTCTGATTGCCTGAAGGCGGCGGCGACGAGGGAGAAGAAGAGGTCCCATTTGGCGGCTGTTTTGCCGTCGCCGAAGGCTTGCTCGTGGTCGCGGCGGACCATTGGGTTGGCGTCTGGTCGCGGGATTTGGTTGGCGTAGGTGGCGGCTACGGCGGGGTCTGAAAGGGGGGCGCAAAGGCGTTGGAGGAAGTCGTTCCGGAGGGGGATTGCATCGTCGTTCAGGTAGACGATGGTGGGGGCGCGCGCGGCCTTTGCGAGGGCGTTGAGGTTCTGGGCGGGGATGTAGGGGCCGGGCGGTCTGGGGAGCAGGCGCACGGCGGGGTGGTAGTCGAGAATGGCCTGTGCGTCGGGCCCGGTGGTGTCCGGGAGGATGAGGCATTCGCAAGGGACGCTCTGCTGGGCGAGGGTGTGGAGGGTGCGTTTGAGGATGGGGGTAAGGCCGTTCCCGGCGCGGATGCAGACGGAGACTTCGGGGGCGGCGCCGTTGCCGGGCCATTGGATGAGGGGTGCTTGCGGGAAGGGGATGCGGAGGCGTTGGCAGGCTTCGCGGAGATTGCCGGCGAGGGGGGCGCGGGGGGCGACGACTTGCAGGAGGATGCGGACGGGTTTGGGGACGGCGTAGAAGACGATGCCGCCGCCGTCGCGCTGGAGTCTTCGGCCGAGGCGGTGGAGCCGGCGGATGGCGCCGAGGGTGACGCGCTCGACCCGGGAGCAGTCGACCGCCACGGCGGGGGCGTGCCCGGAAGCGAGAATCCGGCGTTCGAGCCGCCGCGCCCGGAAGCGGTTGCAGACGCCCTCGATTTGGAGGACGCTACGGTCGCCGGGAAGTAGGTCAGGAACGGTTAGATTGGTTGGTATCACTTGGTCTGATAGGTCGGTACCTCTGCCCCCTATGAATAGGCACGAAGGGGGCCAAAAGGTGGCTATCTGTGCGAACAAGCAATATACTATAAGACCCCCCCCCCCCCCCTGTGTCAAGCAAAAAAGACACTTAGAGGCAAAAATCTTTCGGGGAGGTTTTTCGAGGGGGCTTTTTAGGCAGGCAGGAGGGTGCGGGCGAGGGCGCGGTCGTCGAAGGGATGTTTGACGCCGTCGATCTCCTGATAGGTTTCGTGTCCCTTGCCGGCAAGCAGGATGATGTCGCCGCTCTGCCCGAGGCGGAGGGCCAGGCGTATGGCCAGGCGGCGGTCGGGCTGGATATGAATCGGGAAGCCGGGCGGGAATCCGGGAAGGATGTCGGCGATAATCGAACCGGGGGGCTCGAAGCGGGGATTGTCGGAGGTGACTATGGCTTCGTCGGCCCCCTTGGCGACCGCCTCCGCCATGCGCGGACGCTTGGTCTTGTCGCGGTTTCCGCCGCACCCGAAGAGGCAAATCAGGCGCTTGGGACGGAGTTCGCGTAGGGAGGCAAGAACCTTCTCCAGTGCGTCCGGCGTGTGGGCGTAGTCGACAAAGAGCGCGGCGGGCGTGTGGGCGTCAATCCGCTCCAGGCGGCCCCATCTCGGACGTAGCGTCGCGAGCACCTCCCGAAGGCGTCCGGGGGGGAGATTGGGACGCGTCAGGGTCAAGGCGCAGAGGAGGTTGGAAAGGTTGTACCGCCCCGGCAGAGGCGTGTGGAAAGGTTTGCCGGAAAGGCGGAAGTCCACCCCGTCGGCGGTCAGTTCCAGAGGGGCCGCATCGGCAAGAGAGTAGGGTTCGGCAAGGGGCAATTCGCCCGCCAGAATGCGCCCGAAAGGGTCGTCCGCATTGACCGCCGCCCGCGCCGAAGGCTGCTCCAGGAAGAGCCGCCGCTTGGCCTCGAAGTAGGCCTCCATCGTGCCGTGATAGTCCAGATGGTCTTGCGTCAGATTGGTGAATCCCAGGGCTTCAAACGGGATGCCCGCCACGCGCCGCTGGTCGGCAGCGTGGGAAGAAACCTCCATCACCGCTGCCGTGCAGCCTGCCGCGAGCATAGCCGCGAACGCCCCGTGGAGCAGCTCGGCCGAGGCGGTCGTGCGTTCCGACTCCTCGCGGTGCCCGGGCCAACTATTTTCCACCGTGGTGAGCAACCCGACGGTCTCGCCGGAAGCCTTGAGCAACTCCGCCGCCAGCCAAGCCGTCGTGGTCTTTCCATTCGTGCCAGTGACCCCGAAGATACGCATCTTCCGGGCCGGATTGCCGTAGGATTCCGCCGCCAAGAGGGCATAGTCCGTGCGGATGTCGCGGGAGGCAATCACCTCGATTCCCGGCGGCAAGGGGGGCAGTTTCGCACCTTCGGGAACCAGCAGGGCGTGCGCTCCGCGGGCCAGGGCGTCGGGTATGAAGTCCACCCCGTTTCGGCTATTGCCGGGGATGGCGGCAAAGAGGAAACCCGGCTCGACGAGGGCGGAGTTGCAGGTCACTCGTGCGTATCTTTTCATTTCAGGGTGGGCAGGACAATGCCCCGGAGGATGATTTTCTGGCAGGCAATGAATACGATGGCGGTGGGGATGGAGACGACCAGGAAGCCCGCCATGACCACCCAAGGCGCGGACCCGAGCGTTCGGCTCATCTGGTACATCCAGACGGCCAGGGTCCAGTGGCTTTCGTTCTGGCAGACCAGCAGCGCCCATTCCCAGCTGTTGTAGGCCTGGAGGAAAGCGTTGAGGGCGTTGACGGCCAAGATGGGGGTGGTCATGGGGAGCGTCACCAGCAGGAAAATCTGCCACTCTTTGGCGCCGTCGATTTCCGCCGCTTCGTAGAGTTCCTTGGGCAGAGCGTCGAAGAATCCTTTGAGGATGAAGATGCTCAAGCCGTTTGCGACGGTGGGCAGGACGAGGGCGGGAAGGGTGTTGAGCAGCCCTAGGGATCGGATCAGCAGGAAGCCGGGAATGGCGGTGACGGCTGTGGGGAAGGCCATGGTCGCCAAGAGAAAGAGGAGGATGGATTCGGTCTGTCTCAGGCGGAAGCGGGAAAGCGCGTAGGCGGCCATGGGGTTGACGGTGAGGGTAGCGGCGAGGGTGAGGATGACGAGGAGGATGGTGTTGAGGAAGGCGCGGCCGCGGATGAAGAGGTAGTCGCAGACGGCGCGATAGTTGGCGGTGATGTCGAGCCACAGCACGCGCCATTGGCAGTTGGCGAAGACGATGGCCTGGGCTTGGGCCAAGGGGAGGGGAATCTCTTCGAAGGGGCGGACGGGTGCGTGCCAGGCGCGGGCGAGGTTCTCGGGCGTGCGGTAGCGGTTTTGGAGGTAGGCGATCCAGTCGGTCTCGGCCGAGCGGCCTTTGAGCCGCTTGGGCCAGGCGTGGGCGACGAAGGTGTTCCAGTGCGGGGATTCGGCGCAGGGGAAGCGGGCTTCGAGGTGGGCGTTGGTGACGCCGTGGGTGCGGAGCCATTTGGCCCAGAGGGGGCGCAGCTGGTAGGGTCGGGTTCGGCAGAGGGGCATGGTGCGGACAATCTCTTCTTTGGGGAGGCCCTTGCCGTAGTGGAATTCGAGGTTGCGGTAGGCTACCTTGAGGTCTTGGTAGGCGGAGTCTTTCGCGTCGCGCCGCCAGTCCCAGTTGAGGTGGTGCAAGGGGGCGCGCTGCTGGGCTACCATGCGGACGTCGAAGAAAGTTGCATAGGGTATGCTCCATTCCTTGTTTAGACGCTCTATGTCTCCTTGGTAGCGTTCCCTCAAGAAGGTGCCTATCTGCCGCTCGTCGGGGGTGCAAATGGAGTTCTCCGGGTCGTAGTCGAGATTGAAGCGGGCGAAGTCTTCTGCCATCGTCTGCCAGCGCGCACGGGTCGCCGGGTCGCGCAGGCCGTCGAGCCAGGGACGGACGAACGCGTGCACGCCCTGGGGGTCTCGGGAGACGGGAATCCAACTGCCCCAGGCGGCGGGCGCGTCGGGATAGATGTCGCGCGGGAAGGTGTTTTGCTGGGCGCAGAGCACGCGCATGAAGCGGTCTTCCTCGCTGAAGAGGCACTTCACGATGGGCCGGTAGCGGTAGTAGTCGTACGGCCCGCAGAAGGAGCCCGCGACCATAATGAGAAAGGGCCAGACCATCGTCAACCCGCCCAGCGCCAGGATGGCGTAGATGAGACCGAGCAGGAACCTCGCCTTGCCCGAGCGGCGTTCGATAGGCAGCAGCACCGCCATCAGGACTCCTCGCTGAAGGGCAGTACATCCCCAATGTCCGACGCGCCGCAATAGAGCATCGCCAGACGGTCGACCCCCAGGGCAATCCCGCCCGAAGGCGGCATCGAAGGCAAGTCGCCGAGAAACGCCTCGTCAATCGGATAGCGCGGCTGCCCCCACCGCTCGCGTTCCTGCGCAGTCTTCAGGAACCGCTCGCGCTGGAGATTCGCATCCGTCAATTCCCCATAGCCGTTGGCCAGTTCCAGCCCCCCGAAATAGAGTTCCGCCCGCTCCGCGCAACGCGGGTCATCGGGGCAAAGCCGCGCGAGCGCCGCCGCCTGGGCCGGGTAGCGCGTCAGGAAGACCAGCCTATCTTTCGGCAACGACGGTTCGACCTTTTCGACCATATCCAAGTCGAAACGGTCCGCATCCCATTGCTTCAGCGGATTCCACCCCGCATAGCGCCAATAGGCATCCTCGATGGAAAGCCGGAGCGCCGGATCCTCCAACCCCAGCAGCTCGCGCACCAGCTCCTCCGCATCCCGCAGAATCGCCTCCAGACCATCGTTCGCCCGGTACCATTCGAGCATGGTGAACTCCGGACGGTGCCGACGGCCGCGCTCGCCTTCCCGGAAGCAAGGTCCCAACTGGTAGATGCGTTCGGCGCCCGCCGCGAGCAGCCGCTTCATGTGCAGTTCCGGCGACGTCCGAAGCCAATGATCCGCCCCCGACGGTGGCGCGAGAATGTGCAGTTCCATCGCCGGAGCCAGAATCCGAAGCGGCGTCGAAACCTCCACGAAGCCGCGCGAATCGAAGAACGCGCGAATCCGCCTGAGGCAGTCCGCGCGTTCCTTCAGCCGTTGGAGCGAAATGGCCATCAATCAGCTTTCCAGACGGCTCTTGACCAGAGCCCGGTCAATCAGGAACTGCTCCCCGCTCTTGGGCGGATCGTACATCAGATCGAGCATCACCTTCTCCATCAGCGCCCGCAATCCGCGAGCCCCCGTCTTGCGCTTGAGCGCCTGCGTCGCGAGCTCGTCGAGCGCCTCGCCGGCAAAGGAGAGTTTGACCCCCTCCATCTCCATCAGCTTCTCGTACTGCTTCGTGAGACAGTTCACCGGCTCGGTCAGGATGCGCAACAACTCATTCTTGGAGAGTTCCTTCATCTTGCAGGTCACCGGCAGGCGTCCGACGAACTCCGGAATCAGACCGAACTTGACCAAATCCTCCGGCTCCACCCCGGGAAGTTCCCCCTCCTTCGTGCGGCGGCCGTAGCCGATGACGGATTTGCCCGCCCGCTGCTCTATAATCTGGTCGAGACCGACGAACGCCCCGCCGCAGATGAAAAGAATGTTCGAAGTGTCCAGCGCAATGTACTCCTGCTGCGGATGCTTGCGCCCACCTTTCGGGGGAATCCGCGCGACCGTCC
>JBJFGP010000072.1:0-4465 GCA_051892815.1 Kiritimatiellia bacterium | reverse complement strand
GGTCGGTCGTAAGGTAGAGACCGCGCCTGGAGCAGCCTGCGATGAGGTAGCAGAGGCGCTCGAGCATCTGCGGGTCAGGCGTGTGGGAAGGGGAGGCGTAGGGGCGCACGAGGTTGACCTCCCAGTGGTGCAGTCTGAGGGCGTTGTAGCCCATTCTCTGGAGGGTGTCGAGGAGTTGGTCTGTGGCGGCATGGTTGGCGTATTGGGCGTCGTAGCAGAGGTTGATGCCGTAGAAGCGGACGGGTTGGGAGGGGGTGTTTTGGAAGGCGAAATGGCCGTCTGGGGTGAGTATGAGCGGGCCTTGGGAGCCGCAAGGGGCGAGGGTCGGGCGCAGGTGGGAGTGGTCGAGCGGGGAGCCTTTGAGGATGGCGGTCTGGTTGGTGATGGGTGTCCAGCCGGGGGTGCGGGAATCGATGCGGAAGGTTGGAATCTGCCGGAGTTTTCCTTGGCGGTCTTGGGTGAGGTTGATGCCCAGGCGGTAGGTGAAGGTCTGTCCGGGCTTGAGGCCGGTTATCTTCAAGGGTTGGCGTCCGATGCGCAGAATCCAGTGGTCGCCGCGGTCGTAGAGGTGGACCCAGGCGGGTTGGTTGAAGCGGCAGTCGAGGATGGTTTGTCCGGCGAGTTTGAGGGTGAAGGTTTTGAGGGCCCAGTTGGGCATGATGCGTTTGGGGTGTTTCCAGGAACCGCCTCCGGCGTCGGAACTCCATTCGATGGTTTCAATGAGTTTCGGGTCTCGGATTTCGGCCATCAGACCGCATTCGAAGTTGCCGGGATGGCGGGGCGTCTGGCAGTAGAAGGTCCACTCGCCGGCAAGGCTTCCGGGGGCTGTCTGGTTGACTTTTCGCTCGACGCGGACGGCAACGCGCGAGAGGAAGTCGATGCGCGCATGGCCGTCTGCGGAGGGGTAGGCCAGGCCGCTCCACCACTCGGAGGTGGAGGCGTAGGGAACGAGGCGCAGACCGTTGACCTCGAGCGAGCCGTCGGCGCGAAGGTTGGCACCTGTCGAGGGAATTGCTAGCAAGGTCGCCAAGGCGAAGGTTGCAAGGATTGGGCGCATGGGGTTGGCAGGTGTCGGAGTAAAAGGTTGATAGGAATCTCGCGGCGGCTAGCGCGCCTCTTCGAGAATGCTTTTGCCGTCGCGCTCGATGTCGGTCAGCACCATTCGCCCGCCGAGAAAGCGGTAGACGGCGACCAGGCTTTGCTTGTCGAGGGACTCCTTTTCGAGGCGGTCGGCGAGGCGTTCGTTGAGGAAAAACTCACCGGGAAATTGGACTGAGAGAATCTGCGGCGCTTGCCGCTGGCGGTCATAGAAGGCCGCATAGGATTCATTCGTCCCTTTCGCGTTCCACCCCAATGAGGAGTGCGACGAAATCTTGCCGGGACGGTACCACATTCCCTCCTTCCCGGGCTCCGTGCAGACCTTGGCAACCCGGAAAAGTCCGTTGCTCCCGGTTGCCACCAGATGCACAAAGGCCCCAGGCCCTTCCCCCTCGCGAAACGGCGGAACCTCCAGCTTCTGCTCAACCGTCACCCGCAGATAGCGCCCGCGAACCGGGCACGTCGGATCGTAGGCCCGAGCCGGCAATCGCACCACCTCTCCGTGGCGCACGACCCTTTCGTACCGGACCATCAAAGCCCCCAACGCCGCCACCTGAAAGGCTAGCAACAAGGCCGTGAACCAGAATCTCTTCCTATCAACCACGGGTAGCCTCCTTCCCCAGAAAGCGGCGGAAAACCACATTGCCGGCAATCAGCAAAAGCCCCGCCCCCAACGCCGCAAACCCCTTCGCCGCAAAACTGCAATCGAGCGAGAAAAAGCGCGCCAGCAGAAGGTAGAGCAACAAAATCAGCCCCCCGTTGAGTAGCCCCAGACGACCGCGCACGATGCCCACGCCAAGCAGCCCCAACGCGAAAAGAATCGAAATCGGCAGCAGGCAGCCGTTGCCTATCCAATTGAACGGCGTCGGGAGCGCCGCCACCCAAGCCAGCCACATCCCCGCCGTGCACCACCATCGCATCCCCCAAGCCATCCCCGCGCCGAACAGCAGCCCCTCGCATGCCCATATCGTCAGCAGAATTCCATAAGGCTCAAACTCCACTTCACTAATCGAACCAATCACAAGAGCCGGCAGACTGATGCCGTAGAACAGCCCCGAAACCAACCCCGCAAAACCCCTCAGCGCGCCCGCCTCCAACCGCCTCAGGCGCCAGCCCATCGCCCCCGCAGCAATCGCAAAAGCCGACAGCACCAGCACCGGCGTCAGACCACTCGGCACGCACCAATCCCCCCTGCTCGCGCGAATCGAACAGAGCCAGATCAACGGAAAAAACGACCACGCCAAAGCCGCCAGCGTACTCCGCGCCACCCAAGCAATCGGATACGAAAGCAGCCCAATCAGCAACACCAGCATCGGCACCGAACCACCCATCTGGTACGTCTGCGCCACCAACCCCGTGCCTATCACCGTCGCCCCCACCCAGCCAACCCCGAGTGGCTCCCATAGCCGCGCCGAGCGCCAATCCCGAAGCACCCCCCACAGCGCCAGCAAGCCGCAGGCAAGAGTCGGCAAAACCGCCAACACCGCCCGCATCGTGCGCCCGAAACAGGTCCAGTTGACCGCCACCAACGTCACCCCGCCAAGACAGCAAAGCCCCGTCCCCAAGGCCAGCACAATCGCCGACCCCAACGCACGGACCGGCGCGCGCTCCGGGTAGCGTTCGAGCAGTTTCCGGGTTAGCCCGGAATCAATCAGATGCTCCCGCTCCCAGAGCAGAATTTCCTTGCGGATTAGGTCGGATTTTGCCATGATAGACCTACGGTTTGAGTATGAGACGGCCGAATGCGCTAGGCGCCCACCGGGGCGAAATGCCCGCACCCCAACTCATCGCACCTTGCGCCGAACCGCCATCGGAGTCGAGCAGCCTGAGCGAGAGTCCTAGCTTGAGCCCGGGCGCGGGCTTGGCAATGCCGACCTCGCTCCATGGGATGCGAATCTCGTAAGTGGTGCAATCCTCCTTTCGCCCAACCTTCATTTCGTAGACGGAAGAGTCTTTCGCGAGTTGCCCCGCCGGTTTGCCGCCCGAGCGGCCGACAGGTCGGTAGAGCGTCTGCCCGCCGGAACCACCTCCGGGGGACGCGCTTGAGAGGATCCACTGGCTGGCGAGGGCTTCGGTTCCGGGCTGGCAGTTGGCAGGATGGAGGGCGATGAATAGGGCGTCGCCGGTCGTGGTGTTGTCTTGGATGGGGCT
Organism: Kiritimatiellia bacterium; assembly: GCA_051892815.1. Classification (GTDB taxonomy): domain Bacteria; phylum Verrucomicrobiota; class Kiritimatiellia; order RFP12; family DVOR01; genus JAXFQS01. The sequence goes on along the minus strand of JBJFGP010000072.1, from coordinate 1,216 downwards.
CGGGTGGTGCCTATCGTCGCGCACCCAGGCGCACAGCAGGAGCCCCTGTTCGTCCCAGGCAATCCGGGCGATTCCCGAGAGGTTTTGAGGGGTCCAGTTGTAATCTGCGGAGGCGGTGAGTTGGTTGTCGCAGAGCAGGGGGATGGGTTCGTCGTCGAGGTTCCAGTCGGAAGGATCGCCGTCGATTGCTATTGGTTTTGCGGTGTGCCTGGCTTCTGCGACGAAGTCGGATCCTTCGTAGGGAACGGCGCGGATGTTGTCGAAGAGGGCGAAGCCTTTGCCGTTGACGACGGGGGTGAAGCAGATGGACTTGAGGCCGGCGGTCTTGCGTTTGTGGGTCATCAATCGCCAAAAGCCGGTGCCTTGGCGGGGTGCGGTGAAGACGAAGGGCATGGTGGCTGTCGTGGTCCTGCCGGATGGGGTGGTCAGGCCGAGATTGGAGCCAGCCTCCATGTCTTTGTTCCAGAGCCAAGCGGTGTAGAGGTAGGTATCGACGGCTGGGTCGACTGGGATGCTCTGGGCGGCGTAGGACCAAGACTTGGTGTTCTCGAAGCGGAGTGCGCGGCCGTGGAGGCCGGGTTTGTTTTCGGTGAAGGTGTGGATTTTCCCTGAGGTGGACCAGGCGTCTGGTTTGGGGCCTGTGGTGGCTTCGAGGGAGGAGTTTTGGAGTTGGTTGCCGAGTCTGGCCGGGTCGACTGTCAGGAGGGTGAAGGTGCGTTCGGCGCGGTTGTGCGCGGAGGTTTCCGCGAGGGTGATGGTGCCGCGCATTTCGGGCTTGGTCTGTTGCGGGATTGGGGCCTGTACCCAGCGACCTGCGCCGGGGGAAAGTTCGAAGGTCTGGCGGGAGAGCTCGGCACCGTCGAGGGTGAAGGTGACGGTGGGCTTGAACGGCCGGTTGGCGTAGGGGTTCTGAATCCAGGCGCGCAGGTGGCCTTCGGTCCCGGGCGTGTGGTGGAAGATTCGTTCGGCCTCAAGGGAGCAGAGGATGGCGAGTTCTTCGAAGCGGAAGCCTTCGAGGAAGACGGGCAGGGGCTTTGCGGTCAGGTGAAAGGTTCCAACCTCCTGAAGGGTTTGGTTGCGACCTTGGTAGTCGGTCGCTAGCAACCTGTCGCTCCCGGTGGTAAGTTGGATTGGGGCGGATTCATTCTCGGCAATCGAGCCGAGCACGGCAATGCCCTTGCCCTTGGCTTCGAAGAGGCAGAGGCGCGCGCCGCCG
>JBJFGP010000071.1:0-4475 GCA_051892815.1 Kiritimatiellia bacterium | reverse complement strand
AGGCGGTATCAACCACTGGAGGCGAAGGGTAGTTAGCAATCGGTCGGGGGCCTGGATGGAAACGGTGCCGGACGGAGAGAGGCTGACGCGCACATCGGGCAGACGGGAGACTTCGTTGGTAAAGCCCTCGCCTTCGAGAATGATGCGGTCGGGCGGCGGAATCGGGGCGGCACGAAGCGCCGCCGCAAGGGCGCAGGCGACCAGGAGGAAAAGAGGCGTTCTCATCGCGTCACCGTGCCATAGGGGGGAATGTCGATGGTCTCGCCTTTCCAGTGGAGCGTGCCGCGCCCGCCGCACCCCGTCACACTGACCCGTCCGGCCCGGACCGAGACGCGAACCGCGCCGGAGGGTGTCGGGACAGTGCCCTCCATCCAGGCGAGACCGCCCGTGCAGGGGCGTACCGAATAGGTCGCGAAGCCAGGCGTCAAAGGCTCCACGCCAAGGAAGTAGCGCCCCAGCAAGTAGAGCGGCGAGGCCCCCCAAGAGTGGCACGCGCTCCGGCCGTAAGGTCGACCGTACATCGCCATGTGCTCGCGCCCCTTCTCCGCTGGATTGTAGAGTTCCCAGAAACTCGTCGCACCCAACGCCAGCATCCCGCCCCAATAGGAGCGAATCTCCCCAAGAACCTGCTCGTGTCGGCCCAGTTTGAGCAACGCCTCCAGCTCGTAGAAGCGCATGTACGGCGTCTGAATCCGCATCACCTCGTCGTTCAGAAGCACCCCCTCCAGCACCCGCTTGAGCTGCCCCTCCGAGAAATAGTCCCACAGCACCCCGAAGATGTTCGGATAGCGCGTCAGAGCCTCGTACCCGGGCGAACGATCGACCGTCTTCCCGTCAGGATCCAGATAGTGGAATAGCGCCCCGCGCGACTCGTCCCAATAGAGCGGCAGCACCCGATCCTTCAGCCCCGCCCCCTTGCGCCTGTACACCAAAGCCTCCCCCTCAAACCCGAGCGCCTCCGCCGCCGACGCCAACGACTCGTACGCCCGCACCAGCAGCATCTGCTCGAAACAGACCGCACCAGGCGAGGCCGCCGAACCCGTCTTCATCGGCCGCGGAGACCAATCCACAAAAATCCAATCACCCCTGCTTACCGCCAGCCCCGCACCATTGAGCCGCCCCTCGACAAACGCCATCGTCCGCTTCATTCGCGGCCAGATTTGCCTCAGAAAACGCCTATCCCCGGTGTAACGATAGTGCTCACCGACCGAGATCAGCCAAAAGAAGGTGTAATCCATAATCCAATTCAGGTGCACCCTCATCGGGTCGTGACCTCTGAGCGCCCAAAGCGTCCGCCTGCAGACCCCCTCGTCGCCCAGCGAATACCAGTTCATCAGGCAACTTTGCCGGGCATCTCCCGCCCACATCCAATGGTCCCGCTTGATACCGTCGAGGAAGACTTCACGGCTGGTCAGGCGCAAGGTCTCGAGCGAGACATCCCAGATTCGGTTGACTAGATTGTCGCTGCAACGAAAGTACCCCTTGGCCTCAATCGGCAGCACCTCACGGTCCAAAGATACGGACTCCAGAACCGAATTGCCGTCCAGCCGCTGGAGGCGGACATAGCGAAATCCGCGGGGCGGAAGTTCGATTGTGCCGGTCTGGGCGTCGAGCAGGAATCGCTCCAGGTTTTCGGCATGGGCGAGGTCGGGATCTTGGGCCTCTTCCTCCCATTCGGCGAATACGGCGACCCAGCATCCTTTGCCAGATTTGGGGGTGATTTTCAGGTAGCCGTAGGTCTCTTTGCCGTAGTCAATCAGGAGGGTTTCCGGGGCATGTCCGGAGCGGATTGAGGTGTATTTCTGGGGCTGGCGGGCGGGGCGGATTTGGGCTGGGGGATTGGTAGGAGTGGTGCAGGATGGAAAGGTTTCGACGGGTAGGCGGTCGTCCGCCCAGGTGTCTGTTTCCCAGCTTTCGTCGCTCGGTATCGTGTCGCTCTCCAGGAAGAATGCGGGGATTCCGCCGGGGTTGGTGACGCGCACTTCGATGGCGTAGTCGCCCTTTGGAAAGATCCAGGTGTTTGGTTCGGGGCCTGGGTGTCCGGGCTTTTTGATGAAGGCGGTTCCTTGGGCGGCGTAGTGGCAGAGGGTGTCTTGGTGGAGGGTGGTTTGTTTCCAGAAGGTTACGGTGGGATGTGGGGCGTAGGCGGACCAAGGGGCGGGTTCGTTTTGGCCGTGGTTGTTGCGTCTTGCCATGAGGCGGTTGGCTTGGTCGATGGCGTGTTCGCCGGGATAGGCGATCCAGCAGGCGGGGTAGGCGCGGAGGGGGAGGGTGAGCAGGAGGAGGGTGAGGAGGCGGGTTGGGGTGTGGGTTTGGGGTTTCATGGGGGTGGTCATTGGGGAATCCAGTCGACGGTGATGTCGTCGAGCAGGATGCGGGCGTTGGCTAGGTGTTGATGGTAGATTGGGACCCAGGTGAAGCGGGTCTCCGGCGGGCGATGGTCGAAGTCGGAGGTTCCGGTCGCGATGGTGCCGTCGGGGTAGCGTATTTCCATCCGCGCATAGGGTGTCTGGGCCATGGGGATGTCTATGGTGATGCGGTGCCATTGGCCTGGGATGGCGGGTTTGGTGGCTTTGAAGTCTGGGATTTGGCGTTTATCTTTTGGTTTCCAGCCGGCATTCATATAGAAATCCGGTCCGCAGCCCCAGATGAGGGGCCTACCCATGTTGGTGCGCAGTTCCGACCAGAATCCGGCGCCGGGGGTATCGGGGCAGAACCAGTAGCGTAGCCGGAGGTAGCCGGTCTGGACGAGGCGGTCTCGATCGGGGTGGTTGGCGGGAAGGAGTTCGATGGAACTTGCCTGCTGGCCGGGTTCGCGTCCGCTGGCCCAGACGACGGCGTGTTTGCCGCCGTGGGGTTTGACATTGGAGACATAGGCCCAGTGGTTGCCGCCACCCCAGCCCAAAGGTAGGCCCGACTCGCCCAAAGTGGTACCTTCGAAGTCCTCCCTAAGGAGTGTACCTTCGGGGGCGGCTGATAGCAACCTTGCCAGGAGCATCGTAAGCAGGAATGTCTTGCTGCGCATCGTACCGTTCTCCTACCAGGCGTGATAGCCGTACGCCTCGGAGAACCAGTGCGCGCGGTCGTAGAGTTCCGTCTCCGGGAGGGGGCGTCCAAACGGGTGGGCGAGGTTGAACCCCGGCTCGGAGAGTTTCAGGAAGAAGCCCACGGGGGCGGTCTGCTGCTGGTGCGGCGGCGGCATCAACTTGGCCGAGAGGATGTTCCGCCCCTTCCGGAGCGAGACCCTGAAACGGTAGGCCATGGGCTCCTCGCGCGCCCATTCGAGATTCTGCTGGCGGAAGCCCCTGGAGGCCATGTCGAGTAGCAACTCCCCATTCAGCCAGAAACGCCCCCACCCCAACAAATTCATCGCCAGCAGCGCCTCCCTCGCCTCCTCGCTCCAGACCTCCGCCACGGCATAGGCGAAATAACTCTCCGGTCCAGGCTTCGTCTCCGGCTTGAGCACCCCCCGGACATCCACATATCCCCCCGCGTCCGGCGCCGCTTGAGTCCGGAAGTTCAACACCTTCCCCTTCCACAAATAGTCCGTATTCGGGTTGATGTCCCCACTCCGCGCAGCCTCGTCCCCCGGTTGCGGCTTGCCGAAAATGTGCGGATAATGAATCCCGCAGAACGGACCAAGCAAAGTCCACCGCGGAATCTCGACAAGCGCCCCGCCCTCCCCCGAGCGCGAAACCAACTCCGCCAAAGCCTCCGACGGAGCCGCCCCCAGATAACCCTTCACCCGCGAAACCAACAGCCCCAGACGCTCAATCGAAAGATCCATCACACATCGCTTGAACTGCTCCTCCATACCCTTCCCCGCAAAACACCCCTCCAGCAACTCCGGCCCCAACTGCAGATAGCACACCCCATCTTTCCGGTACCACGCACCCCCCAATTCCGCCCCATCCTCCGTAATCGCCACATACCGGACCGGGTGCCGCCAGCGCAACAACTGAGGCCCCAACACCCCCGCCAGTTCACCCGAAACCGGCAGCGACCAAACCTCCCGCACCTCGTGGGCAATACCCCTTCTCGAGAGCTCCTCGGCAGACGCACAGACCACCAGATTCAAATCACCCTCCGCCACAGATGCCCTCGGACGCACCTCGCCCAAATAACGCAACAACCCCGCCGCTACCCGCGTCGCCCCCGGATCGACCCCCACCCGCCCCGTCAAATCCAGCGACGAATAGACCACACACCCCTGCCCGCAATTCCACTCCAAAAGCGGCGAATAATTCAGGTCGAACTCACACACCAAAAGCGGCCGGAAAGAGGCCGCAAACGGAACCTCGAAAACCGTCGAAGCAATCGCATGGCGCGAAAGCCCCTTCGGCGCCCCTGCCAACTGATTGCGCGTATACCGATACTCCTCCACCAGCGACGGACACCCCCGCCAATAGCCCAACTCAGCCTCCGACAGCCCTCCCAGAAACCGCCCCAAAGCCCCCCTCGCCTCCGCCACCGGG
>JBJFGP010000070.1:0-21123 GCA_051892815.1 Kiritimatiellia bacterium | reverse complement strand
CCCCCGAAGGTGCGCACCTGCCGAACCGCTTGGTGCGCACCTTTTTTCGTTCCCCATGGGCACCTTTTCACCCAACGCTCGGGAAGAAGGTCTGAAAAATTCTTCCTGCAAAATGCAAAATTTGCTTGACAGGGGGGGGGGGGGCTAATATAGCGCCGCGCGACCGATTCGGACCTCTTGCCGGAACGGCCAAAAAGCCGGGGCCGCGCGGAGTTGCAACAATCAAGACAATGAGGTACGAAATGATGAAACGGTTGGGTTTGGCGGTCTCGCTCCTTTCGGGCGTACTGGCGGCATCGACGCTCTCGGCGGCCTGGACGGCGACCGAGACTGCGAACGAATACACGGACGGGTATTGGACGATCACCCTCTCGGGCAACACCCTCTCCAAGGTGGTGGCGGGCGGCACGGATGCCGCCGACTTGGACTTGACCTCCTTCGAGGCGGACATCGGTACCAAAGTCAACCGCGTGGGCGGCGCGGTCTGTACCAGCAGCCTGATCGCCTCCTTCATCGGTCCCGATGTGGTGCACCTGGACACCAAGGCCTTTGCCGCCAACGCCGGCATCACCAACATCGTCCTTTCCTCCGAGTGGCATCAGGCCTGGGGCTACGCCGAACAGATTCTCAATAACTGCCCTAATCTGGAGAATCTCTCCCCGAAAGTCATCAAGTGGACCAACTGGTCGGGGCCGAACTTGATTTGCAACTGTCCGAAACTCCAAATCGATGTGGAGTTTCCCTTGCTTGACAAGAACTGCGGCTTTCGCTCCGTCTTCACGGCAGCGGGCTTTACCTCCATCTCCATGCCGCTCTTCCCCGGAGAGAGCAGTTATGGAGAGATGCTCAAGAACTGCAAGAGCCTCACCCGGATCGATATGCCCAAAGCTGGTTTTGTCCAGCGCGAATTCGCCTCCGGTTGCACCAACCTGGTCGAGGTCAATCTGCCCTGCTGCACCAACCTAGGCTACACCGCAACCTTCGCCAACTGCACCAAACTCGAGCGCATTACGTTGGGCAAAACCCTGGGAAAGTTGCCCTCCAGCGCCTTTCAGAACTGCTCTAAACTCGTCAGCATCGACCCCTTCATTCCCGATGGCATCACCGACTCCGGCTACAACAGCGGACACTTCTCTTGGTGCGGGCAAGGCTTCAGCGGCTGCACCAGCCTGGCGCAGCCACTCGTGATGAAGTCGGACACGCTCCAGAAGCTCGAAATTAGCATCTTCAAGGACTGTGCGCAACTCTCCGACATCACCCTCGACTTGCCGGCGCTGACCAACATCAACACCTCAGTCTTCCAAAGTATCGCAGCCGGAGCCGAAGTCAAATGGCTCTCGCCGAACGCCCCCGAAACCATCGCAGAGAACGCCTTCTACCCGCGCAGCAGCGCCAACCCCACGAGGATTCTCCTTCGCAACGCCAAAGCTGCGGATGCCTGGCGCGTCCACTGCACTCGCCTACGCCGTCCAACCGGAGAGGAGGCGGCCTTGACTGATACTGACCTCGCTCTTGCCAGTTATCCCGGCGACTCCACCATCGGCATCATCGACTCCAACGGCAGCAAAGCCTGGGTCATCCGCGACTATACCGCCGGCACCGTCATCTTGATGCGCTAGCCCCCGCGTCGCCAGCACCGGTAAAGCAAGGGCTTCCAGTCTCTCCGGAGAGAGGTTGGAAGCCCTTGCCGCGGAAGGTGCGCACCTTTTCCGACCTTTCGATATTTCGGGATGCCCCGGACGCAATCTATTGACAAGCCCCGGATGAATGCCTAGAATGGCGACGTTCGTTCCAACCGGACAAGCATCCTCGTGCCCAGCCGGCGAACGGCAAGTCTATCACCTCTGGGCCCCGCGGCGGGGAACCTTGGGGTGCCGGACCAACCATCAGGGAGACCTTATGACTACACCAGGAATAACCATCCTCACTACCTGCCTCGCCGCCGCTTTCTGGGCATCCGAGACCCTCCACTCCGAGCCAGCCCCCGAGTCCCGACAGACCGAACTCCTCTTCTTCTTCGACGCCGAGGACTACACCCATCCGCGCCCAGCCCTGGCCCTGAAAGATTTGCTCCAGTTGCACCGGGAGTTTGACATCAAAGTCCATGTGGCGCTGGTAGGACACCTCGCCAGGCAAATCAAGCAATGGGACCAGAAGGAACTCATCGACGAACTCCGTCTCCACCTTGTCGGCACCCAGTCCGCCTACCACACCCGCCACCCCAACGTGCTCGAGCGCGCCGACGAAGCCGACTACAATCTCGCCCTGCGCCAAGTTGCCGAAGAAGAACTTCCCGCCCTTCAGGAGATTCAATCCCTTACCGGCAAGCCCTGCCTTTTCGCCGTACCTCCCGGAGCCTCGATGAGCTACGCCGCCATGGATGTCTATGCCGCCAACGGCGTCCAATTCTACTGCGACACCGTCGTCAACGACGAGCGCGGCGGCGACTGGCACCTGCTCAACCTCCGCCACCTTCCCTACTGCTACGCCTTCGGGCTCGAAGACCTTCTCCCCAAGACCTCCGACGAACCGGCCGACCTCCCCGAAGCCCGCTGGCGCGACATCCTCGAACGCCTCGCCGCCCAGCCTCGTGCCCTCCTTTTTCTCCATCCCTGCACCGCCGTCACCACCGAATTCTGGGACCGAATCAACTTCTATCCAACCAACCTCACCGCTTTCGGCCAATGGCGCATTCCCCGCCAGAGAGACCCTTCCCAGACCGCCGTCTACTACGCCCGAATCCGCGAACTCCTGCGTCGCCTACGAGCCGACCGGCGCTTCCTCTTCCCCACGCTCGAAGACAAGTTCACCGCCCAGAAGCCCCGCGTTCCGATCCGCCTCCAAGACGCTCCCCGCATCGCCCGCCACCTGCAACACGGTCTCTATCCCGTCCAGACACCCTCCTGGTCGCTGGCCGATCTCTTCTGGGGCGCCGTGCACCACCTTGTCGGCAAGGAAGGCGACTTCCGTCCCGGTCGCTACTCGGCATTCCGAACCGCGCCTGTCTGGAGCCGAGGCCGTTTGACCCTTTCCGCCGATGCAGTCAAAGCGGCGGCGCGGGGGCTGGAGGAAGGCACCTTTCTTCCGTCTTCCATCCGTCTGGGCGAGAAAGAGATTGGCCCCGGCGACTTTCTCCGCGCGGCGTGGACGCTTCTGGCAACGGGGCGGGATGCGGTCGAACTGGAGCCTTCCGACCCGCTTGCCGCCGTGCGCCTGTTCCCCGATTTGGAACACTTCCATCCGCGCGGCAAGTGGCTCCTCTGGCCCGATTTCCAAGACGCCTGGTGCTCGGATCGGCTCCGCTGGGCGGTCTGGACGGCGCGCCGGGAATAACCCGTTTCCAACCTGAAAATCCGAATTGAAAATGGGCACCTCCTCCCCCACGCCCAAGCGGCTGCTCTCGCTGGACATTCTGCGCGGGCTGGACATGATCTTTCTGACGGTCGCCGGCGTCGTCGCGGGCGGACTGGACCGGGGGATTGGTCTGCCAGACTGCATTCTGAAGCAATTCGACCATCCGTGGGGCGGCTTTACGGCGTATGATTTGATTATGCCGCTGTTCATCTTTATGAGCGGGGCGGCAGTGCCGTTGGCGCTAAGGAAATGGAGCAGCGGGTACGAACCTTTGGGGCGCGCTTTTATGTTGCACTTGGTGCGGCGGGTTAGTACCTTATGGTTGCTGGGGTTGCTAGCGCAGGGGAACCTGCTGTCGTTCGACTGGCCCCGAATCGAACTCTTCTCCAACACCCTCCAGGCGATTGCCGTGGGCTACGCGGCAACGGTCTGCGTGCTGCTCTTCCGCCCGCGCGCGGTCTGGATTGCGCCCTTGCCGCTGACCCTTTCCTACTCGGCGCTGCTGGCGTTCGGCGGCGACTATTCGCCCCAGGGGAACCTTGCCATCCGCGTCGAGCATTGGCTCACCTCGCCCCGTCCGCAGCAAATCTACACCTGGTATCTCACCAGCCTGATGTTCGCCGCGATGGCGCTCTGGGGGGCTCAGTCGAGCCTGCTGCTCGAACGGAAAGAGTGGTCCGGGCGGCGCCGCGCCGGGGTACTCTTCGCTTACGGCGCCGGGCTTCTGTTGACGGGGTTCGCGCTGATGGTTTGGATTCCCTCCATCAAACAAATTTACACCGCCTCTTTCACCCTCCGAGCCGTCGGCATATCGATGATGCTGCTTGCCACGCTCTATGGATGGGTCGACTGCGCCGGGCACCGCCGCGGGTGGGACTGGGCCGTCCTCTACGGCCGGTATGCGCTGACAGCCTATGTCGCGCACGAACTGCTCGGGCTCCTGCCGGGCGGCCTCTTCCGGAACGGCATCGTCCAACTTCTCACCCAAGGCGTCGCCCACCACTTCGGCCAGTCGGCGCAACTCGTCGCCGCCGGATTCGTCGCGGCCGCCATCCCCCTGCTCGCCATCCTCGTCCACCGCGCCATAGTCCGCCCACGCTAGCCCATCAACCCGTCCGCACGGCGGATTGGTGCGCACCTTCGCCCCCGACAGGTTGCCGAGACCGCCCCCAAAAGGTGCCTACCTCCGAACCGCGAAGATAGACACCAAAGGGCGGACTCCATTGGCAGGAATCCGCCCCTTGCGAAACAGCCTCGAAAGTCAATAGATGGTGATAACCGTCCCCGTTCCCTCGACAATCAGCGAGCCCGTCCCCGCCTCCGAAGAGTCCGTCAGCCAAGCCAGCCCGCTCGCGGCGGAATAGGTGCCCGGAGCAGCCAGACGCCCCGCCGACTTGACCCGGAGCGTCGCCCCGTTGAGATCGATCGAGCACCCATCCTCCAACGCCAGCGCACGCAACCTGAAACTGTCGTAAAGCTTGACAATCGCGTTCGCTTCAAGCTGGAGTTTCGCCTCGTCGAAGACATCCTTCTCCCCGCCCCAGCAGAGCGAAGGCAACGGCGTCGTGCCCGTCGTGTTGAGCGCATTGCCCGTATTGCGCACCAGAATCGTCCCCCCGCAATCCCCCTCCGCCGCGCTTTGGAGATAGACCGTCCCCGCCCCAGCAAAGCCCTTCGACTGGTACTCCGTCCCAGAGTCCACCTCGCCACCCTTCGCGCTGAACTGCGACAGCGGAAATTCCGAAAAGTCTGCCCCCTCGCCGGTCAGGCGCACGGCAATCCGTCCGCCTCCGGATGAGGCAGTCCAGCCACGACAGGCCGACAGGCCAAGGTTCGCCGGGTCGTAGTTCGACGAAGTCCTGTACGCCTTCCCGTCCGCCGCAATCCGACCCGAGCCCGTCAGCCGCCCAAGCGTGAAATTGAGCGTCCCTCCCGAGCCCATCGCCGTCGACGAGTCGCTCACCAAAGCATCCGCAAGAGCCTCCCCGTCGAGCCGCAGCGTACCATCCACCGTCAGCGACACCACCCCGCCTCCGAAGGTCTCCAACTGCCCGTCGTTCCCCGTGCCCATGGAACCCGGCAAGGTCGGATTGAAGACCGAATCGTAGGCCGAGTTGACCTCCGGCTGGAGCGCCGTCTGCCCGCCGTGCGAGAAATATCCATTGAAGGTATAGGCCCCCGAGCTTTCATAGTTCCCCGACGCCGACATGCCGCCGCCGCGCGCCCAGATAGACGCCCCGGCCTCCACCGTCAAGTCACCTTTGACCCGAACCGAACACTGCGCAAAGTTGTTCGTGTGCCCGTGCGCCCGACGCACCCCAAGCCGCCCGCCGTCCCGAATCGTAAGATTCCCCTCGAAGACATAAGGCGTTTGAGCCTGGAACACCCAGCCGCCCGAAATGACCTGGTCGCCCGCAGGAAGCACCAGCGTTCCACCATCCAAAATCAGCCCGCCCCACTCGGTTCCGCCGGAGATGGATGCCAGGCCGTTGGGCAAAGAGAGCGTCATCCCCTCGCCTAGATAGAGCGCACCCGCGCGGGTCAGGACAATGCTGTCGAAGGTCCAGGTCTCGCCCTGCGGAATGGCCGTCGCGCTGGCGAATTCGGGCAGCCCGAGTCCGCAGGTGTCGGCGATTTTCTTGGGGTAGTTGTCGAGGTGGAGCGTGCCGTGCGTCGAGGCGGATGTTTTGACGAAAAGGGTGCCGCCGCCGGAAACGAAAGTCCCCCGCGAACCGTAATAGGACACATTGGCGACGGGGAAGGAAAGGGTGTCGTTGCCGGTTGCAATCAGGGCGACTCGTCCGCCGGAAGTGGTCTCGGTCCCGCGTCTGGCGACGGTCGATCCGCAGGCTTTGATAAGGCCGTTTCCTGCAATTGTCCGGCCCTTGACATAGACGGAACCGGGCGCGCCGCATCCGGCTCCTGCCCAGGTGTTGGCGGATTCGAAACTGCGCACGTCGATGGTACCGTCGAGGGTGACATCGCCTTCCGCCGAGAGCCAGAAGGCGCCACCTCCGGGGTAGGAAGGGTTGGCGTTTCCGCCGCCGTTGCCGACCAGCACGGGCTCGTAGACATTGCCGACGACGGCGCTGGCGGTGGACTTCTGGGAGGCGCCGGCGTGGATACCGATTTTGCCGTTTGCCGTGGCTGTCTGCTTCACGCCCATACCTCTCTGCCAGCCGTCGATGGTGGCATCTTGGGCGAGGGTGAAGTTGCCTCCGACGGCGAGGGCGAGGCGGTAGGCGGGGGCGGCGGAGTTGGGCAGGTGGGCGAGTGTTCCGCCCATGATTTTGAAGTCGCCGGATACGGTGAAGAGGGGGAATGAGTCGTCATAGGTGGTGGCGATGAGGTTGGTGGCGGCGACGTTGGCGGCTTGGGTGAAGGAGGCGACGGTGTCGGGCAGGCCGTTGACGCCGGCGTCCCAAGTCATCGCGGCGGTGGAGTAGTCGGAGTCGATGAGGATGTTGTCTTGCTCGGTGGGGAGTCCTCCGGACCAGTTGGCGGGATCGGAGGCAAGGCCGTCGGTCTGGGCGACCCAGACATTGTAGCCTTCAGGAACGGGGAGGTTGGCGATGGTCATATCGGCGCTGGAGGGGGTTTCCTGGCGGTAGGCGCCGGTGGCGATGGTGCAGGTGACGATGGTGTCGGCGTCTGAGGGCTGGGCGATGAGGGGCTCGATGGAGAGGGTGGCGCTCTGGGCCCCGGCGGGGATGGTCAGGGGTAGTTCGGGGGTGCGGTAGTTGACGCCTGGGACGGCGGTTCCCGAGAGGTCGAGGTGGACCTCGATGGGATAGGCGGGGGGCTCTGCGCCGTCGGGAAGGGAGATGGTGAATGTGCCTGGCTGGGGGTCTTTCTGGACTTCGGCGGTGTCGGCGGTCTTGGTGACGGCGAGGCTGCCGGTGTAGAGAGCGTAGGGGAGGGTCAAGGTGGTGGTTTCGCCCAGGTCGTTGCGGGCTTCGAGGGCAATCTGGTAGGCGGTGTTTTCCGCGAGGGTGTCGCCGGCGAAGGAGTAGTCCTGGGCGGTCTCGGTGATGGGGAGGTCTTCGGCGACGAGGAAATCCTGCGTATCTCCCTCGCCATTGGTTAGCAGGATATGGAGAGATCCCTGCCCAGCAGTGAGGGCGACTGATACGCAGTATCCGGTGCCGTTCCAAGCAACCTTTGCATCCTTGAGGGTGGGGTAGGTGTCGGAACTTGCCGTGACGGCGCCGTAGGCGATGGCGTCATCGCGCTCGGCCGCATAGTCGGCAGCCGCCTGGGCGGCGGTAAGGGCGTCGGGGCGGAGGCGGAGTTCATCGTAGACGCCCAGCAATGCCTGCCCGGGGCCGGAGCCGACTTTCACCTCGTAGTTGATCTCGGTGACGGGATCGATGGTCGTGGAGCCGCTCAAAGCCTGGCCGTTGACGTAGCACGAGACGGTCGCGCCGTTGTAGGCGACCTGGAAGAGGTTGGTCTTGGACCAGTCGATGACAGAGGCGTCGAAATAGGCGGTGGTATTGGCGGCGTTGCCGCGGCAGGCTATCTTGTTCGGCGCGCTACCGGTGCTGAAGTACATGACATCGAAGCCCACATCCGTGTAGGTGTTTTTCGCGTTGAACAGGCGCAGCCCGTGCGCAGGGGCCGTGCCGCCGGCCGCCTTGACCCAGGCCTGGATGGTGAAGACCCCGCGGTCCGGGAGGTTGGCGCGGACATCGGCCTTGGGTATGGCCAGATAGGCGTTGTTGGCGGCAAGGTTGTTGCCGCTTCCATAGCGCGTTCCGGAGACGGGCTTGGCATTGCCGGAGCCGGAGGATACGAGCGTGCCGGTCAGTCCGGAAGGCGAGAGGTCGGTCAGGTGGTAGACGCCAATGTAGTCGCTCCAGGGCGAGGAAATCTCTCCGAGATAGTCCTCGCTGCGCACCCCGTAGTAGCAGAAGAGGATGGTGGTGGCGGCTAGGGTGGGGACGCGAACCCAGACAATCGACTCGCCCTCTGGGTTCCAGGTGTCGATCTCGAAGGGGTACTCGTTGCCGTCGGTGTCGGCGAAACGAAGGTCGACGCCTCCTTCCGCGACTTCGGCGTAGCGGAAGCCGTCGATGGTCTCTTCGGATAGGCGCACGGGGAGCACGGCGGGGCAACCGACCGCGGCCTCGGGAACCTCGGAGAGGGTCAGGCTGAAGCGTTTCTCGAATTGGTCCGGTTTCAAGGCGTGGGCGCAAACGGCGGCACAAACCGCCGCCGCGACCACTAGGGATTTGCTCATTTTTATTCAACTCCCGATGAGGAAGTGGCACCCGGCAATCTTATCGCGCCATTCGCACAAACGGCGCGATTGTCTGACGGGGAATCAGATTATAAGGAGCATAGCACAAGAGGGCGGAGAAGGTCAAGCCCAAATCCGCCAGCGTGCCAGCCTCATTCCATCCGGGCGCCAATCTCGCTGCCAATCTCCTCTTTCCCGCGCATCCCAAAGATGCCTACCCGCGGCGGCTGCAGGTGCCAACCTTTCCCACCGATTCCTGTCAACCCCACGCCCCGAAACCTGCCTATCCATTGCCCCCGAAGGTGGCAACCTTTCGCCCCAATCGGCAAAAAAGAGAGGGGGGGGCGCTCAAAATCCGATGCGCGGACGGGCGATTCGCTTCGCGGCGACCTCCCGAGCCAACGCGTCGAGCCGATCGGCGTCCGAGACCGGTCGGTCGAGATACCACAGTTGCTGACGCACCGTGCGAAAGTCCCCGGGCGCCAAATCGGGTATCGAATCGAGCCGGCGCAAGGTCTCCTCGGAAGTCGCCCCGCCAAAGAAACGCCCCCAGAAATGGCGCTTCCCCGAGGTCGTCAGATACCCGAACGGCACCTTGAAGGTGAACCGCCGCGCCACCGCCGGGTCGAGGCAATCGGGCAGATTCGTCGCCGCCAGAAAGACCCCGCGGAACCGCTCCATCTGCTGAAGCAGTTCATTCACCCGAACCCGTTCCCACTGTTGCGACGCCTCCGCACGGCTGGCAAGAAAACTGTCCACCTCGTCAAAGAACAGGAGGGCACGATCCGCTTCCGCCTGACGGAACGCTTGGGCAATCAGGCACTCCGTCTCGCCCGAACACGGCCGCAGCAGGTCGCTAGGCGTCAGCGTCCGAAGCGGCAACCCAACCGTCTGCGCCAAGTACTTGGCAAACTCCGTTTTCCCGCATCCGCTCGGCCCAGAGAGTAGAATGTTCATCCGCGGTGCATCCACACCTTCCTCCTGCCGGACAAAGCGCCGAACCGCTCTGACCAAGGCTTCAAGCGAGACCGCGCCCTGGATATTGAGCCCCTTCAGAGAGTAGTCCGCCGCCACCCCATCCCCGACCGGGCGCGCGGCCCCTTTTTGCCCTTCTTCCGTCTCCTCGACGGCTACCTCCGGAAGCGATTCCTCCTCGCCAAATGCCTCCTGCCGCAGCAATTCCAAGAAACCATTCCCGCATTCCGACAGTGCCGCCAGGGGACAATCAATCAACCGTTCGATGGCCATCTCCGCCCATTCCACACTGCCACCAAGCGGCAGACCGGTTGCATAGACAACCGCCCCGTCGCCCGCCATGTCGACCAGGAATCGTCCCCACCTTTGCGACCAGTTGCACTCGGCCGCCAGGCGGGCCGCTTCCAACCGGCAAGCCTCCGGAATATGAATCGGAAGGGCAAAACGGCTCTCAACCCCAAGTGCCGAAAGTTCAATCCGCCAACTGGCCAAGTCGACCCCCTCCCCATCGAAAGTCAACACACCCGACAGCCGCCGCCCCTGACGCCAATCCCCCCGGTCAAAAGCAATCCCCGCCTGCTCTAGAGCCCTTTCCAGACAGGCCGCCGCACGCTTCCAGCCACTCCCGACAAATGTACCCGCCGCCCCAAGACCGCCGTATGATTCCAACTCCGTCCTGCCTTCCAACTGACCCAAATCCCTACCGCCAAATCCATCCATCCTGCCCGCGATCGCCCCCCGCGCCGACGCACCCATCAAAGCCTTTTCCCTACGAGTCTGCTTCATCATCCAATCCTCTTAGGCAAGACCATCCTGCCTTCCTCCCGATTCCATTGCAACCCCTGTGCCACCCCTATAAACGCCCAACAAGCGCGCTAAATTGTCTAAATAATAGTCGATTGAGTAAATAACTGCTCAAAATAAGAGCAGTAATGCCTTTTAACTGCCTTATAGCAGCGCCACCTAGGGGGTTGTACCACCCCGGCGCGCGGCGTGGTTGGGATGGCTATTCCCTTTCCCTATAGTACCTGGCTCAAGGAAGGAGCCCTGAGGTCAACCCCATCGCGGATGAGGAGTTTCATCCCGCCCTCTAAAACCGGGCAAAAGAAAGGTGTCCTAAAATCCGCAACAAGCATCGTCATCCCGATTCCATCCCCTTATCGTTCCGCCGACAAGGAAGTCGCCCTTTGAGGATGGGGCCGCTAGGCAGACCTTTTTCTCTTCCTCAGTGCCCGCCGCCAAGAGGGGGTAGACGAGACCGCCCGGCGAGAATGAGCACCTGGTTCCCCGATGGCAGGGCGCGTGTGAAGGCGGTTGGCGAGGGGGCTGGAACGGATGGGAGTCGACGCGAAGCGGGGGCGAGTGGAGCACCACACCTTATATAAGGACGGTGGCACAGAGCACGGGCGATAACTTTCCGAGGGCGTCCTGGTTGTCCCCAACCGCCCCCTTCAGGCGGGGCATCCGGCAAAGGAGCGTAGACAGGGGGTGCTGTCGGACGAAGGCAAGGGGGTGGAAACGGGTTGGGAATAGGCGGCTGGGCTTGCAAATCGCCCCTGGTTTTGGTAGAATAAAGGGTAGTGCATACAATTTTCGACATCTGGCATGGCTAAAACTCCGTCCGAACACGAGTGGTTTGACCGCGACTATTCCACGCGGCAGGTTTATGGACGGCTCTGGCGGGCGGCTCGGCGGTACTGGCTGATGCTGAGCATCGGCGTACTCTGCGGTATGGCCGTGGGAGGGAGTTGGTTGCCGGTTTTCCAGATGCTCAAGCCCGCACTGGAGGAGTTGCAGGCGCCTGCGGCCGTGGTGCAGCAGGTAGACGCGGCATCGGTTCAGGCAAAGGAGGCTCCGAAAGGCGGCGAGGCGCAGGTCGCCCCCCCGAAGGCGGCGCCCCAGACGCCGGCCTGGTTGGAGCGCACGGAACGGGTGGCGGGCCACCTGGGGCTTCAGGTGCGGGACGCCCAGGGTGAATTCAAGGGGGCATTTCTGCTGCTGGCGGTGCTGGTGCTGCCGCTGGTGCTGCTCTTCCGGTTGGCGACGGTTTATCTCAATAACTACTGCCTGCGCTGGGTCAGCGTCCATGTCGTGAAAGACCTTCGCAACCGCCTCTTTGCCCACTTGCAGGAGCAGTCGCTGGCGTTCTTCGGGCGCATCGAAGTCGGGCGCATTATGAGCCGCGCGCTGGGCGACCCCCAGCAAATCGACAGCGTGATGTCGGTGACTATCGCCGAACTTTGCCGGGCCCCCTTCGAAATCCTCGTCTCCCTCGCCTTCGTCATCTATTTCGCCATCGAACACGACTTGCTGGGAATGATTGCCATAGCCGTCATCGGCTACCCCATCTGCATGTACCCCATCGTCCAAATCGGCAAGTGGGTGCGCAAATGGTCGCGGCGGATGATGGAGTGCAGCGCCGTGCTCCAGTCGGGAATGGTCGAGAACCTCACGGGCATCCGCCTGGTCAAGGCCTGCAACACCGAACAACTTGAAATTGACCGCTTCGCCGAGAAGAACCGCCAGGTTGTCAAGACCACCCTCCGCGCCGAACGCCTCTCCCTGTTCGTCTCCCCCGTGACCGAGACCGCCTCCATCCTCTTGGCCGCCGTCTTCCTGCTGATTTGCTACTGGAGCGGCAAGGGGTTCGCCGACATTCTCCCCCTGCTCGTCCCCTTCGTCGTCGCCTACAAGCCCATCAAATCCCTCGGCAAACTCCAAACCTCCATCGAGCGCGGTAGGGCCGCCCTCTCCCGCGTCTACTCCCTGCTCGATCTCGACACAGCCCTTCCGCAGCCCCAAAACCCGGTCGACAAGAAGAGTTTCGACTGCGCCATCGCATTCGAGCAGGTTGGCTTCTCCTACGGCGCCGGCAAGACCACCCTCGAGGGCATCGACTTCCAGCTTCGCAAGGGCCAGACTGTCGCCGTCGTCGGCTCCACCGGCTCAGGCAAGTCCACCATCGCCAACCTTCTCTGCCGCTTCTACGACCCCACCTCCGGCCGCGTCGCGCTCGACGGAATCGCCCTCGACCAAATCAACCCCAAAGATCTCCGCAACCTCATCGGAATCGTCACCCAAGAGACCGTTCTCTTCAACACCACCATTGCTCAGAACATCGCCTACGGCAAGCCCGAGGCCACGCTCGAACAAATTATCCAGGCCGCCAAACTCGCCAATGCCCACGACTTCATCGCCAGCCATCCCGACGGCTACAACCGCATCGTCGGCGACAAAGGTTTCGTCCTCTCCGGCGGCGAACGCCAACGCATCGCCATCGCCCGTGCCATTCTCCGCAACCCGCCCATACTCGTGCTCGACGAGGCCACCTCCGCACTCGACACCGTCACCGAGCAGCAAGTCCAGCAGGCCATCACCCACTTGATGGCCAACCGTACCGTCTTTGCCATCGCCCACCGCCTCAGCACCATCCGCCAGGCGGACCTGATTCTCGTGCTCGACAAAGGGCGCATTATCGAGCGCGGCACCCATGCCCAACTCTACGCCCAGGGCGGGGCCTATCGCCGCCTCTGCGACATCCAGCACCAGAGCCAATAGCCTTATGCGAATCCTCCTCGGAGTCACCGGCTCAATCGCCGCCTACAAAGCCGCCGACATTGTCCGCGGGTTGCTTCGCCGCGGCCACGAGGTGCGCGTCGTGATGACTGCGGCCGCCTGCGACTTCATCACGCCGCTGACGCTCTCCACTCTCGCCCGGAACCCGGTCACGCTCCCCCACGCAACCCCTCGCGACTGGCGCCCGGAGCATATCGAGAACGCGCTTTGGTGCCAAGCCCTTTTGGTCGCACCTTGTACCGCCAATGTCCTAGCCAAGTTGGCTTGGGGGCTCGCGGACGACCCTCTTTCGGCGGCGGCCCTTGCCACCCGCGCCCCCATCTTCGTCGCTCCGGCGATGAATGACGGTATGTGGAACAATCCCGCCACGCAGCGCAATCTCCAGACCCTTTTGGAGCGCGGCGCGACCCTCATTCCGCCTAGCGAAGGCGACCTTGCCTGCGGCACCCGAGGCCGCGGGCGGTTGGCGCCTGTCGAGGAGATTCTCAGCCATTTTCCCGCCCCATGACGCCCAAGCATCCGCCCATAGAGGTTCGCCGCCGCAAGCGCCGGGCCATCGCCAAAATCCACCGCGACGCCGAGCGCAAGCGGACGGAACTGGGCTTTGTGCCGGATCCGACTGCTTTGCGCGACCGGCGGATTCTCCTTGCCGCGCTGTTTGTCCTTTCCGTGCTGGGAGTCTGCCTGATTGGGCAGGTCAACAAGATGAACGAGGCCCGCAGAAACCGTCCGATGCTGCGTCAGCTTCGGGAGATTGACACGCTGGCGATTGCCCTCGGGCGCTACCATTTCCATGTCGGGGCGTGGCCCACGAAGGAGCAGGGGCTCAAGGTGCTTCTGCGCGGTCCCAAAGGAATCGACCGGTGGCAGGGACCCTATATCACGCGCTTCAACAATGACGCCTTCGGGACGCCCTATGTCTATGCTCCGCCCGAGGGTGACGCCCAGGTTCCGACCCTTTTCTCGTGCGGTCCCGACCGCCTCCCGAACACGCCCGACGATGTCCATCCCTCGTCTCCCGCCAAGTTCGACCCGGGCACGGCGTGGACCAACGGTTGGCTCCGCGGCTCCCAGCGCTATCTCAACTTCAAGTAATCCTCCAAGAGGCTCACCATGTCTGACGATGCCCAGAAGGTTCCCCGTCCCGGCGAATACACCGCCGCCAACATCACCGTTCTCGAAGGCATGGAGGCGGTGCGCAAACGCCCGGCCATGTACATCGGCGACACGGGCATCCGCGGCTTCCACCACCTCGTCTATGAGGTAGTCGACAACTCCATCGACGAGGCGCTCGCGGGCTACTGCTCGCATGTGGAGGTGACCATCAACCCCGACGGTTCGCTCACCGTCAACGACAACGGCCGCGGCATTCCCGTGGATATGCATCCGACGGAAGGGCGCCCCGCGCTGGAGGTTGTCCTGACCACCTTGCACGCCGGCGGCAAGTTCGACGGGTCGAACTACAAGGTGTCGGGCGGGCTGCACGGCGTGGGCGTCTCGTGCGTGAACGCGCTTTCGGAGTGGATGGAGGTGCAGGTTCGGCGCGACGGCAAGATTCACCGCCAGCGCTTCGAGCGCGGCCATCCCGTGACACCTCTCCAGGTCGTGGGCGAGACCGAAGAGCACGGCACCACCGTCACCTTCTCCCCCGACCCGCAGATTTTCACTCATACCGAGGGATTCCTCTGGGACATACTAAGCGAACGCCTCCGGGAGTTGGCATTCCTGAACTCCGGAGTTGCCATCCGATTCAGGGATAACCTGCATATCCCCAACCGCGACGAGACCTTCCTCTACCAGGGTGGGCTGACCGAATATGTCCGTTGGCTCAACCGAAACAAGACGCCCCTTCACGACGATGTCGTCTACATTCACGCCGCCAAGGATCGCATCGACGCCGAGATTGCCCTGCAGTACACCGACTCCTACTCCACCATCGAGACCTCCTACTGCAACAACATCAACACCCACGAAGGCGGCACCCACCTCTCCGGCTTCCGCTCCGCCCTGACCCGCGTCGTCAACAAATACATCGCCGACGCCAAGTCCGGCGGCAAGAAAGACATCCCCCCGCTCTCCGGCGAAGACATCCGCGACGGCCTCACCGTCGTCGTCTCCGTCAAAGTTCCCCAGCCCCAATTCGAAGGTCAGACCAAAACCAAACTCGGCAACGGAGAAGTCGAAGGCATCGTCAACAACCTCGTCGGCGAGCAACTCGCAACCTACTTCGACGAGAACCCCGCCGTAGCCAAACGCATCGTCGACAAAGCCCTCCTCGCCTACCAGGCGCGTGAGGCCGCCCGCAAAGCCCGCGAACTCACCCGCCGCAAAACCGGTCTCGAAGGCGGCGGACTCCCCGGCAAACTCGCCGACTGCTCCGAGCGCGACCCCAGCCAGTGCGAACTCTTCCTCGTCGAGGGCGACTCCGCAGGTGGTTCCGCCAAATCCGGCCGCGACCGCCGCATCCAGGCTATCCTCCCCCTGCGCGGAAAAGTCCTCAATGTCGAAAAGGCGCGTATCGACAAAATCCTCAACAACCAGGAAATCCGCTCCCTCATCACCGCCATCGGAGGAGGCTTCGGCAAAGAAGAGTTCAACATCGAAAAGGTGCGCTACCACAAGATCATCATCATGACCGATGCCGATGTCGACGGCGCCCACATCCGCACTCTCCTGCTGACCTTCTTCTTCCGCCAGATGCCCCAACTCATCGAGAACGGCTTCGTCTACCTCGCCCAGCCGCCCCTCTACAAACTCGCGCGCAACAAGCGCGAAGAATATGTCGAGAACGAAGCCCAGCTCACCACCAAACTCCTCGCCCTCGGCTCCGACGACCTGCGCCTGAGACTCCCCGGACAGGATGAACTCATCGACCACCCCCTGCGCCAAATCCTCGAAGCCGTCAGCAGCCTCGAAGAGACCCTCGGCATCGTCGCCCGCCACGGCATTCCCCTGCCCGACTACTGCGCCGCCGCCAAAGACGGCAAGTTCCCCAGGATTGTCGCCATCCACGGCCACGGCGATCACGCCCGCTTCGCCTTCCTGTCCAACATGGAAGAACTCGAACAGGCACGCGCCGAAGCCGAAGCGGCCCTCGGCCGACCCGTCGTTTTGGCCGACACCCAAGTCTCCGCCTATGTCCCCAATGTCGCCAGCGATTTCTCCTGGCTTGAGGCCTTCCACGCCACCCGCCTCGACCGCGAATTCGCAGCCGTCGCCGCCCTCGGGCACAACTTCACCCCCGCCCACCTGGCCGCTCCCGAAGGAGCCACCGACCCGATCGCGACCCTTGTCGACGCCAACAAAGAGGTGCCCGTCCACTCCCTGCTCGGGCTCGTCGACTATGTACGCAACCGCGGTCGCCGCGGCTTGACCATCCAGCGCTACAAAGGCCTCGGCGAAATGAACCCCGAGCAACTCTTCGAGACCACGATGAACCCCCTCAAACGCCGGATGCTCAAAGTGCGTCTCGAAGACGCAGTCAAAGCCGACTACATCTTTACCCTCTTGATGGGCGACGACGTCGAACCGCGCCGCCGCTTCATCCAGGATAACGCCATCAACGTCAGAAACCTCGACATCTAGCCATGGAACGCAACCACCCCCTCATCCAGAAAACCTACACCCTGACCGTCAAAACCATCGCCTTCGCGGAGCAGCTGGTAGCCGACGCCCCCGAACACCGCTTCGCGGCCGAGCGCCTGATGCAATCCG
This sequence comes from Kiritimatiellia bacterium, assembly GCA_051892815.1. Classification (GTDB taxonomy): domain Bacteria; phylum Verrucomicrobiota; class Kiritimatiellia; order RFP12; family DVOR01; genus JAXFQS01. Next base: position 4,262 of record JBJFGP010000070.1, on the reverse strand, counting down.
TCTCCCGCATGGGCGAACTCGTCCGCCGGGCCCGGCTTCAGCCCCGCCTCAAGGCCCTTGAGACGGCAACCCAGGCCCGCGACGCAGCCGACGCGGCGCAGTTCTACCTGCATGTGCTCAACGACATCTCCCCGATTCTCCCGGAGACCCTTTCCGAGTTCAACACCGAACTCTCCTCGATTATCCACCTGATGATCGGCTACCTCCAACACCTGCGCGATCCCGGACGCCGCCGCGCCACACGCCAAGCCGAGCCAGACCCCGACACCGACCCGGTCGACGATCCGACGGACGCCCCCGATGAGGACGCCGACGAATCCGAAGAGGCCTGATTCAGAGGGAAAGGATTCGCACACAACTATGGCCACCAACGACATCAAAACCGCTTACAAAACCATCCTCGACGAGTACTTCGCGCCGCGGCTGGAGATTGCCTTCATCGACGGCGACAAGCGCCAGACGCTGCAGTACGAGAAGGTCACCTGGGAGATTGACGGGCAGCGCAAAGGGCTCCGCTACGGCGAGAACCCCGGACAGCAGGCCGCGCTCTACAAGCTGGTCGCGGGGAATCTTGCCCTGGGCGAGGTCGCCACCATCCAGCCGGGGCGCCATCTGGCTTCCGACGCGGAACTTCGTCAGTCGGGAAAGCATCCGGGGAAGATCAACCTGACGGATGCGGACAACAGTCTGAACATCCTGCGCTATCTGATGGACACGCCCTGCTGCGTCATCGTCAAGCACAACAATCCGTGCGGCGTGGCGAAGGGGCGGACGCTTGCGGAGGCCTACGAGCGGGCGAACCGGGCGGACCGTCTGGCGGCTTTCGGCGGGTGCATCGCCTTGAACCGTCCGTGCGATTTGGAGACTGCGAAGCTGATTGCAGAGAACTATGTCGAGGTGGTGGTCGCGCCCGAGTTCGAGGAGGGTGTGATGGGCATCTTCGGGGCGAAGAAGAATCTGCGGGTGATGCGCATCGGGAACATGGCGCGGCTGGCGGAGTTTGCCCCGGAGCACTTTGTGGACTTCAAGAGTCTCATCGACGGTGGTTTGGTCGCGCAGACCTCGTTCGTGCCAACGGCGCGGAAGGCGTCGGACTTGCAACTGGCTTCGGCGACGGACAAGGGCGGGACGGTTCACGCCATTCGGACGAAGCCGACGGCGCAGCAGCTTGACGATTTGCTCTTTGGCTGGCTGGTGGAGGCTGGGGTGACTTCCAACTCGGTGCTCTATGTCAAGGACGGGGCGACGGTGGGTATCGGGACGGGGGAGCAAGACCGCGTTGGGGTGGCGGAGATTGCGCGGGACAAGGCCTACACGAAGTTGGCCGATTGGATTGCGTGGGAGCGGTTCCACACGCCGTTCAACGAGCTTGCGGACGAGACGAAGAAGGGGGAATGTCTGGAGGAGGCTCGCGCCCGCCGGGGGAATCTGCCGGGGTGTGCGATGGTCTCGGATGCGTTCTTCCCGTTCCGCGACGGGGCAGAAGTGGGCATCCGCGAGGGGATTGCATCAATCGTCCAGCCTGGCGGGGCGATTCGGGACTGGGATGTGATTGACTTGTGCAACGAGCACGGGATTCCGATGATGTTCACGGAGCAGCGTTCGTTCAAGCACTAGGTTGCCGGGAGGCAACCGCGAAAACGCCCTGCCGCTGATGCGGCGGGGCGTTTTGTTTTGGGGCTGGCGGTGTCTAGTCGCGAGGGGGATCGGTGGCGAGGTCGTGGGGGAGGAGGTGGACGAGTTGGGTGGAGGTGATGGGTGTTTTGGGGGGTGTTTGGGGGACTGTCGCGAGGGTGTTTCGGCTCAAGACGAGGAGGCGATCCTGGAGGAAGTCTGGGGGGATTTGGCTGCCGCCGAGGGCGGTGCGGCGCTGGAGCAGCGGGGGGATGCTGTCGGCGCTCTCCAGGCGTTCGAGGGTGCAGAGGATGTCGGTTTTGTCTGCGTTTGGGGCGAAGTGGAGGCGGCAAAGGGTGTAGGTGTGGTTCATAGTGCGCGCAGGAGGAGTCCTTTTAGGTAGTTGCCTTCGGGGAAGCCGAGGAGTTGGGGATGGTCTTGGGGGGGCTGGAGTTCGCGGATGATTTGGAGTGGGCGGCGGGCGTCGCAGGCGGCGTCTGCGATGATTTGGCGGAAGGTGGCGGGATCCATGGCCGCGGAGCAGGAGAATGTGGCGAGGTATCCGCCTGGGGCGAGGAGTTTGATGCCGAGGAGGTTGATGTCTTTGTAGCCTCTGAGGGCTTTCTGGAGTTGGGTTTTGCGGTCGGCGAATTTGGGGGGGTCGAGGATGACGAGTCCGTAGCGGGCGCGTGCGTCGCGGAGGCGGCGGAGGTGTTCGAAGACATTGGCGCAGTGGAGGGTATGGCGGGGGTCATGGAGGCCGTTGAGGCGGGCGTTTTCTTCGGCGAGGGCGAGGGCTTCGGGGGAGGAGTCGACCTGGTCGACCTGGGCGGCGCCGGCGCGGAGTGCTTCGAGTCCGAAGCCGCCGGTGTAGCAGAAGGTGTTGAGGACTTGGAGGCCTTTTGAGAGGGTGCCGATGAGGCATCTGTTGTCGCGCTGGTCGAGGTAGAAGCCGGTCTTGTGCCCGGCGGCAATGTCGATGCGGTAGGTCAAGCCGTTTTCGAGGAAGGTGGCGCCGGGGGCGGGCGGCTCGCCCCAGAGCAGGCCGTCGGTTGGCTGGATGCCTTCGCGCAGGGCGGAGTCGCCTACGGAGCGTTCCCAAATGGTGCGGACGCCGGGGCGGGCGGCCAGGCGTTCGACGATGGCGGGCTTGAGGCGCTGGGCGGCGGCGGTGGTGAGTTGAAGCACGAGGCTTTCGCCGTAGCGGTCGAGGACGATGCCGGGAAGGCGGTCGCCTTCGGCGTTGACGAGGCGGCAGCCGGTGGTCTGGGGGTCGTCGAGGAGGGCTTGGCGGCGGGCGATGGCGGTATCGATGCGCGCGACGAGGTCGCTGTCGGCGACGGGGTCGGAGGGGCTGGCCGTCCAGAGGCGGAGACGGATTTGGGAGTGGGGTGACCAGGCGGCATAGCCGAGGGCTTCGCCGGTGTGGGAGCGGACTTCGACGGTTTCGCCGGGGGCGGCATCGGGTTCGGTTGCGAGCGCGCCGCTGTAGACCCAGGGGTGGCCGTGGCGGATGGGGTAGTCGCGATGGGGTTTGAGGATGGCTTTCTGCATGGGGTGTTCCTGGATGGGGATGGCTTTTCATCATAGCGGATTTGGCGGGAGATTGCAATCGCAATGCGCCGGAGGTTGCCATCTTCGGGAGCAAGGGGTTGGCAGGAGTGGGGGGCGGTCTCGGGCAGCTGTCGGGGACGATGGTTGGCACCATTCCGGGCGGCCGGGCGGAAGGCGGGAAAAATTTCCGGCGGGGAAATGCGGAAACGGCTTGCGCAGGGATAAAATAAATGGTAGTTTAATGGCGTGCCTTCGCGAGGTCTTTGACGCAGGTTTCCCTTACAACGAACATACACCCTGCGTTGTTGGTGTGCGAACCAAGTACTCCCCGCGGATTTGGCACGGCGGAGTCCATCCCCCTGGGCTCCGCCTTTTTTGTGCCGGCAGGGGACGCGGAGAGAGAAAAAGGCGCCCTCCCGCGCGGGGAGAGCGCCTCAGAATGAGGTGGGCATCAGACCTTGAGGGCGTTGGGATCAGCCGACGGGTTGATGAGGCGAACCTTCGACATATCGAACGATTCGAGCCCGAGCGGGCGGGTATGGCGCCAGGCGCCGCGCGTGAAGTCGATTGCCTTCTGGGGCTGCGAGCCGCGGCGCACCGAACGCTCGGTCAACTCGCACATCGAACACCACGCCGCCAGGTCGTAGACATCCATGTCCATCGGCAGCCCGTTGAAGAGGCAGTAGCACCAGCGCAAATCCATCAGGAAGTCCATCCCGCCGTGGCCGCCGACCTTTTGGGCGATTTCGCCGGTCTGCTTCCAGAGCGGGTGCATGTAGCGCTGACGGACCTCCTCGGCCTTGTTCGGAGGGAAGAAGCCGTGGGTCGTCTTGGTGCCAAGGCGATCCTCGAAGGTGACGCGGTAGGGGAAGTCGGCAAGGATGCCCTTGGTGCCAACGATGGTGTTGTAGCGCGTGTAGGGGCGGGCGCTGGAGACATCGTGCGCCAGCAGAATCGAGCGGCCGAGCTTGGTGCGGATGAGGGTCATGTTCATATCCCCCATCGCCACATCCTGCCCCAGAAAGCGACCGGCTTTGCGCTCCTGCATCAGGGCAGTCATGCGCGCCTGGCGGCTCTCCAGAGAGACGAGATAG